>NZ_JBELIE010000194.1:0-5505 GCF_042091075.1 Sphingomonas sp. | reverse complement strand
GCGCGCGGATAGACCGTTGGCGGATCGCGAACGGCTTCCTGCGCGAGGCGACGCTGGCGACCGGCGCGCCGATCACCGACATGACCTTCGCGGATCGCGCCGGCACCGAAGCGACCGGGCGCGCCGGGGTGGCGTGGACGATCGCGCCGCCGCTGGTGCTGCGCGTCGCCGGCTATCGCGGCTGGCGGTTGCCGACGCTCAACGAACTCTACCGGCCGTTCCGCGCCGGGGCGGACGCGACCGCCGCCAACGCCGCCCTCGCGCCCGAGCGGCTGACCGGGGTGGACGCGGGGGTGGCGCTGACCCCGATCGCGGGCGTGTCGCTGACCGCCGGCTGGTTCACCAACCGGCTGGCGGGCGCGATCTCCAACGTGACCGCCGGGCTGGGGCCGGGCACCTTCCCCGGCGTCGGCTTCGTCGCGGCGGGGGGCAGCTATCGCGTGCGCCGGAATCTCGATGCGATCCGCTCGCACGGGGTGGAGGTGGATGCGCGGGTCGATCGTGGCGCGCTGTTCGCGATCGCCTCGTGGAGCCATGCCGAGGCGCGCGTCGAAGCGAGCGGCGCCGCCGCCGCGCTCGACGGCCTGCGTCCGGCACAGACCCCCAGCGACGCGGTGACGACGACGCTCGGCTGGCGCCGCGATCGTGCCACCGCCTCGGTGACGATGCGCTATCTGGCCGGCCAGTTCGAGGACGACCAGAACAGCCGCCGCCTCGCCCCCGCGACGGTGTTCGATGCTTATGCCGCGCTGCCGCTGACCCGCGCGCTGGCGCTGGAGGCGCGGGTGGAAAATGCCTTCGACAGCGAGGTGCAGACCGGCATCACCGGCGCGGACGTGGTCGAACGCGCGACGCCGCGCACCTGGTGGCTGGGGCTGTCGGTGCGCGGGTGAGGCGGCCGGCGCCGGCGACGGGATGGCACGCTGCCCCCTCGCACAACGCGCCCGGCATTCCTATCCTTCATCGATCACGATAGGACGCCGCTTGATGACCACCATGTTGCTCGACCCGCTGACGCTGCCCGATTTCGCCGCGCTGACCCCCGATGCGATCGCCTCCGCGCTCGACGCCGCGATCGCCCGTCATGCCGAGGCGGTCGAGATCGTCACGCGGGAGCGGCCGACGACGTTCGAGCGTGCGTGGCTGCCGCTGGAGCGCGCCGAGGCGGGGATCGATGCGCTATGGTCGGCGGTGTCGCACCTGCGCGGCGTTGCCGACACGCCCGCGCTGCGCGCCGCGCATGCCGCCGGGCAGGAGAAGCTGGTCCAGCATTCGATGGCGGTCGCGCAGAATCGCGATTTGTACGACGTGCTGGTCGCGCTGGAGGCTTCTCCCGCCTTCGCCGCACTCCCCCAGGCAGATCGTGTCGCGGTGGAGCATGCAGTTCGCGACTTCCGCCTGTCCGGTGTCGCGCTCGACGAGGCGGAGCGCGCACGTTTCGCGGACATCTCGGTCGAACTGTCGACGCTGTCGACCGAATTCGGCAGCGCGTTGCTCGACGCCACCGATGCCTGGGGTGAGCATGTCACCGATGAGGCGCGTCTTGCCGGCCTGTCCCCCGCCGACAAGGCGATGTTCGCCGCCGCGGCGGAGGCGAAGGGGCTCGACGGCTGGCTGGTCACTCTGCAACAGCCGAGCGTCAATGCGGTACTGACCTTCGCCGAGGATCGCGAACTGCGCGCCGCCGTCTATCGCGCTTACGGCACGCGCGCGTCGGACGAGGGGCCGAATGCCGGGCAATTCGACAACGGCCCGCGCATCGCCCGCATCCTCGAACTGCGGCGCGAGGCGGCCAGGCTGCTGGGCTTCACCGATCCGGTCGAATGGTCGCTGGCGACCAAGATGGCGCCGAATGCTGGCGAGGTGCTGGCGTTCCTGCGCGACCTGGGCAAGCGTGCGCGCCCGGCGGCGGAGCGCGATCGCGACGCGCTGCGCGATTTCGCGCGCGACACGCTGGGCATCGCGGATTTCCAGCCATGGGACGCGGGCTTTGCCGCGAACCGGCTGCGGCAGGCACGCTATGCGGTCGATGAACAGGAAGTGCGCGGCTATTTCCCGGTCGAGCGCGTCACCGCCGGCTGGCAGACGTTGCTGCATCGGCTGTTCGGCATCCGCCTGGTCGAGCGTGACAATGTCGCGCTCTATCATCCCGACGCGCGCTATTTCGACGTGGTCGACGACAGCGGCGAGGTCTTTTCGGGCCTGTATCTCGATCTGCACGCGCGCGCGGGGAAGCGCGGCGGGGCGTGGATGGCACAGGCGCGACCGCGCCTCCATGACGGCAATGCCAAGCGCGTCCCGGTTGCCTATCTGGTCTGCAACTTCGCGCCGAAAAGTCCTGACCAGCCCTCGCTGCTGAGCCACAATGACGTGGTGACGCTGCTGCACGAAACCGGCCATTGCCTGCATCACCTGTTCACGCGCGTCGATCGCCCCTCGATCGCGGGGACGAGTGGGTTCGAGTGGGACGCGGTCGAGTTGCCGAGCCAGTTGATGGAGGATTTCGCCTGGGATCGCGAGGTGCTGACCGGCATGTCGGGTCATCATGCGTCGGGGGCGCCGCTGCCGCCGGCATTGTTCGACCGGATGGTCGCGGCGCGGCGTTTCCAGTCGGGGATGTTCATTGTCCGTCAGCTGGAATTCGCGCTGTTCGATCTCCTGCTGCATCTCGGGACGCTGGGCAGCGATCCGATGGAGGTGATCGAGGCGGTGCGCGACGAAGTGTCGGTAATGCGCCCGCCCGCCTGGCACCGTTTCCCGCACGGCTTCGCGCATATCTTCGCTGGCGGCTACGCCTCCGGCTATTACAGCTATCTGTGGGCCGAGGTGCTGGCGGCGGACGGGTTCCTTCGCTTCGCCGAGAACGGGCTGATCGATCGCGCGACGGGCAGCGCGCTGCGTGACGAAGTGCTGTCGCGCGGCGCGACGCGCCCGGCGGCGGAAAGCTTCCGCGCGTTTCGCGGCCGTGACCCCGATCCGACCGCGATGCTGATCCGCCACGGCCTGCTGGAGACGGCGCAATGAGCCTGTTGATCCTGACCACCGGCGGGACGATCGACAAACTCTATTTCGATGCGCTGAGCGAATATCAGATCGGCGACAGCGTCGTCGACCGTATCCTGCGTACCGCGCGCGTCGCGGTGCCGTTCCGCGTGCAGGAAGTGATGCGCAAGGACAGTCTGGAGATCGATGATGCCGATCGTGCGGCGATCGCGGCGGCGGTGCGCGCGGCCGATGAACCGCGCATCGTCATCACCCACGGCACCGATACGATGACCGAAACCGCAAAGGCGCTGGGCGACGTCGGTGGCAAGACGGTGGTGCTGGTCGGTGCGCTGGCCCCGGCGCGCTTTGCGGAAAGCGACGCCACGTTCAATCTCGGCATGGCGGTCGCCGCCTCGCAGGTGGCGGGGCCGGGCGTGTGGATCGCGATGAACGGCACGATCTTCGATGGGCTGCGGGTGCGGAAGGATCGCGCGATCAACAGCTTTGTCGCGGCGTAGCGGCGCGCGATCGATACCATATAGGGTTTCTTCGCCGCCATCGTTAGGTTAACAGCGCGGCAATGACGCCGCACGGTCAGGACCAGCCCGCGCAGGGATATTTCGACGGGGCGACGCATCGTTTCCCGGTGCGCGTCTATTTCGAGGATACCGACCTGTCGGGCGTCGTCTATCACGCCAATTACCTGCGCTACATGGAGCGTGCGCGATCCGATATGCTGCGGGTCGCCGGGATCGACCAGCGCGCCACGATAGAGGCCGGCGGTGGCGCCTATGCGATCACCGAAATGGCGATCCGTTATCGCTTGCCGGCGCGGCTCGACGATGCGCTGCTGCTGGTCAGCCGGGTGATCGCGGCACGCGCCGCCAGCGTCGTCATTCATCAGACAGTCAGGCGCGGCGCGGAATTGCTGACCGAGGCCACGGTGACCGCGGCGCTGGTGGGGCCCGACGGCCGCCCCCGGCGCCAGCCGGCGGCCTGGGTCGATCTTTTCCGCCGCCTCGCCGCTCAGGGGGACATGCCGTCTTGAATCCGATTTTGCAGACCGATGCTGCGACCTTGTCGCCGATTGCGCTGTTCCTTCAGGCCGATTGGGTGGTGAAGGCGGTGATGCTGGGGCTGTTGCTGGCCAGCATCTGGACCTGGGCGATCATCATCGCCTTCTGGCTGAAGCTCGGGCGGACCCGCAGAAAAACCGATGTCTTCGAAAAGGAATTCTGGAAGGCGGACGATATCGACGCCTTCGTGCGGACGCGCGGGCAGGAGGATCTGCCCTCCGCGCGCGTGCTGGGCGCGGCGGTGTCGGAATGGCGGCGCTCGACGCAGGGTCAGCGGATCGACCGCGAGGGCGTGCGCGAGCGGCTGGGCACCGTGATGGGATCGGCGGTCGCGAAGGAGATCGACCAATTGTCCGATCGGCTCAACGTGCTGGCGACGGTCGGCTCGGTGGCGCCGTTCGTCGGGCTGTTCGGCACGGTGTGGGGCATCATGCGCAGCTTCACCTCGATCGCCAGCCAGCAGAACACCAGCCTCGCGGTGGTCGCGCCGGGGATCGCGGAGGCGCTGTTCGCGACCGCGATCGGCCTGTTCGCGGCGATTCCGGCGGTGATCGCGTACAATCGCTTCAGCCACGCCATCAACCGTATCGAGGCGCGGCTGATGCGCTTCGCCGACGGGTTCCACGCGACGCTGTCGCGCCAGCTCGATAGCGAGCGCTGACGCGCGATGGCGATGAACCTGCCGTCGCAGCGTGGTCGGGGGCGGCGTTCCCCGATGGCCGATATCAACGTCACGCCGCTGGTCGATGTGATGCTGGTGCTGCTGATCATCTTCATGGTCACCGCGCCGCTGCTAACGCAGGGGGTGCCCGTGAACCTGCCCGACAGCCGCGCCAAGCCGCTGGAACAGGACCAGCAGCCGACCGAGATCGCGATCGACGCCGATGGCCGGATCTTCATCGCCAAGGAAGAGGTGGCGCCCGACGCGCTGCCACAGCGGCTGGATGCGATCGCGGCGCGTGGTTCGGCGACGCAGCCGCCGCAGGTGTTCCTCCGTGCCGACCGCGGGCTCGATTATGGCCGCGTGATGCGCGTCATGGGCGAGCTGAACCGCGCCGGGCTGAACCGCGTCGCACTGGTCACGGTCGGCGAGGACTGAGGTGGAGCGCGCGGAGAAGATCGGCCTTGGCGTAGCGGTTGCAGGGCATGTCGTCCTGTTCGGGCTGCTGTCGATCGGTTTTCTCGATACGCCCAATCCCCTCAAGCTGAAGCAAAGTCCGGTCGAGATCAGCCTCGTCAAGGACGTCGCGCTTGAATCGGCCGCGCCGCGCGTTACCGAGGCGCCGTCGCAGGCGGTCGCGCCCGATGTGGGCGAGCCGGAGGAGGCGCCACCACCCGCGCCCGAGGCACCGGCCAAGCCGCAACCGCGACCCGAGCCCGCGCCGGCACCCGAGCCGAAGCCCGCGCCCGTGCTGCCCCGGCCGACCCCGCCCAAGCCGGCGCC
>NZ_JBELIE010000029.1:0-27508 GCF_042091075.1 Sphingomonas sp. | reverse complement strand
TCATCACCTTCGGCATCCTGTATTTCGGGATCGGCAAGATGATGGTGCCCAGGGTGCAGGGCGTGATGGACCTGCGCGAACAACGGATCGCACAGGATCTCGCCAACGCCGAAAAGGCGCGGGCGGAGGCGGACACGACCGAGGCGGCATGGACCGCTCAGATGGATGCCGCGCGCGCCGCGGCGCAGGCCGAGGTGGGCAAGGCGAAGGCGCAAGCCGCCGCCGCCGCCGAATCGCAGCTGCGCTCTGCGGATGCCGAACTGTCCGAGCGCGTCGCCCATCATGACGTGGCGATCGCCAACGCCAAGGCGGCGGCGATGGTCAATGTGCAGACGATCGCGGCCGAGGCGGCGCAGGAGCTGGTGCAGCGCCTGTCCGGGGTGGCCGTCCCTTCCGATGCCGCCAACGAAGCGGTGCGCAGGCAGTTGATCCATGGCTAATCCCTCCTCCACCGTCGCGCAGGATATCGAGGCGCAGCCGCTCGAAACCCATGATGTCGCCAATGGCGGCGGCATGACCGGCACCGTGCACGGCGGGGCGGTCGAACATGCCGCGCCGACCGCGCTGGGCTTCAACGACACCGGCTGGGTCGGGATCGCCGCGCTGGTCGTGCTGATCGGCATGGTGCTGATGAAGGTGCCCGCCGCGATCGGCGCGATGCTCGACAAGCGTATCGGCGAGATCCGCCGCCAGCTTGGCGAGGCCGCGCAGCTGCGCCGCGAGGCCGAAGCGCTCCGCGACGAATATGCCGCCAAGGCCCGTTCCGCCGAGGCCGACGCCGCCGCGATGCGCGAGAATGCGCATCATGAAGCAGCGGCGATCGTCACCAAGGCGAAGGCGGATACCGAAGTGCTGATGGATCGGCGCGCACGCATGGCGGAGGACAAGATCGCCGCCGCCGAGCGTTCCGCGATCGCCGAAGTGCGCAAGCGCACCGCCGAGGCCGCCGCCGCCGCCGCCGCGGTATTGATCGCCGAGCGGCACGGTGTCGATGCCGATAAGGCACTGGTCGACCGCGCGATTGCGGGTGTGGGGCGGCTCAACTGATCGCCCATCCGGCCGGCTGCGAGCGGCCGGCCTGATGGCCCCCGACTTAGCCTCTGCGTGAGTGGAGCTTGCCGCGTCAGGCGCTCCATCCGACGCAGGCCGGCGGCGCTCGTGTGTCTCGCAGACTGACATGACGAAGCGATAGGCGGCTGCCGGCGCCATGCCGGCCGACCGGTGGCGTCGTGCATATCGCGGCTTCAATCCCGGCGTCGCACACCCTAGATCGCACGCGATGACAGGCAACTACGGCCCCCCCGACCGCTTCAACGAAGAACAGGCCACCTTCACCGTCCGGGGCGCGGATACGCCCGATCTGGAAACCGGCGTCGCGGCGATCCGCAACGTGCTGCGCACGCTGCCGCTGAAACCCGGCGTGTATCGGATGCACGATGCCAAGGGCGATGTGCTGTACGTCGGCAAGGCACGCGCGCTGAAGAATCGCGTTGGCAATTACGTGCAGGTCGACCGCCTGTCGAAACGGTTGCAGCGGATGGTGTCGCTGACCCGGTCGATGACGATCGTCACCACCAATAACGAGGCGGAGGCGCTGCTACTCGAGGCGCAGCTGATCAAGCGGTATCGCCCCGCGTACAACGTGTTGCTGCGCGACGATAAGAGCTTCCCGTTCATCCTGCTGCGCGCCGATCATGATTTTCCGCGGATCCAGAAACATCGCGGCGCGCGGCGCGCCAAGGGCGAATATTACGGCCCTTTCGCCAGCGCGGGCAGCGTCAACAATACGCTGAATGCCCTGCAGAAGCTGTTCCTGCTGCGTAGCTGCACCGACGGCTTCTTCAAGACGCGCGATCGCCCGTGTCTGCTGTACCAGATCAAGCGATGCTCGGCGCCGTGCGTCGGGCGGATCGACAAGGCGGGGTATGAGGAACTGATCGGCGACGCGAAGAAATTTCTCGCCGGCAAGACCACTGACGTGCAGGCGAAGCTGGGCACGCAGATGCAGGCGGCAGCCGAAGCGATGGACTTCGAGCTGGCGGCGGTGCTGCGCGACCGGCTGAAGGCACTGACGTTCATCCAGGGCACGCAGTTCATCAATGCCGAGGGGGTGGGGGATGCCGATATCTTCGCGCTCGCCTGTCACGAGGGAGTGATCGGGATCGAGGCGTTCTTCATCCGCGGGGGCCAGAATTGGGGACACCGCAGCTTTTTCCCGGCGCATACCGCGGAGGTGCCGGAAGATGAGGTGTTGCAGCTGTTCCTGATGCAATTCTACGAGGAGGTGCCCCCGGCTCGCACCGTGCTGCTGGATCGCGTGCTGCCAGAGGCGGAGGTGCTTGCACAGGCCTTGGGCGAGCAGGCGGGGCGCAAGGTGGAATTGTCGGTGCCGCAGCGGGGCGTGCGCAAGCGCCTGCTCGATCAGGCGTCGCGCAACGCCCGCGAGGCGCTGGAGCGCCGGCTGGCGGAGAGCACCACCCAGGCGAGATTGCATCGCGAAGTCGCCGATCTGTTCGAACTGGCGGAGCCGCCCGACCGGATCGAGATCTACGACAACAGCCATATCCAGGGCGCGCATGCGCTGGGGGCGATGGTGGTCGCGGGGCCGGAGGGCTTTCGAAAGGGCCAGTATCGCAAATTCAACGTGCGCGAAAAGGAGATCGCCGGCGACGATTTCGCGATGATGCGCGAGATGCTGACCCGCCGCTTCGCACGGGCGTTGGAGGAGGATCCGGATCGTGATGGCGATAGCTGGCCCGATCTGGTGTTGATCGACGGCGGCCGCGGACAGTTGAACGCGGCCAAGGCGGTGCTGGAGGATCTGGGGATCGAGGATCTCTGTATGGTCGGCGTCGCCAAGGGGCCACACCATGGCCGCGAGGGACGTGAGGTGTTTCACCTGATGGACGGGCGCGAACTGATGCTGCCCGTCAACGCGCCGGTGTTGTTCTACCTGCAACGCCTGCGCGACGAGGCGCACCGTTTCGCGATCGGGGCGCATCGGCAGAAGCGCGCCAAGGCGATGGGGGCCAGCCCGCTGGATGAGGTCCCCGGGATCGGCCCGGCGCGCAAGAAGGCGCTGCTGATGCATTTCGGCACTGGCCGGGCGGTGCGCAACGCCAGCCTGGAGGATCTGCGCAAGGCGCCGGGTGTATCGGCGGCGGTGGCGCAGCAGGTGTATGACTTCTACCACGCGCGATAGGGCATGGCGGGCGATCACGCGGCGAGGCCGTGAAGGCCCGCTTTACCTTCCTATCCTATATCGCGCGTGATGCCTGACGTCTTCCTCACGATCGATACCGAGTTGCGCTGGCGGCATCATGCCGCCGGGCTGCCGCGCGATGCGATCGTGGCGCGATCGATCGAGCCCGCCGGGGTGGGGGTGACATGGCAGCTCGAACGCCTCGCGCACTTCGGGTTGAAGGCGTGCTTCTTCGTCGATCCGATGCCGGCCACGATCTATGGCAATGATGCGATCGCGCCGGTGGTGGAGCGGATCCTGCGCGCGGGGCAGGAGGTGCAACTGCACCTTCACGCCAATTGGGCGGGCGCGCGGGCGGGGGATCGCGGCGCGGCGCATGGCCGGTTCGAGCTGATCGATCATGATGCCGCCGCCCAGGGGACGCTGATCGATCAGGCGACCGATCTCCTGATGGCGGCAGGCGCGCCGCGCCCCGTCGCTTTCCGTGCGGGGAGTTATGGTGCCGATGACGCGACGCTTGATGCGCTCGCCGCGCGCGGCTTCACGATCGACAGTAGCCACAACGGCGCCCACGCCCTCTGGCCCAGCCGGATCGCGCTGCCGCCGGGGCAGATCGCGCCATGCCGGCATCGCGGCGTGATCGAGGTGCCGGTGACGGTGATCCACGATACGCCCCGGCGATGGCGCAACGTGCAGATCTGCGCGCTGTCGACCGCCGAGATGCGCGCCGCGTTGCGCCATGCGGTGCGCCACGATCATGCTGCGGTGACGATCGTCAGCCACAGTTTCGAATGTGCCAATCGCGCGGGGACCGCGCCCAATCGCATCCATGTGCGCCGCTTCGAGGCATTGTGCGAGATGCTCGCGGCGAACGGCGGTGACCTGCCGACCCGCCATTTCGCCACCGCGCCCGCACTGCGGCTGGAGCAAGCCGATCGCCCGCTGCCGCCCGCGCCGTGGCGACGTCGTCGGCGACAGCTCGAACAGGCGTGGTCGACGCTGGTGGCGGAGCGTGGGTGATGGAGGGATTGCGGCTACAGCTCGGCGCGCGCACGCTGCTGACGATCCCGCGCCGATTGATGGGGGTGGGCCTGTCGCTCGATCAGGCGCTGGCGGGGGAGGTGCCCGCGCTACCCTCCTTGCCGCCAGGGCACCACGGCTGGATGCTCCGTTCGCTGCCGGACGGCGCGACGATCGCCGCATCCGGCCCGCGCTTCGTCCGCCAGCATTACCGCCGCCACTATGTCGATCTCGCCGCTGGCGAGGCGGCATGGCGTGCCGCGATGTCGGCGTCGACACGCGCCACCTTGCGCCGCAAGGCGAAGCGGATCGAGTCACGGGCGGGCGCGACTTGCCGGATCGAGCGGTATCGCACCGCCGAAGAGATGATGCTGTTCCACCCGCTCGCGCGGCAGGTGGCGGCGCTCACCTATCAGGAACGGCTGCTCGGCAGCGCCTTGCCCGCCGATGCCGGCTTCGTCGCGCGGATGCTGCGGCTGGCGGCGGCGGACGGCGCGCGCGGGTGGCTGCTGTTTCTCGGCGATACGCCGGTCGCCTATCTGTGGTGTTCGGCGGAGGGGAGCGCGTGGCGCTACGATCATGTCGGGCATGATCCCGCTCATGCGCCGCTGTCGCCCGGCACGGTGCTGATGGAGGCGGCGCTGGTCGATTTGTTTGCCGACCGGCTGCCGCGATTCGATTTCACCGAAGGCGAGGGTCAGCACAAAAGCTCGTTCGCGACGCATGCGGTCGCGTGCCACGATATGTTGCTGCTGCGTCCGGGGCCGACCAATCACGCGGCCCTGGCGCTACTGCGCGGGTTCGATGCCGGCGTGGCGATCGGCAAGCAAGCGAGCACGGCCGCATGGCTGCGCCCGATCGTCAGGCGGCTGCGACGGTGATGGCGGATCTGGCGGGTCGCGCTTACATGTCGATCGATGCGCGATCGCCGCCCGCCTTTCCGTCGTAGCTCCGCGCCGGCGGTCGCGCGCGCCGCATGCACCTGATCGCGGACGCCATTCTGCTGGCGGTGCGCAGCCATGGGGAACATGGCGCGGTGGCGCGGCCGTTCACGCGCGATCATGGCGTGCAGCCGGGTTATGTCCGTGGCGGCCATTCGCGCCGGCTGCGGCCGATCCTGCAGCCAGCGAATGCGTTGCGTGGGGAATGGCGCGCGCGAACCGACGAGCAATTGGCGGCGCTGACGGTCGAATTGCTGCACAGTCGCGCGCCCTTGTTCGCGGAACCCCTGCCGGCCGTGGCGCTCGACTGGCTGACGGTGCTGACCGCCGCCGCACTGCCCGAGGCGCAGCCCTATCCGCGTCTTTACGATGCGCTTGGCGGCGTGCTCGATGCGATCGAGGCGGCACCGTCGGCGCGCGGCTGGGCGGGCAGCGTCGCGCGATACGAATTGCTGCTGCTCGCCGAACTGGGCTTCGGGCTCGATCTGTCCGCCTGTGTCGCCACCGGCGCGACCGACGATTTGGCGTTCGTCAGCCCGAAGAGCGGCGGCGCGGTCAGTCGCGGGGCGGCCGCCGGCTATGAGGCGCGACTGTTCCCGCTGCCGCCTTTCCTGTGCGAGGGCGGCTCGGCGAGCGGCGACGAGGTGATCGCCGCGCTGGCGATCACCGGGCATTTCCTGGCGCGCGATATCATGATCGATCGGCGGCGCGAGGGATTGGCGGCGCGCGAGCGGCTGCTGGCGCGGTTGCAAAGAGCGATTGCGTGACGCGGCGCGGCGCGCCATGCGACACGATCATGACCGACACGAAATTGATCGCGATTCTGCCGGGAGACGGCATCGGCCCCGAAGTGACGCAAGAGGCACGGCGCGTGCTGGATGCGCTCGATCTGCCGCTGCATTTCGAGGAGGCGGCGGTCGGCGGCGCCGCCTATCGCGCGAGCGGGCACCCGCTGCCCCCCGCGACGCTGGATCTGGCGCGGCGTGCCGACGCGATCCTGTTCGGTGCGGTTGGCGACCCCGCCTGTGATTCGCTCGATCGGCAGCTACGCCCGGAGCAGGCGATTCTGGGCCTGCGCAAGCATCTGGCGACCTTCGCCAACCTGCGCCCCGCCAAGATCTTTCCGGGGCTGGAAGACGCCTCCACGCTGAAGCCGGAAGTGGCCGGCGCGATCGATCTGGTGATCGTGCGCGAGCTGAATGGCGACGTCTATTTCGGGGAGAAGGGCCGCCGCACCACCGCCGCGGGCCTGCGCGAAGGGCATGACCTGATGCGCTATGATGAGGACGAGGTCCGCCGGATCGCGCATATCGGCTTTCAGACCGCCGCGAAGCGACGCGGCAAATTGTGTTCGGTCGACAAGGCGAATGTCCTCGAAACCTCGCAATTGTGGCGCGATGTCGTGATCGAGGTGGCGGCGGATTACCCGCAGATCGAGTTGACGCACATGTACGTGGACAATGCCGCGATGCAGCTGGTGCGTGATCCCGGTGCGTTCGATACGATCGTTACCGGCAATCTGTTCGGCGATATCCTGTCGGATCAGGCCAGCATGTGCGTCGGCTCGATCGGGATGCTGCCTTCCGCCTCGCTCGATGCCGATGGCAAGGGATTGTACGAGCCGATCCATGGCTCGGCACCCGATATCGCGGGCCAGGGGAAGGCCAATCCCTGCGCCGCGATCCTGTCGGCGGCAATGCTGCTGCGCCATTCGCTGGCGATGCCCGAAGCCGCCGATCGTATCGAGCATGCGGTCGCCACCGCGTTGCGCAGTGGTGCGCGGACCGCGGACATGGGCGGCGCGATGTCCACCACGGCGATGGGTGAGGCGGTGCTGGCCGCGCTCTGATGCCCGCCGGAAGTGCCGTGATGGCGACATCCCCCGACCGCGCGATGCTCGACGTGGCGGTGGTCATCCCGACGTTCAACGAACGCGCCAACGTGCCCGTGCTGATCGAGCGGATCGGGCGCGCGCTGGCGGGGTGGCGTTGGGAAGCGATCTTCGTCGACGATGACAGCCCCGACGGCACCGCCGATGCGATCCGCGCGATCGGCATGATCGACCCCCGCGTGCGGGTGATTCACCGGATCGGCCGGCGTGGCCTGTCGACCGCCTGTATCGAGGGGATGTGCGCCACCGCCGCGCCGCTGGTGGCGGTGATGGACGGCGATCTGCAGCATGACGAAACGCTGCTGTCGCAGATGGCGGCGGCATTGCGCGACGATGCGACGCTCGATCTGGCGGTCGGGTCGCGTTTCGTCGCTGGCGGCGGGACGGGGGAGTGGGATCGGGATCGGCTCGCCAAGTCGGCCCTTGCGACGCGGCTTGCGGGGCTGGTGCTGCGCTCCGACCTGGCCGACCCGATGAGCGGTTTCTTCATGACGCGGGCGGCGCTGGTCCGCGATCTGGTGCCGCGGCTGGGCGGGATCGGGTTCAAGATCCTGCTCGATATCATGAGCGCCAGCCCGCGCCCGCTGCGCTTCGTCGAACTGCCCTACGTCTTCCGCGTCCGTTCCGCGGGGGAGAGCAAGCTCGATCATGTCGTCGCGCTCGAATATCTGATCGCTCTGTATGATCGGCGGATGGGGCGGATCGTTCCGGTGCGCTTCGCGATGTTCTCGGCGATCGGGGCGCTCGGCGCGGCGGTGCATATGGCCATATTGGTGCTGACCTACGTCATGCTCGGCTGGTCGTTCCTTGCCGGCACGATCGCGGCGACGCTGGTGGCGATGACGGTCAACTTCTTCCTCAACAACGCGCTGACCTATCGCGATCGCCGGCTGCGCGGGATGAAGGCGCTGTTCGACGGCTGGGTGGCGTTCTGCCTCGTCTGTTCGGTGGGCGCGGTCGCGAATGTCGGGGTGGCGGCCTTCCTGCACGACGTTCGGCAGGGGGCATGGGCGGCATCCGCGCTGCTGGGCGTGCTGGTCGGCGCGGTATGGAATTACGCGCTGTCGTCGCGGTTCACCTGGGGGCGGTATCGGTAGGCCGTCCGTAACGGCCCGTCACACCCAGCTGGCGAACCACGTCCAGCGCCGGAACGCGCCGGCATGCGCGAGCGGCTCGGCCGACAGCACCGGCAGGAAATAGAGCGTCAGGGTGGCGGCGAGCGCCAGATACAGCTCGATCCAGCCGCCCAGCCGCGCGCGCCATTGTTCCAGCGCGACCGCCAGCACCACCGCCAGGAATACGCTCGCGGGATAGTAATAATAATAGAAGCCCAGCGATTTGGGGATCACTGCGAAGATGCCCACCGCGAAGGTCCAGAGCGCCGCTGCCGCCAGCAGCCGCGCCGCGCCGTTCCGCACCCAGCCAGCGTAGCAGGCCGCCACCGCGACCAGCCCGCCCCACATCACCGCCGGATTGCCGATCATCAGGATGCCGCGCTGTACCCCGGCGACCGGCTCGTACAGATACCAGATCGGGCGGATCATCAACGGCCATGTGCGCCAGTTCGATTGATAGGTGTGCGGCGGCAGCACCTGCGTCTGGCGCAGATACATTTCGTACTGGAAGGGGATCAGCCCACGCCACGTCATCGCGTCATGCGCGTAGAAGAAGGCGGGCGCGAACGTCGCCGCATAGGCCAGCACCGAGATACCGCCGAGCAGCCCGAGGGCGAGTGGCGGGTTCAGTCCAGGCCAGCGATCCGGCCGTCCGCGTCGCATCCCCAGATAGCCGATCGCGGCGGCGCCGACATAAGGGGCGGCGGCCCACTTGCAGGCCGTCGCCAGCCCCAGCATCATCGCGCCCGCGCTCCAGCGCGCCGCGCTGCCGGTCGTCATGCTCTGGCCCAGCAGCGCGATCCCCCAGACGAGGAACGGCAGCATGAACGTATCGAGCATCGCGATCCGCGCCTGGACGTAGACGGTGAAGCCCAGCAACGCGAGCGTTGCCGCCAACACCCCACCGCGCGTCGTGCGCGTCAGCAGCCGCCCGAGCGCGAACACGCCCGCGATCGTCGCCGCGCCGGCAACGGTGGAAAAGAAGCGCCAGCCGAACGGGGTATCGCCGAACAGCCAGATGCCCAGCGCGATCGCTTCCTTCCCCAGCAGCGGATGCTCGATATTCTCCGGCCCCGACAGCGCCAGCAGCGCGTGCGCGGCGCGGACGTAATGCACCTCGTCGAATACGATCTGTGCCGGCACCGTGACGCGGAACAGGAAGATCAGCCACGCCGCGACGGTGATCGCGCCACCGACGACCCACGGCTTGTCATCGATCCGGGGGGGTGATGTCGGCACTGGCATGGTCGAACCCTTGGCACGCCCCGCGCCGCCGATCACGCTGAATCGCGTTTGCGGGCACCGCCCCCTTGTTTCGTTACGCCCCGGGAGGCAAAGCGTCCCCATGAAGCGCCGCACCGGACAGGACCGATCGATCACGCAGACGTGGCGGCCCGCCACGCAGGCCATTCGCGGGGGCACCGCCCGATCCGAATTCGGGGAAACGTCGGAAGCGCTCTTCCTGACGTCGGGCTACAGCTACGACCGGGCTGAGGATGCCGCCGCGCGGTTCGCCGGCGAGCAGACAGGGATGACCTATTCCCGGTTGCAAAACCCCACCGTCGAGATGCTCGAGCAGCGCATCGCCCTGCTGGAAGGGGCGGAGGCGTGCCGCACGATGGCGACCGGAATGGCGGCGATGACCGCGGTGCTGTTGTGCCAGCTGCAGCAGGGCGATCATGTCGTCGCCGGGCGCGCCGCCTTTGGCTCGTGTCGCTGGCTGGTCGACACCCTGCTGCCCAAATTCGGTATCCAGTCGACGACCATCGATGCGCGCGATCCGCAAGCGTTCGAGGATGCGGTGAAGCCGAACACGAAGCTGTTCTTCTTCGAAACGCCCGCCAATCCGACGATGGACGTGGTCGATCTGCGCGCGGTGTGCGGCATCGCGCGTGAACGCGGTATCCTCAGCGTGGTCGACAATGCCTTCGCCACGCCGGCCTTGCAGCGCCCGATGGAGTTCGGCGCGGATGTGACGGCTTATTCCGCGACCAAGATGATGGACGGGCAGGGGCGCGTGCTGGCGGGCGCGGTGTGCGGGACAGAGGATTTCATCACCAACACGCTGCTGCCGTTCACCCGCAATACCGGGCCGACGCTTAGCGCCTTCAATGCCTGGGTGGTGCTGAAGGGGCTGGAAACGCTCGACCTGCGGATCCGCCGCCAGTCGGATCATGCGCTGGCGGTGGGGCGGTTTCTGGAGGGGCGGGTGCCGCGCATCCTGCATCCGGGCCTGCCCAGCCATCCGCAGCACGAGCTGGCGATGAGCCAGATGGTCGCGACCGGCCCGATCTTCGCATTCGAGGTGGAGGGCCGGGCGCAGGCGCTCGCCTTGCTCAACGCGCTGACGCTGATCGACATTTCGAACAACATCGGGGATTCGCGCTCGTTGATGACGCATCCCGCCTCGACCACCCATTATGGCGTCGCGGCAGAGGCACGCGCGGAGATGGGGGTGACCGAGGGGCTGTTGCGGCTCAACGTTGGCCTGGAAGATCCTGCCGACCTGATCGACGATCTGGATCAGGCGTTACGTCAGGTGGGGCTGTGACGCCGTCGATGTCGATGGGTGCGCTGTTCCCGGACTCGACGACGACCGGCGCGGTGACAGTGCGCGTCTCCGCCAGCTATCTGCCCGAGCAATCGGAGCCGGCACGCGGCCGCTGGTTCTGGGCCTATCACATCCGGATCGAGAATGCCGGTCCGGGGGCGGTCCAGTTGCTGACGCGCCACTGGGTGATCACCGATGGTCGCGGCGCGCGGCACAGCGTCGAGGGGGAAGGCGTGGTCGGCGAGCAGCCGCTGATCGCGGCAGAGGCGAGTTACGATTACGTGTCCGGCTGCCCGCTGTCGACGCCGACCGGATCGATGCAGGGCCGCTATCGCATGATGGCGGAGGATGGCGGGATGTTCGACGTCGCGATACCCCGCTTCGCGCTGACCGCGCCAACGGTGGCGGACTAGGGGGCGACGCGGTGAAGCGGACGCACCTTCCCCTCAACGGCCTGCGCGTGCTGGACGCGGCGGCGCGGCATCTGTCGTTCACCCGCGCGGCGGACGAACTCGCGGTGACCCCGGCGGCGGTGGGGCAGCAGATCCGCGCGCTGGAGGATACGCTGGGCGTCGTGCTGTTCCGGCGTACCACCAAGGGGCTGGAGCTGACCCCCGAAGGCGACGCCGGGCTGGCCGCACTGCGGCAGGGCTTCCTCGAATTCGAGGAGGCGGTGCGTGCCATGCAGGCGGGCCAGTCGTCCAAGTCGCTGACGATCGCGGCGCCGCGTGACGTGACCGAAAAATGGCTGTTGCCGCGGCTGGCGGCGATTTCGGCAACCGATCCCGAGACACGCTTCGCGCTGGTGAGCGCCGACGAGGCGATCGATTTCACCGAAGCCAATCTCGATCTGGCGATCCGCTGGGGTGAGGGGCCGGGGGAATATGAGGGCGAGGCGATCGAGAGCGATGGGCTCGTGACGGTCGAGCATCCCGGTGGCAGCGTCATGACGGCGATCGGCTGGCCGGGGGCGGCGGGTGACGGGGCGACGCTGGTGCGCGTCGGGGATGCGGGGCTGGCGATCGATGCCGCGGCGGCCGGGCTGGGGCGGGCGACCGTGCCCGAGATGCTGGCGGCGCACGATCTGGCGGCGGGGCGCGTGGTGCGGGTGGGCGAAGCCCAGCCATCGCGCCACGGCTATTGGCTGGTCGCGCCGACACCGCAATGGCGGCAGAAGAAAGTGCAGGCGCTGGTCGAGGCGCTGGGTGACTGACGGCGGCCGCGGCGCCGCCCCCGATTACGCCGCGTCCGGCAGGGCCCGCCGGACGATCACCACCGCCGCGACCGCGACGACCGCGCCGATCAGCATATCCGACAGGTAATGCGTCCCCTCCACCGGCGTGGACAGCAGCATTGCGGCGTTGAGCGTCAGCAATGGCCAGCGCAGCCGCCGGATCGGCCAGGCGGCGTGGATGTACAGCACGGCGGCGGCGGTGTGAAAGCTCGGCGCCGACACGAGACCGTGCAGATGCGCGAAATCGATCGTCCGCTCGGCGCCGCTGCGTAGCAACGGGATCATGCCGATCTGCCATTGTTGGCTGTCCGGCCAATAGGGGATCGGGCCGCGCCAGAGGTAAGAGAAGGGGCCGACCGCGGGAAGGAACGCGAACAGCGCCAGCGTGAGGACCGCCGCCAGCCAGAACGTCGCAAGGAACCGCCGCGCCGCGTCGCGTCGTCCGGTCGCCGCATGATAGCCGAGCAGCAGTGCGGGCGTGATATAGATGCTGCGATAGGCGGCGAGCCCCAGCCATTGCAGCGCGGGGTGGGAGGCGACGACGCGATACCAGCGCAACCAGTCGAACCCCAGCAGCGTATCGATACGCTGCAGACCCGCGTCGTGGAACCCGATCGTCAGCGCCGAAATCGGGTAACTGGCGGTGGCCCCGGTCAACGCGATCAGCATGAAGGCGGCGTAATGGCCCGCCGCTTCCGGCAGCGCGGCCGCGCGCGTCGGGACGAGCAACGGTCCGGCGAGCCGCAGCGCCACCGCTGCCAGGCCGCACAGCAGGAACGGCGTCGCGCCGGTGATCGACAATCCCGCGCCCCGGACAAGGCATAAGGTCAATAGCGTCGAGGTTGCGATGCACAGCCACAGCCGGCGATCACGCGCATCGCCAAGCACCGCGGGCATCGCGCGGGGCGGCACGGCGCGATGGGCGGTGGCGCTGGCGGCGGGGCGGGGGGTGGTGGGGGGAAACGGCAAGGATCATGCTCCGGGAGGAGCCGGCCGTCTAACGCGACGCCACCTGTCGATCCCATGAACGGTTTTGCGCCGATCGGGCAAATGCCCGTGCGGTGCGATCAGCTTTTCAGCTTCCACCCGCGCCGCAGCAGCATGTAGCAAAGCGTGGCGAGGCCAAGGTCGAGCGCCAGAATGATGACGCTTCCCAGCGCGACGGGCGAGTCGGCGGTGCCGAGGAATCCGTAACGAAAGCCCGAGATGATGTAGAAGAACGGGTTGACGTGACTAAACGTGCGAAAGGCCGGCGCGAGATGGTCGACCGAATAGAAGGTGCCCGACAGCAGGGTCAGCGGTGCGACGACGAAATTGGTCACCGCGGCGGCATGATCGAACTTGTCCGCCCAGATCGACGTCATCACCCCCACCAGCGCGAGGAAGGTCGCGCCGAGCAGCCCGAACCATAGTACCGCCGCCGGGTGGCGCGGGATCACGTGCACACCGGGCCATAGCGACATGGCGAGGAAGACCGCGCAACCAACCAGGAACGCGCGCGTCACCGCCGCCCCGGTCAGCGCCGCGAGCAGTTCGGCGGTCGATAGCGGTGGTTGCAGATAGTCGACGATATTGCCCTGGATCTTGCCGACCAGCAGCGAGAAACTGGCATTCGCGAAAGCATTTTGCAGCATGCCCATGACGATCAGGCCCGGGGCGACGAAATCGGCGAACGGCACCACCTCGCCGCCGACCCGCACCGGGCTGCGCGCGCCGTTGGCGACGGTGAAAATGACGAGGAAGAGCAGCGTCGTCATCGCTGGCGCCCAGATCGTCTGGAGCTGCACCTTGAAGAAACGGCGCACCTCCTTCACATAGAGCGTTCGCAGGCCGCCCCAATTGACGTTCCGGATCACCGGTTCGCCGGGGGCATGCCTGATGCCCGATGGAAGTGGGGTAGACGAGGTTCGACCGGCTGACGGCTGACCTAAAGAGGATTGACCGGGGGAGGGTTGGCTGCTCATCGCGTCTGCGGGTAGACGCTGGCGCCGCCACCCGCAACCGGCACGCATTGAGGAAGTGACGATGTCCTGGACCGACGAGCGGATCAACACGCTCAAGACGATGTGGGAAGCGGGCCAGACGGCCAGCCAGATTGCCGAAGCCCTGGGCGGCGTCAGCCGCAACGCCGTGATCGGCAAGGCCCACCGACTGGGGCTGCAGTCGCGTCCCTCGCCGGTCGTGACTAAGGAAGAGGCGCGCGCCGCCGCGGAGAGGGCGACCGCGCCTGCCGCTTCGCCGGCGGCCGCCGCTCCCGCGACCGCCCCCGTTGCGGCTCGCCCGCAGCCGGTTGCCGCTGCGGCCCCGGCTGCAGCTCCGGCGCGCGCGCCTGAACCGGTGCGCGCGGCGGTTGAGCGTGAGGCCGCCGGCGGGGAAGAAGACGAGGCACAGGATGAGGCGGCGCCCGAGCGGATCGTCCCCGGCAACGACTCGCCGCCGCAGCCGATCCTCCGCTCGGTTGGGCCGGGGGGCTTCGTTCGTCAGGCGCCTGGCGAGCAGCAGCCGCCGATCGCCCCGGCGCCGCCGCGCCGCCTGGTACCGGCGAAGACCTCGCCTGAATATGCCGACAAGACCTCGTTGCTCGATCTCAACGACAAGATCTGCAAATGGCCGATCGGTCACCCTGGCGAGCCGGACTTTCATTTTTGCGGCGACAAGGTGAACCCTGGCTTCCCCTATTGCGTGGAGCATTGCGGTCACGCTTATCAGGCCCAGCTGCCGCGCCGCGATCGACGCGGCCCGCCGTTGCCGTTCGGCGGCCCCCGCATGCGTTGATTTGGGTAAACCACATCTCGCCGAGTAACATGAATTAATATCTTTTGCCGCCGGGGGTGCTTACGCCCCATTCTTCGAGGATGGCGGCGGGATGTGGCAGTCTTTTCATAACGATGTCGAGCGTGTGGTTCTGTCCGCGAGCCGCACGTAACATGGAGAAGCCTCGCAGGGCGCTTTCCATTGCGGGGGGCGTCATCCTTTGTACTTGTACGATACCATCGGCTGTCGCTTATTGCCCGACAACTCACGACGCCCTTTGCAGCGGGGCGCCGCTATCGGTGACGGAAGCCGGCCTGTCGGCGGCACAGTCGGGCGACGACCGGGCGCTCGCGGAGGGTAACCTCGCGCCGCTCGACGCCGAGGTGGCGGCCTGGCTTGACGCCTTTTCCGCCGTGGCGGACCTGAAGCGCAGCGACATCGCGTGGGTGGGGGATGCGTGCGCCGGACTGGCCCTGATCCGTGGTTGCCGATCCCCCGCGCCGCGCCTTCGCCGCGACGCCGGGAACGTCTACGCGCCATCTCACCCCGGGGCCGCCTCCTCCGTCAACGACGCGGGCGGGTGGTCGGTGGATCGTCCATTGTCGATAGAGCAGGAGCGTCGTCAGGCCGTGCGCAAGCGGTCGATCATCGTGGTGCTCGCGGCGATCGCGATCATCGTGCTGCTGCTCGTCATCCTGCTGCTGATGTGGCGAAGCCGCGAACGCACGCGGCGCTATAGCGAGGAAATCGGTCGTCAGGCGGAGGAGAAGGTCAAGATCCTGGCGCACGTGAGCCACGAAATCCGCTCGCCGCTGAGCAGTATCATCCTGCTGACGCACGCGCTGGGACGGCAGCCGGGCGCGTCGGTGGAGGATCAGGAGATGCTGTCGCGGATGAGCCGAAGCGGTGAACGGGTGATCCGTTTGCTGGAGGACATGCTGACATACTCGCGGCTTGAAGCTGGCCATGTCGATGCCAAGCCGGTCGAGGTGGTGATACGGGTATTGCTCGAGGACGTGGTGGCGACGAACGCCAGCGTGGCGGCGGCGCGCGGCCTGTCGCTGACTCTCGACATGGCCGCATGCGTGCCGGATACGATTCTTTGCGACGGCGATCGCCTGCATCAGGTGCTGAACAATCTGATGGCGAACGCGGTGCGGTTCACCGACGTCGGACATGTCGCCCTGCGCGTCACGCGGCCGGCCCCCGGCCATCATCTGCGTTTCGTGGTGGAGGATACCGGCGTCGGCATTCCCCCCGACCAGGTCGGCGCGCTGTTCGAGGAATATCGGCAGGTCCATTCGCCGCACCACGATCGCGGCGGGACGGGGCTGGGGCTGGTGATCAGCCGCCGGATCGCGGAGGCGATGGGGGGACGACTGACATTGCGGCCGCGCCCCTCGGGTGGCTCGATCGCCACCCTGCTCCTTCCGCTACGCCAGTGAACGCCCCACGCTCCGGCATCAGCCGGGGCGTGGGGCGGCGATCAGAACCGGAATGCCGCGGTGGCGCGCAGGCTGTACCAGCGGAACTTGTCGTCCGAACGACGGAAGTCGGTCCCGCTGACGGTACCGCCATTTGCGGCATTGGTGAACGGCGTGCCCGCCGGCCCCGTGACGCGGACGCGATAATCGTTGTCCTGATACTGGTGGTACAGATATTCGAGCCCGACCGAGAAATGGTCGCCGATGCGCTGCTCGATGCCACCGCCGGCCTGGATACCGAACTGATCGCGGTCGCCGCGGCCGGTGAACGTGTTGGCGGTGTTGGTGCTGCTGAATTCGCTATTGATCCGCGCATAGCCGGGGCCGAACGTGCCGTAGAACAGCGTCGAATCATTGGGCGTATAGCCGGCGCGCGCACGGATACCCGCTTCCCAGTCGATATCGCGATACATCGTATAGCTTGCCGGGGTCGACGAAAAGGCGGTGACGCTGTCGTTGATATCGCTTCGGCCGAACTCGCCGACGACCCCGACGACGATTCTGCCCATCTGCTGATCCCAGCCGACACGCGCATAATAGGCGCCCGCGTCGCGATCGCGCCGGCAGCCGACGCTGCCGTTCTGCGGTCCGGTCGCGCCCGTGGCGCCGCCACCGCAGAAGCCTGGGCCGAACGCATTGGCGCCGCCCCCCGTCAGCACGCTGTCGTTGAAATTGCCGTCCAGATTGCGATCGAACAGGATCCGCGAGCTGCGGTCGTTCGATTGCACGTCATACCCGCCGGCCGCACCGACATAGACGCCGGTGAACCCGCCGGTCACCATGGGATCGCTGCTGCCGCCATCCTGCGCCATGGCGGGGGCGGCGGTGAGCAATGTGCCGATCGCTAGCCAATATGCTTTCATTTCAACACTCCCTGATACAATCCGGGAGCAACGTGCCCTGCGCGTGACAGGTTGCGTGTCGAATCATTGCCAGATCCGCTGCACCCGATCCGGCGGGCATTTGGGGAAATCGTGTGTTCCCGATATAGCCCCGTCATGGCCGATCTCTTTGCTTCCTCCACCGCCGGTTCCCCCAGCTATGACGCATCGTCGATCGAGGTGCTGGAGGGGCTGGAGCCGGTGCGCCGCCGGCCCGGCATGTATGTCGGCGGCACCGATGAGCGCGCGTTGCACCATCTTGCCGCCGAAGTGCTCGACAATGCGATGGACGAGGCGGTGGCAGGCCATGCGACGCGCATCGACGTGACGCTGGAGCCGGGCAACCGGCTGACGATCGTCGACAACGGGCGCGGCATTCCGGTCGACCCACACCCCAAGTTTCCCGACAAATCGGCGCTGGAGGTGATCCTGTCGACGCTCCATTCGGGCGGCAAGTTTGCGGGCAAGGCCTATGCCACGTCGGGTGGTCTGCACGGGGTCGGCGTCTCGGTGGTCAACGCGCTGTCGGCTGATACCGTGGTCGAAGTCGCGCGGGAGCGGCAATTGTATCGCCAGCGCTTCTCGCGCGGGGTCACGCTCGGTCCGCTCGAACATATCGGCGCCGCCCCCAACCGGCGCGGGACGTCGGTCAGTTTTGTGCCCGATACCGAGATTTTCGGCCCGGAACTGCATTTCAAGCCGGCGCGGCTCTACAAGCTGGCGCGATCCAAGGCCTATCTGTTCGCGGGGGTCGAAATACGCTGGAAATGCGCGCCCGAGCTGGTCGAGGGGAGCGATACGCCGGCGGACGCGGTGTTCCAGTTTCCCGGAGGGCTTGCCGATCACCTGCGCGAACAGGTCGGCGCGCGCGAATGCGCTACCGCCGATTTCTTCGCCGGGCAGCAGGATTTCCCCGATAGCCAGGGCAAGGTGGAATGGGCGGTCGCCTGGCCACTGTGGAGCGACGGCAGCTACAGCTGGTATTGCAACACCATTCCCACCCCCGATGGCGGCACGCACGAACAAGGATTGCGGCAGGCGCTGGTGCGCGGCCTGCGCCAGTTCGGCGAACTGGTGAACAACAGGAAGGCGAAAGAGCTGACCGCCGACGACGTGATGGTCGGCAGCGAGCTGATGCTCAGCGTCTTCATCCGCGATCCGCAGTTTCAGAGCCAGACCAAGGACCGTCTGACCTCGCCCGAGGCCGCTGGACTAATCGAAAAGGCGATGCGCGACCATTTCGATCACTGGCTGGGCCAGAACATGGAACGCGGCAAGGCGCTGCTTGGCTATGTCATGGAGCGGATGGACGAGCGGCTGCGCCGCAAGGCGGAGCGCGAGGTGAAGCGCAAGACCGCGACGTCGGGGCGCAAGCTGCGGCTGCCGGGAAAGCTGACCGATTGTGCCGCCGACAGCCCTGAAGGCACCGAATTGTTCATCGTGGAGGGCGATTCCGCCGGTGGCTCGGCCAAGCAGGCGCGCGACCGGAAGACGCAGGCGATCCTGCCGATCCGTGGCAAGATCCTCAACGTCGCCTCCGCGACCAGCGCGAAGATCCTCGCCAATCAGGAAATCGCCGATCTGATCCAGGCGCTCGGCTGCGGCACGCGCAAGGAATGCCGCCCCGAAAGCCTGCGCTATGAGCGAATCGTCATCATGACCGACGCCGACGTCGACGGCGCGCATATCGCGACGCTGCTGATGACGTTCTTCTTCCAGGAAATGCCCGATCTGGTCCGGCACGGTCACCTGTATCTCGCGCAGCCGCCGCTCTATCGGCTGACCGCCGGCGCGAAGAGCCTGTACGCGCGCGACGACGCGCATCGTGCCGAGCTGGAGCGAACCGCCTTCCGGGGCAAGAAGGTGGAGGTCGCGCGCTTCAAGGGCCTGGGCGAGATGAATCCGCAACAGTTGCGCGAAACGACGATGGACCCCGCCCGGCGCAGCATGATCCGGATTACGCTGCCGCAGGAATATGAGGAGCGGGCGGGGGTGAAGGATCTGGTCGATCGCTTGATGGGCACCAATCCGGCCCATCGCTTCGCCTTCATTCAGGAGAATGCCGCGCGTCTGGATGAGGAAGCGATCGATGCATGAGCGGCCGGTGGCCGCCCCCTGACGAGGGGGCGCCGCCGTTCATAGTCCCGGAACCACGCCCCATCGCTCCCGTTATCCGCCCACGGGAACAGGAGCGATGCGATGCGAACGCAATCCGGCCGGGCGGTGATGATGCTGGGCATGGCGGGCGGCATGTTGCTCAGCCTGAGCGGCGGTATGCTGTTGGGGGAATATGCGGTGTCCGGCATCCACCCGGTCTACGCCGCCGGCGACGCGGTTTCGCGGCCGGTACAGCCCGACTGGACCATCACTGAAGCGACCGGTGAGGCCGTGTTCGATCCGGCACGATCGGTGCGGGTGGTGCCGGCCGCGGATGTCGCCGTGCCGATGCCGGAGGATCGACTGAGCGGCGAACTCGATCTGTCGTGAGCGGCGCGCGCGTCCGGGCCAACGCCTGAACCGCCCGGCACATCGCCATGCCGGGCGGATATGGCGACGGTTGTTCCGTCGTCCGAATGCCGGTATCAGGCGCCTTACGGGCGGTCCGCATCGGGCCGCCCTTGCTCTTTGCAGAGGAGAAGGCACCTTGTCCGTCGACACCGCGATCCCCGCTCTCATGCCCGTCTATCCGCGGTGTGACGTGCGACCGGTGCGAGGCGAGGGTGCTTACCTGTACGGGGAGCGTGGCGAGAAATATCTCGACTTCGCTGCCGGCATCGCGGTCAATGCGCTGGGCCATGGCCATCCCCGGCTGGTGAAGGCAATCGCCGATCAGGCGGCGACGCTGATGCATGTCAGCAACCTGTACGGCAGCCCGCAGGGCGAGCATTTCGCGCAGCGCCTGGTCGATGCCACCTTTGCCGACACCGTCTTTTTCACCAATTCGGGGGCGGAGGCGGTCGAGTGCGCGATCAAGACCGCGCGCCGTTATCACTATGCCAACGGGCATCCCGAGCGGCATGACCTGATCACCTTCGACACCGCCTTCCATGGGCGCACGCTGGGCGCGATCTCGGCAACCAATCAGGCCAAGATGCGCGACGGGTTCGAACCGCTGCTGCCCGGCTTCCGCTATGCCACCTTCAACGATCTCGACGGCGCGCTGGCGCTGATCGACGACCATACCGCCGGTTTCCTGGTCGAGCCGATCCAGGGCGAGGGCGGTATCCGCCCGGCATCGATGGAGTTCCTCCAGGGTCTGCGCAAGGCATGTGACGAGCATGACCTGCTGCTGGTGCTCGACGAGGTGCAGGCGGGATACGGGCGCACCGGCAAGCTGTTCGCCCACGAACTCTACGGCATCACGCCCGACATCATGGCCGTGGCCAAGGGGATCGGCGGGGGCTTCCCGCTCGGCGCGTGCCTGGCCACCGCGGAGGCGGCCAAGGGCATGGTGTTCGGCACGCATGGCAGCACCTATGGCGGCAATCCGCTGGCGATGGCGGCAGGCGAGGCCGTGCTGGACGTCATCCTGGAGGAAGGCTTCCTCGATCATGTCGTGCAGATGGGCGAGCGGTTACGCGCGGCGCTGGAGCAGATGATCCCCAATTACGATCACCTGTTCCACTCGGTGCGCGGCCATGGCCTGATGCTCGGCATCAAGCTGACCAGCGACAGTCGCCGCTTCGTCGCGCATTGCCGCGATCAGCACGGGTTGCTGCTGGTGTCCGCGGGCGAGAATGTCGTCCGTGTGCTGCCACCGCTCAATATCGAGGAAGCGCATGTCGCCGAGTTTATCGAGCGATTGAGCGAGGCGGCGCGCGTCTACGTGCCCGTCGCGGACGAATAACCTTGATCCTCCCCGCCAGCGGGGAGGGGACCATGCAAAACATGGTGGAGGGGGGATGCGGCAGGCGGATCGTTCGTGGCGATCCCGCTCCACCGGCGTCGCTGGTCCCCCTCCCGATGCCGGGGAAGATCATATGCGCCATTTCCTGAACCTCACCGATGCCGGCCCCGACGCGATCGCGGCGATGCTCGACGACGCGCTAACCCGCAAACAGGCGCGCGCGGGCTGGAGCAAGGGCCGGATCGATGCCGACGCGCCGCTTGCGGGCCATGTGCTGGCGATGATCTTCGAGAAGAATTCCACCCGCACCCGCGTCAGTTTCGACATGGCGATCCGGCAGCTTGGCGGTCAGTCGATCGTGATGGAAGCGGGGCAGATGCAGCTCGGTCGTGGCGAGACGGTCGCTGACACCGCGCGCGTGCTGTCCGGCTATGTCGACGCGATCATGATCCGCACCGACGATCACGCCAAGGTGGAGGAGATGGCGCATTACGCCACCGTCCCCGTCATCAACGGCCTGACCGATGCCTCGCACCCGTGCCAGATCATGGCCGATCTGCTGACGATCATCGAGCATGGCAAGGCGTTGCCGGGGCTGAAGGTCGCGTGGCTGGGCGACGGCAACAATGTACTGGCGTCGATCGTCGAGGCGGCGGGGTTGATGCGCTTCGAGGTGGTCGCCGCCTGTCCGCAGGGATTCCAGCCCGAGGAAGCGGCGATCGAGCGCGGCAAGGGGCAGGCCCGTGTCGTGGCCGATCCGCGCGAGGCGGTCGCGGGTGCCGATGTGGTCGTCACCGATACGTGGATTTCGATGGGGCAGGCGCATGCCGACACCAAGCTGGCGGCGATGATGCCCTATCAGGTCGACGCCGCGCTGATGGCGATCGCGAAGCCCGATGCGGCGTTCCTCCACTGCCTGCCGGCGCATCGCGGGGAGGAGGTGACCCCCGAGGTGATCGACGGCCCGCAATCGCTGATCTGGCCGGAGGCGGAGAACCGTTTGCACGCGCAAAAGGCGGTGCTGCGCTGGTGCTTCGGGCAGATCGGTTGATCGCGGGCGCCTCGCGCACCAGATAAGCGTCACCCCGGCAGCGGCCGGGGTCTCTCGCCGCCCGGCGCTTCCCAGTGCCGCCAGAGACTCCAGCCCTTGCTGGGGTGACGAAAGACACGATGACCGACCTCACCACCACTCCCCCCGATCTCGACCGTGCGCTTGGCTTCACCATTCCGGGCCGCTCCGCGCGCGGGCGGATCGTGCGGTTGGGGCCGACGCTCGACACGATCCTGGCGGCGCACGCCTATCCACCCGTGATCGAGCGATTGCTCGCGGAGGCGCTGACGCTGACCGCGTTGATCGGCAGCACGCTGAAGGATCCGGCGGGCCAGCTGACGATGCAGACGCAGACGCAGACCGGGATCGTCACATTGCTGGTGTGCGACTATCGCGGCGGAGACGTGCGCGGCTACGTCCAATATGATGCCGACCGGCTCGCCGCCGCGCCGGAGGCACCGAGCCTGTTTGCCCTGTTCGGACCGGGCTACCTCGCGATCACCTTCGATCTCGCCTCCACCGGAGAGCGTTACCAGGGCATCGTGCCGCTCGATGGCGCAACGCTCGCCGATGCTGCGCAAAGCTATTTCTATCAGTCGGAGCAGATCCCGACGCTGGTGCGGGTGGGCCTGGAGAAAGGCTCCGACGGCCGCTGCGTCGCCGGAGGATTGCTGCTGCAGCATCTGCCCGAGGGCGAGGTGGGGCGCGAACGGCTGCATACCCGGCTCGATCATCCCGAATGGGAGCATGTCGAGGCATTGGGGCGGACGATGGGAGCGGAAGAGCTCGCCGATGCCGAGGTGCCGCTGGAGACGCTCGTCTGGCGGCTGTTCAACGAAGAGGACGAGGTGCGCGTCCTCGCCGCGCAGCCGCTGTCGAAAGGATGCCGTTGCACGACCGAGCATATCCGCTCGGTGCTGGCGCGCTTCCCGGTCGAGGAACGGATCGAAATGGCGGACGAACAGGGGCTGATCGCGGTCGATTGCGCCTTTTGCTCCACCGTCTTTCCGCTGCGCGCGACCGATCTGGAGATGCAGCCGGCGGATTGACGTCACCCCGCTCGCGGCACGGGATCAGCGCCGCGGCGATGGCCTTTATCCGCTTATTAACTGCCATGTGCGATCACCGTGACAGTCACTTTCGGGTGGCTGTCTCCCTTGACTGGCCGTTTGACGCGACGGCTGGCGGATCGGGCGGGTCGCGTGCGGTGACCCGCCCTTTTCGAGCGGCTCGCCGGGCGGCGTGGTTGCGTTTGCCGGCACATCGGCCTAGCGACGCGCGCATCATGACCACCCAAACACCTGCGGTCGCGCTCATTTCGGGCGGACTCGATTCGATGGTGTCCGCCGCGCTCGCGCGGGAGGCCGGGCATCCGTTGTTGGCGCTATCGATCGACTATAATCAACGACATCATATCGAGCTTGCGGCCGCGCGCCGCGTCGCGCGAGCGCTCGGCGCGACGCGCCATATCGTCCTGCCGATCGACCTGTCCGCATTTGGCGGGTCGGCGCTGACCGATGAGGCTATCGCGGTGCCGAAGGATGGCGTCGGCAGCGATATTCCGGTGACCTATGTTCCCGCCCGCAACACGATCTTCCTCAGCCTCGCGCTCGGCTGGGCGGAGGCGGCGGGGGCGCGCGACCTGTATCTGGGCATCAATGCGCTCGACTATTCCGGCTATCCCGATTGCCGCCCGGAGTTCATCGCCGCGTTCGAGCAGCTCGCCGATCTCGCGACCAAGGCGGGGGTCGAAGGGCAGCCGTTCCGCTTTCGCGCGCCGCTGCAGCATATGACCAAGGCGGACATCGTGCGCGAGGGCGCGCGACTGGGGCTCGATATGGGGCTGAGCTGGTCGTGCTACGATCCGGCGCCGGGCGCCCAGCATTGCGGCCTGTGCGACAGTTGCCGCTTGCGGCACAAGGGCTTCGAGGAAGCGGGGGTCGCCGATCCCACCGTGTACGCGGTCACCCCGCCGGCGCCCTGACGATGAGCTACGCCGTCAAGGAAATGTTCCTGACGTTGCAGGGCGAAGGCGTGCAGGCCGGGCGACGCGCGGTGTTCGTTCGCTTCGCCGGGTGCAACCTGTGGTCCGGCCGTGAGCGGGATCGCGCGACCGCGATCTGCCGCTTTTGCGACACCGATTTCGTCGGCATCGACGGAGCGGGCGGCGGTCGCTTTGCCGACGCGGCCGCGCTGGCGGCGGCGGCGGCGGGGTTCTGGGGCAAGGGGATGGAGCGTCGCTTCGTCGTGCTGACGGGTGGCGAGCCGATGCTGCAGGTCGACGATGCGCTGATCGATGCGCTGCATGCCGCCGGCTTCATGATCGCGATCGAGAGCAACGGCACGCTGCCGGTGCATCCGGGCATCGACTGGATATGCATCAGCCCCAAGGCGGGCAGCGAAACGGTGCAACGGCGCGGTGACGAATTGAAGCTGGTATGGCCGCAGCCGGGGACTGACATCGACGCGATCGAGACCTGGGATTTCGCCAACTTCCTGTTGCAGCCGATGGACGATGCGCGGGGCCAGGCGAACGTCGATGCGGCGATGGCGCTGGTGATGCAGCGTCCACGCTGGCGCCTGTCGCTACAGACGCACAAGATGCTGGGGCTGCGGTAAGGGCCTGCCCCCGGCGACGGCGCCGGGGGAGAGGGCCGGGGGAGTTGCCCCCGGCCGCGACCTCATCAGCGGGCGGCGTAGGTGATCGGTGTCAGCGGCTCGCCGCATTTGCGGGTATCGAAGTCCGTTTTCTTCCAGCATTCCTTCTCCCAACGCGGCAGCGTCGCGGGGAATATCTGCAGGCGGGGGAATTGCTGTTCTCCCCACGGCGTCAGGCTGTTGCGCAATTCGCGCATGCGCGTCAGCGCGATATCGCCGAAGGCGCCACGGGGCGCGTACAGCGCGTCGCGGCCGATCCGTGCCGCGGTGGTGCAGAAACCGAATTGCGCCGCGACCGTGGCGAAGCCGGCATAGGTGCGCGTCCCGAACTGATCGAGCGCGCTTTGACCTTCCTTCTTCGTCTTGGCGGTCCGCGCAAAATATTTGGTCAGTGTGTCGAAGGAAGAGGCCAGTTCCTGCTTATGATCGGTCAGGATCGCATTATAGGTCGGCACGGTCAGCAGGGTCGGCTCGAACTGGCATTGCAGCGCCGCGACGTTCAGGGCGGCGCGCATGTTCCATGTCACGCCGGCGCGCAGCTCCGCCGGAGTGGCGCCGGGCAGCGGCTGTCCGATGCCGGTTTCGTCACCGATCACCGGGGTGCCGGTCAGATCCTTGGACTTGAAGAAAAATTGTGCCGTCGCCGGCGTCGCCGACATTGCCGCCGTCGCCAGCACCGCCATGGCGCCGACGAACCCCACCTTCCGCATTTTCATACTCCTCACCCGTACCCGGGGGACGCGGCCGCAGCCCTTCGTTCGCTGCGCCGCGACGCCGCCCGGCCGCGCCTATACGCCACATCAACCTTTCGGCCCAACAGATTTCTGACCTGAATTGCGCCCGATCGTTGCCTGACGGCGTTAAATAATCGGTGGGATTCCGTAATGAATCCCGAACGTTGGTTGAGCGCGTGAGGGATCGGGCAGGGCGCGCCGCACGGGCGTGCCGCGCATGCGAAAAGGCCGCCCGGTCGCCCGGACGGCCCTGGATACAATCGCCGTAGCGGCAGATTACATCGCGTTCGACATGTTGGACATCATCATGTCGTTGCCCATGGTATCGTTGGCCATCATGCCGCCGTTCATGGTGCCGTCAACCGCGGTCATGTTGTCGGTCATGGTGTCCATGCCCTCGGTGGCGTTCATGTCGGTGATCATGGTGTTATCGGTGTTCTCGGTCTTCGAGCCGCAGGCCGAGACCGCCAGAGCCGCCGCCGCGAGCGCCGAACCGGCCAGAACCTTGGTGATGACTGCACGCATGAAATTGCTCCCTAGACTGTGGATTTGGCGGCCCGTTGGCCATTCATCCCAAATCAACGTGGACATTAATCACAGATGACCGGGCTCTCAAGCCTCGTTTTCATCGACGCAAGATAGACTTTGCAGAAAAGCGTCGGCGGTGAACGCCAGCGCGGCATCGAAAGTTGCACGATCTGTTGTTTTTCCAAGTGCTTGAGCGCTGGTGACGGCGAAATCGGCAAGTCCGCAGGGCACGATCCCGCCAAAATCCGCCAGATTTGGCGACAGATTTACCGAAAAGCCGTGCAGCGTCACCCAGCGGCGCACCCGGATGCCGATCGCACCGATCTTCGCCTCGCCGCCCGTCGCGTCGTGCGTCCAGATGCCGATCCGGCCGGGCGCGCGGAAGCTGTCAATGCCGATCCGGGCCAATGCGGCGATCACCCACCCCTCCACCGCATGGACGAAGCATCGCACGTCGCGGCCGCGCCGGTTGAGATCCAGCACCAGATAACCGACCCGCTGGCCGGGCCCATGATAGGTGTATCGCCCGCCGCGCCCCGCCGGTACGACCGGAAAGCGCGGATCGACCAGTTCCGACGGATCCGCGCTGGTGCCGGCGGTATAGACCGGCGGATGCTCGAGCAGCCAGATCAGCTCACGCGCATCACCCGTCGCGACCGCCGCGGCGCGCGCCTCCATCTCGGCGAGTGCGGCGGCATAATCGGTCAGTCCGGGGCTGACCCGCCATTCGATGTCATCGGGTATCGTCACCCGTGACAGATGCGATCGCGTCGCGCGGAAGGCAAGCGCGGCTGGCGTGACCTTGACCGACGCGCTGGCGCGACTAGGGGACGATGATGATCAAGATCGGGGCCATTTGGGATCAGGCGGTGCAGGTCATGCGCGGGCGCGCGGGCATGCTGGCCGGGATCGCGTTGCTGACGATCGTACCGTCCTCCGTGGTCGGCGGGGCGTTCACGAATCTGGTCGATCCTGCCAGCCCGCTGCACCTGCTGGGCGGGCTGCTGCGCCTCGTCGATCTGGTGTTGCTGATCCTGGGGACGCTCGCGATCACCGCGATCGCGAGCGATCCGTCGGTCGGCGCCAGGCGCGCCTTCCGTATGGCGGGCGGGCGGCTGTTGCCGGCGCTCGGCGTCTTCGTGATGTTCGGGCTGCTCTCGGCGATACTGTTCGTCCCGGGCATTGGGGCGCTGATCGCCTCCGGCGCGGCATATGACAGCGCCGGCAATCTCGATCTCGATCACGCGGCGACCGGCACGCTGGCGCTGGCGGGGGTGCTGATGCTGGCCGCCGCGCTTGCGATGCTGTGGCTGTTGGCGCGGCTGGCACCGCTGATGGCGGTGGTTCTGCATGAGCGGGCTGGCGCGCTGGGCGCGTTCCGGCGCAGTTTCGCGCTGACGCGCGGGTCCACGATGCGGCTGATCGGTGTGCTTCTGTTGTTCTTCATCGTGCTGACGGTGTTCACCGTCGCGGTGACGTCGGTGGTCGGCGTAGTCGTGCGGCTGTTGCCGGGGGTGACGGACGGGATGGCCGTCATGCTCCTCGCGCTGGTCAGTGGGATCGTCAGCGCGATCGGAACCGTGGTGCAAAGCGTGTTCGTCGCCCGCTTCTATATCG
>NZ_JBELIE010000026.1:0-17196 GCF_042091075.1 Sphingomonas sp. | reverse complement strand
CCTCGACCTGCGCCTGGGCAATTTTGGCATTGCACGCGTCCAACTCTACGTAGCAGTTCGTCGGCAGGAACGCGTCTTTTCGGGAAAGAATTTCGGCGGTGTTGCTGTTGACGATGACCAATTCCCCGTTGAGGAAATAGTCACGGAAGAACCGATGAAATTCCCGGCGGTATTCCGCCGCTGCCACTGAACCATCGTCGTGACCGTAGATCCCGTCTTCGATCGCAAAATGCAGCCGCTCCTCGCCAAAATCGAGCCGGAAGCGCATCTCAAACAAGCCATCGGCTGACGCGTACGCGACCCTGACAATCGCGCCTTCCACATCAAGACCCGCGATCGTCATGTTCTCCATGGGTGGGTATGGCGGCCGTCGCCGGAGGCGCACACTGACGTTTGGCATGTCTGCGTTCTCCCCCTCGCGCGGACCTTCACCGCTGAGCAGTCGCCCGATCAGATCGTCGCCGAAAATCTGCTTCCATCCCCTTAATTCGTACAAGTGCTGCGCATATTCTGTTGAAGGAGTCGGGATGCCGAAACCCGCTTCGATCGCCCTTTCCGCCAGCATCCGCACCAGGGGCAGTTCACGGTAAAGACGAAGCGCGTCTCGTGGGTCATCCGGATTGATGATCGGTTTGCCGGAGGCGTGAGCCATCGCGCATCGGCCCGATTCAAAGAGATGCCGGCAAACGTCTTGCGCGCCTTGCGCGGCGATCGTCTCGAGCGCTTCCTTTATGCCTGGCCCCTTCAGCGTGGGCAGGATAGCCTGCATCCAATCAACGCGGGCCTTTGTTACGGGATAGGCCAGTTCAAGAACACGCCAGTACGACAGAAACGCGTAGCCATGATGATTAAGGCTAAGTGCTTCGCGCATCAACGCGAGCGCGATGCGTGGCCCTTCCTCTTCAGGGCACCTCAGATCGATCAGATCGAATTCTTCCCGGATCGCAAACCCGAGTTTCTTATTCAAACCCATCATCATAGGCATGCTGCCGCCAGAACGATGGGCGACGGCGATTCCACTGCGCTCCCGCCACGACAGCACGCTGAGGAACCGTAGCATCAGGCCTTCGGCTTCTTCGCGGCTAAGGCCTTTCGCCACCTTCATCGCCACGCCCCCATAATCCTCCTGGGTGAGCGGTATGATCCACATCAGGTGGTCGGCGAACTCGAAGGATTGCGGATAGACCGGCCATGGGCAGGATGTTTCGACATTCACGCACAGCCAATCGCCGCGCTCGTTTAATTCTGGAGCCGCCGCAAATTTAGCTTCGCGGGTGCCAATCTCGGTACGGCGGGGCATCCCCATATCATCGCGCATCACCATGCACCTATTCGATCACTACGGTTTGCGCTTGGCAACAGGTCAATATCGCTGCTGGTGTCACCTGTTTGCGAACACTCCTAACGGTCATCGTCCCAAGGGTCCCCATATTAAGGACCCGGCTAGACTAGGTCGCAGCCGTTCGGTTAATCTCGGACGATAGCATCCTTCGTGGCAAGCATCGTCTGCTCGCGCCGATAACGGCCGTTTGGTTCAGGTGTCGATATCGGCAGGATTGTCCCACCCTTGGCCATCCCCCATATCGTGACAGCCCCCGTCACACCTTGGCGCGGAATGGCGTGAAGTTCGTCTCACGGTCGAAGACGTCCAGCCCCTCGCCGCGCTTCAGCGCGCCGACGACGAGATAGGTGACCGGGGTCAGCAATACCTCCCAGCCGACCTTCAGCGCCCATTGCGTGAACAGCACCTTCACCACCAGCGCGTTGGTCCACCCCGCCGCGCCCCAGAAGGCGAGCGGATAGAAGATCAGGCTGTCGATCCCCTGCCCCGCCAGCGTCGAGCCGATCGTGCGCATCCACAGATGCCGCCCGTCGGTCAACACCTTCATCCGCGCGAGGACATAGGAATTGACGAACTCGCCGGCCCAGAAGGCGCACATGCTCGCGAAAACGATGCGCGGCACCTGGCCGAACACGGTTTCATATGCCGCCTGATTGGTCCAGTCGGGCGCCGGGGGCAGCGCGACCACCACCCACGCCATGAACGCCATGAACACCGTCGCCGCGAACCCGACCCAGATCACGCGCCGCGCGCGGGCATAGCCGTACACCTCGGTCAGGACGTCTCCGATGATATAGCTGATCGGAAAGAACAGGATTCCGGCGCCGAACGGCCATGGGCCGATCCCCGGCAGCACGATTTGCGCCACCTTGCCCGCGCCCAGCACGTTCGACAGCAGCAGGATGGCGACAAAGGCGGCCATCACCAGATCGTAATGACGCAGCCGCCCGCCGGATACCGCGCCCGCCTCCACCGCCTCGATCCCGCTCATCGCCGTCGCTCGCCCCGCCGTCGCACCCTGTCGCGGAGATCATGCCGCCCATTCCCCCGCGCCGCAATCCGCGCTAGGCGCGCATCCGGGCGCCCGTAGCTCAGTTGGATAGAGCAAGGAGCTTCTACCTCCTTGGTCGGGGGTTCGAATCCCTCCGGGCGCGCCATTCGATCGACGACACAGGATGGGTAACCCTTCACCGCCCGTATCAATCGATCTTGGATCGATCGTCGGGGGGCGGGCGCGATCGTATAGGCGGCGGGGCCGATGCCGGCCCTATCGCAACTGTCGCGCCAGAGACTGGGCGGCGTCGACATAGGCGGGGCTGCCACATACCGTCCACGCTTGCGGCAGGCGCAGTCGGCCGATGGTGTGCAGCAGCGGATGGTGAAGCATCTCGGTGCCGTGATCGACGATACGATCGGTCGCGCTTTCGACGAGCAGGAAATCCGGATGCGCCCGCGCCATTTCCTCCAGCCCTACCCGCGACAGCACCGGCTTGTGCAATCGCGCGGCGAGATTGCGCAGCCCGACGCGATGCATCAGATCGTCGATCAACGTGCCGGTGCCGGTCAGATAGCCGCGCCGCTGATAATAAGCCGCCACCCGGCCCCCGCCGGCGTTGACCGGCACGCGGGCAAGCCGCGCGTTCATCCGCGCGATCAGCCGCTCGCCCCGCGCCCTTTGTCCGATCACGTCCGCGACGCGGCGGGTCTGCTCGACGATATCGGCATAGCTGTCCGCCTCCGGCACTTCCACGATCGCGATGCCGCGTCCGCGCAGCAACGCCATCGTGTCGGCGCGACGCCCCGGCGCGACAAGGATCAGGTCCGGGCGCAGCGACAACACATCCTCCGCCCCGCCGCGATTGACCGGCCAGCGCGCCGCCCGCGTGGCATAGGCCGACAATGCCGGATCGCGCGCGAAGCTGGTCAACCCGGCAACCTGTCGCCGATCGGCGAGGGCGAGCAGATATTGGTCGACGCACAGGTTCAGCGAGACGATCCGGCGCGGTGCGGGGGTGGCGGTCGACGGCGCGAGGGCGGCTGTCAATGCCCCCATACAGGCGATGATCCGGGCGAAGCGATCCAGCATCGCCGGGCTTTTGCCGCGTCGGCGCCGGCGGCGCCAGTGCGATACGATATGACTTGCCGCCCCGATCGCGCCCGTCCGTTTATCCAAGCGATATCACTGACGCGCGAATCTGCCGCTTCTTCTTCGCGCGATCACCCGCTAGGCGTCGCGCGATCCCGCACCGGGATCTTGTTCATCCGGGAGGAATCGCCGTCACGTGACCCGCCGCTGGTTGTGGCCCCTTCTGATCGCGACGGTGCTGATCGCGGCGGTGCTGGGCATCGCGGTCGGCACCACGACGATCCCGCCGGCGCGGATTGCCGCGGCGCTGACCGGGCATGGCGATCCGATCGATCGCGCGATCCTGCTCGATCTGCGCCTGCCGAGGGTGCTGCTCGGTTTCCTGGTCGGCGCGATGCTGGGGGTCGGCGGCGCGGCATTGCAGGGGTATTTGCGCAACCCACTGGCCGAACCATCGGTATTGGGCGCGTCGAACGGCGCCGCGCTGGGCGCGGTGATCGCACTGTATTTCGGGCTGGCGCAGCGCCACGACGCGATGCTTCCCTTGTTGGGCATAGCCGGCGCGCTGGCGGCGCTGGGCATGCTGTTCCTTCTTGCCGGGCGATCGGAAAGTCCGCTGACGCTGATCCTTGCCGGGATCGCGGTATCGACGCTCGCCGGGGCGGGCATCAGCCTCGCGCTGAACCTGTCGCCCAATCCTTTCGCCGCCATGGAGATCGCCACCTGGTTGCTGGGCAGCCTCGAGGATCGCTCGATCCGGCACGTCGCTCTCGCTTTGCCGTGCGTCGCGATCGGCCTGCTCCTGCTGACGGGGCAGAGTCGTGCGCTCGATGCGCTGACGCTCGGTGAAGACGGCGCGGCGGCGCTGGGGATCGACCTGCGGCGGGTGCGGTGGCGGTTGCTGCTCGGCGTCGCGATCGGCGTGGGAGGCGCGGTCGCCGTATCCGGCGCGATCGGATTCGTCGGGCTGATCGTACCCCATCTGATCCGCCCGTTGACCGATCGTCGGCCGTCAGCGGTGCTCTGGCCGAGCGCGCTGGCGGGGGGAGCACTGCTGCTACTCGCGGATCTGGCGGTGCGGCTGATCCCGACGTCAAGCGAGCTGAAGCTCGGCGTCGTCACCGCATTCCTGGGGGTGCCGGTATTCCTGGTCCATCTGATGCGGGAGCGGCGGCTGTGGTGACGATCGCGGCCGATCATCTCGCGGTCACGCTCGGCGGGCGCCGGGTGGTGGAGGACGTGTCGGTGCATCTCGCGCCGCGCCAGCTGGTCGGCATTCTCGGGCCGAACGGCGCGGGCAAGTCGACCTTCGTTCGAGCGCTGCTGGGGCTCATCCGGCACGGCGGCACCGTGACGATCGACGGCGAGCGTCCCGACCGGGCGACGATCGCGCGGCAGATCGCCTATCTTCCGCAGGGCCAGACGCTGCATTGGCCGCTGTCGGTGGAACGGCTTGTCGCGCTCGGACGCTTGCCGCACCTCACGCCTTGGTCACGGCTGTCGGCGCGCGACCATGAAGCGATCACGCGGGCGATGGCCCGCACCGACGTGACGATGCTGGCCGATCGGATCGCCACCGAATTGTCGGGCGGCGAGCGTGCTCGCGTGCTGCTGGCGCGGGCGTTGGCGGTGGAAGCATCCGCGCTGGTGGCCGACGAACCGCTCGCCAGCCTCGATCCGGCGCATCAGATCGAGGGGATGGAATTGCTGCGCGCCGAAGCGGACGCCGGCGGGCTGGTGATCGCGGTGCTCCACGATCTGACGCTGGCGGCACGGTTCTGCGATCGGCTGCTGGTGTTCGCGCAGGGCCGGCTGGTGGCGGACGGAGCGCCGGCCACGGTGCTGACGCCCGAACTGCTCGCCAGCGTCTATGGCATTACCGCGCTTCGTGCCGACGGCCTGATCGTTCCCTTCGATCGCCTCCGTTGACGAAACGCCGACTCGCGGCGTAAGGGCGCAACCGCGACAGGTTCCCCGATTATCGGGGATGAAAAGGGAACGGGGTTCAAGACCCCGGCTGCCCCTGCAACTGTGAGCGGTGAGCCATCACGCCACATGCCATTGAGATCCCCGGATCTTGAGAAGGCGGCGAGAACCGGCGCGGACCCGCGAGCCAGGAGACCTGCCCGTCGCGGTCGTCCTTCGACCGGCCAGGGTGCGCCGGACGGACGGGGGTAAACCCGCGAGACGACGACAACATCAACCTCCGGCGGCGCGTCCGCCCGGGGATGTCGTGACGTGGGGGTTTGACATGAAGACATTCTATCCGTTCGCTGGCCTGTTGCTTGCGACCGCCGCCGCCGCTCCGGCGGCTGAACCCGCCCCGCCGCCCGCCGACGCAGGCCAGACCGCTCCCGCCCCGGACGTCGCGGCGATAACCGATACGGCGAGCGAAACGGCAGGTGAAGCCGCCGGGGGCGTCGGCGCGATCGTCGTCACCGCCAACCGCAGCCCCACCCCCGCCGACCAGGTCGTCCCCTCGGTGACGGTGCTGGACAAGGCCGCGATCGATCGGGCCGGCGATCTGTCGGTGGCGGACCTGCTGGTGCGCACCCCCGGCGTGACGCTGTCGCGCAACGGCGGCTATGGCACCGCGACCAGCCTGCGGATCCGTGGCGCCGAAAGCGATCAGACCGTCGTCGTTATCGACGGTGTGAAGATCAACGATCCGTCCGCCACCGGCGGTGGCTACAATTTCGCCAACCTGTTGACCGGCGATGCGTCGCGGATCGAAGTGTTGCGCGGTCCGCAGTCGATCCTGTGGGGCAGCCAGGCGATCGGCGGCGTCGTGAACGTGGTCACTCCCCTGCCCGATACGCCATGGGAAGGCAGCGTCGACCTGGAAGGCGGCGCGCGTGATACCGTCAGCGCCCGCGCGGCGGTGGGCGGGCGTACCGGCCCGCTGGCGTTCCGTGTCGGTGCACAATCGTTCTTCACCAGCGGCATCTCCGCGATCGCCCCGGCGTTCGGCGGGCGCGAGGCGGACGGCTATCGTAACCAGTCGGTCGCGGGACGCGCGCTGCTCGATCTGACCGATACCGTCAGTGCGGAGGTGCGCGGCTATTATGCGAACGGCCGCACCGATATCGACGGCTTCTCGGGCGACACCGCCGAATATTCGCTCAATCGCGAGTTCATCGGCTACGCCGGCCTGAACGTCGCGCTGTTCGATGGCCGGCTGCGCAACCGTTTCGGCTATGGCTACACCGACACGAAGCGGGACAATTACGATCCTTCGCGCGCCCGTCAGCAGACGTTCGATGCCGCTGGCCGTAACTATCGTCTGGAATATCAGGGCAGCTTCGCGCTGACCGAAAAGCTGGACGCGACCTTTGGCGTCGAGAACGAAAAAAGCCGCTTCGACAGCGTCTCGCCGCCCGCCAGCCTAGCGGTGGCGATCCCGGCGCCCGCACGCGGCCGGGCCGAGATCACCAGCGTCTATGGTCAGGTCAACGTCCAGCCGGTGAGCGGGCTGACCCTCACCGGCGGCGTGCGCAACGATGACCACAGCCGCTTCGGCGCGAAGACGCTGTTCGCGGGCGGCGGGGTGTGGGTGCTGCCGACCGGCACGGTGTTGCGCGGCAGCTATTCGGAAGGCTTCAAGGCGCCGTCGCTGTACCAATTGTTCTCCGAATACGGCAATCAGGCGCTGCGTCCCGAACAGGCGCACGGCTGGGAAGCGGGAGCGGAGCAACGCTTCCTCGATGGCCGCGCGGCCATTGGCGCCACCTATTTCGAGCGTCGCTCGACCGACCTGATCAACTTCGCGAGCTGTTCGGTCGGCACCACCGATCCGCTCTGCTTCGCCCCCGGCAGCACGACCACGCAGCGCTTCGGCTATTATTCCAACGTATCGCGGGCCTTCGCCAATGGCATCGAGGCGGCGGGGCGGATCGCACCGTTCGCGGGCCTCACCATCGATGGCAATTATGCGTGGATCGCCTCGGAAGATCGCTCGCCGGGTGCGGCGACGTTCGGCAAGCAACTGGCGCGCCGCCCGCGTCACACCTGGAACGCCGCCGCGAACTATACCTTCCGCGACGGGCCGTCGTTCGGCGCCGCGGTCCGCTGGGCGGGCGAATCGTTCGACAACGCCAGCAACACGACGCGGCTCGCGCCTTATACCCTCGTCGATCTGCGCGCCGAACTGCCGATCTCGCCGAAGGTGCGTGTCTTCGTCCGGGGCGAGAACGTGTTCGATGAACAATATCAGACCGTTTATCGCTACGGCACGCTGGGACGCAGCATCTATGCCGGCATCCGTGGCCGCTTCTGAGGGGAGACACCGATGACTTCCTCCCCTCCCCGCGCCGCCGATGCGCGCGTATCGACGCTGTGGATCATGCTGCTGACGCTCGCGAGCACGGTGACGACGCTGCTGCTCGCCTGCGCCACGCCCTTCACGGCGCTTGCGGCCCTCGCCGCGACGCAGATGCGTGCGCGCGACGGCGTGCTGCTGATGCTCGCCGCCTGGGCAGCCAGCCAGATCACCGGCTTCTGCTGGCTCGGTTATCCGCGTGACGCGACCACGCTGGCATGGGCGATCGCACTGGGCAGCGCGGCGCTGGTGGCGACGCTGGCGGCGCGCACCGCCGCCGGTGCCACCATCGCGTCGTCGCCGATCCGCCTCGCGATCGCCTTCGTCGCGGCATCGTTGGCGTTCAAGGGCGTCGTCCTGCTGTGGTCATTCGCGCTGGGCGGCGTCGATATCGCGCTCTCGCCGGCGATCGCCCTGCGGCAAGTCGGCCGCAACGCCGCAATCCTCGCCGCTTTGTGGTGCGCCTATCGGCTGCTGGTCGCGGCGGGCGTGCCCGCGGCGCCACGTCGGGAGGCGGCGATCGCATGACCTGGCGCGCGGCGGATGGAGCGTGCGGTGCCGAGGTGATCGCCTGCAACACCTGCCGGAACGGCGATGCGCCGGGCGCGGGAGCGGCGTTGGTGCAGGCGCTGCAACGCGCCAAGGCCGACGATCAACGCTATGACGGGATCGCGGTCGAACAGGTGTCGTGCCTGTTCGCCTGCCAGCAGGGATGCACGATCCACCTGCGCGCGGCCGGCAAATGGGGCTATGTGCTGGGACGCTTCACCGCCGAGGAGGAACTCGCCCGCGCCATGCTCGATTTCGCGCTGCTCTATGCCGACAGCGCCGATGGCCAGGTCGCCTATCGCGACTGGCCACAGGGCGTGAAGGGGCGGTTCCTGACGCGGATGCCGCCCGCGGGGATGCTGCCGGCATGACCGTCTTCGCCTCTCCCGCCGCGTTCGACGCGGCGCTCGACGATCTGCCCGGCGCCAACGAGAGCGCTCGCCAGGCGGCGCTGGAGAGGCAGGCACAACTGACCAAGCCCCCCGGCTCATTAGGTCGGCTGGAGGAGATCGCGGTCTTCTTCGCCGGCTGGCACGGCACCGACCGGCCCGACGTCACACAGGCGCGCGCGATCGTCTTCGCAGGGAATCACGGCGTAGTCGCGCGCGGCGTGAGCGCGTATCCTGCTGCCGTGACCGCGCAGATGGTGGACAATTTCCGCGCGGGCGGCGCCGCGATCAACGCCCTGGCACGGGCATCCGGCCTGGCGCTGGACGTGGTGCCGATCGACCTCGACCGCCCGACCGGTGACATCACCTGCGCGCCGGCGATGGACGTCGACGACTGCCTCGCCGCGATCAACATCGGTGCTGCCGCGATCGGCAACGCCGACCTGCTGGTGCTGGGGGAAATGGGAATCGGCAATTCCACCGCCGCCGCCGCACTGTGCGCCGCCAGCTTCGATGGCGCAGCGGTGGATTGGGTTGGCCCCGGCACAGGGGTGGACACCGCCGGCATCGAACGAAAGCGCGCGGCCGTAGCGGACGCGCTCACGCTGCACGCGGCGGCGCAAACGCCCTTCGAACGGTTGCGCTGTCTGGGTGGACGAGAGATCGCCGCGATCGCCGGCGCGATGCTGGCCGCGCGTCGGCGTCGCGTGCCGATCATCCTCGACGGCTTCATCGCCACCGCCGCGCTGGCGCCGCTGGCGAGAGCGCAGCCGGCGATCGTCGACCATTGCCTCGCCGGCCATTGCTCCGCCGAGCCGGGCCACCGCCGCCTGCTCGACCGGCTTGGCCTGTCGCCGCTACTGACGCTCGATATGCGGCTGGGCGAAGGCAGCGGCGGGGCGCTGGCGGTTCAGATCGTGCGCGGCGCGCTCGCGGTCCATGCCGGGATGGCCACCTTCGCCGAGGCGGGCGTCAGCGGCGGATGACCGTCTTCACGCTCCACCTGATGCGCCACGGCGCGCCAGTGGAGCCGGGGCGGCTCTGGGGCCATCGCGACGTCGCCGTGACCGAGGCGGGAATCGCACGATGCGTGGCGCAAGCCACCGACCTGCCGGTCGCGCGGATCGTCGCCTCAGATCTGGCGCGAGCCCGCCATTGCGCGGAGGCGATTGATGTGGCGGCGATCGACCCGCGCTGGCGCGAACTCGATCTCGGCACCTGGGACGGCACCGATCCAGCGACGATCGATCCCGCCGCCTTGTCACGCTGGCATCATGATCCCGACGGCCATCCGCCGCCCGGCGGCGAGCGCTGGTCGTCCCTGATCGAGCGCGTCGGCGCAGCGATCGATGACCTGCCGCCCGAACCCACGTTGGTCGTCACCCATGGCGGCGCGATCCGCGCGGCGCTGGCGCATCTGTGCGGCTGGTCGCTGGACACCGCCTGGACGCTGCAACTCGATTACGCCTCGCTGCTGTCGCTGATGGTGTGGGACGGTGCACCGCGCCTCGCGCAAGTCACCGGGTTGCGCGCATGACGGCGTTGTGGCTCGCGCTCGGTTTCCTCACCCGCTTGCCGGTGCCGCGGATCACGCCACAGGCGGCCGATCACGCCCGCGCGGTCAGACTCTATCCGGTGGCAGGGCTGGCGGTCGGCGTGGTGGTCGCGACAGGCGGCTGGCTGGGCGCGCTGATCGACCCATGGCTTGGGGCGCTCGGCGCGATGATCGGCTGGATCCTCGTCACCGGCGCGCTGCACCTCGACGGGCTGGCCGACCTGTTCGACGCGCTGGGCGCTTCGCACGGCGACCGTGAACGACTGCTGCGGGTGATGGCCGATCCGCATATCGGCAGCTTCGGCGTCGTCGCGATCGTTGCGCTGCTCGCGGCGAAGCTCGTCCTGCTTCACCTTCTGGTGCCGGGGCAGGTTCTCACGCTGATCGTGGTGCCGGCGATCGCGCGAACGGCGCCGCTCGCCTGGGCGCGATGGTTGCGCCCGTTACGCCCCGGTGGAATGGGGGCGGCGCTGCACGGGGTGGTGCGGCTTCGCGACCTGCTCGGCTGGGGCGCGATCATGGTGGGGCTCATGGTCCTATCCCCCGGCCTGATCATTGCGCCGCTGGTGATCGCCGCACTAGGCGGCTGGTTCGCGCGCCGGCTGGGAGGGATCAGCGGTGACCTGCATGGGGCCGGGATCGAGCTGACCGAAACCGCGCTGCTGCTCGCACTGGTCGTGGCTCAGCGCGCCGCCTGAGCGATCGCGAGGATCGCGTCGATATCCAGCGACTGTTCCAGCGCGATCGCGACCTCGTCAAGCGCGGCATCGACATCGGCATGGTGATCGGGCCCCTCGGCCGATACGCCGATCCGCGCCAGCCACGCCGCACGCTGCGCCGCCAACCCGAACAGGCCGTGGATATAGCTGCCCGCCACCAGCCCGTCGCGCGACATCGCACCCTCACCACGCCCGTTCGTCAACCGTCCCACCGGCGTGGCGGTATCCGGGCCGGTGGTTCGGCCGAGATGGATCTCATATCCACGGAACGGTGCGCCCAGCGCTGCCCCGCTCACTTCGGTCAGCGTCTTGTCAGCGGTCAGAACGGTCTCGACATCGAGCAGCCCCAGCCCCGGTGCCTCCCCCGCCGGCCCCTCGACCCCATCCGGGTCAGCGATCCGCCGCCCCAGCATCTGGTAGCCGCCGCATAGGCCCAGCACCGGCCGACCGCGACGATGGTGCGCGCGAATGTCGACATCCCATCCCTCGGCCCGCAAAAACGCCAGATCGGCCAGCGTCGCCTTCGATCCCGCCAGCACGATCATCGCGGCATCCGGGATCGGCATGCCCGGCGGGACCATCACCAGATCGACGCCGGGTTCGAGCCGCAGCGGATCGAGATCGTCGAAATTGGCGATCCGCGGCGTGATCGGGCAGGCAATCACCGCCTGCTCGCCGTTCCGCGCGGCGGGCCGATCCAGCACCACCGCATCCTCGCTGGGCAGCCGACGGGCGGCGCGCAGGAAGGGCACGATCCCCAGTGGTCGCCAGCCGGTGCGCTGCACGATCGTGTCCATCCCCGCCGCGAACAGCGAAGGATCACCGCGAAACTTGTTGACCAGAAAGCCACGGATCATCCCCGCATCGTCGGGGTCGATCACCACCTTCGTTCCGACCAGCGCCGCGATCACGCCGCCTCGATCGATATCACCCGCCAGGACCACGGGCACCCCCGCCGCGCGCGCGAAGCCCATGTTGGCGATGTCGCCGGCGCGCAAATTGGTTTCGGCGGGCGAGCCCGCGCCCTCCACCACGACGATATCCGCGTCCGCCGACAAGCGCCGATAGCTGTCGAGCACCTCGTCGAGCAGCCCCTCACGCCCCTCACGCCAGCGCGTGGAGGTCAGCGTGCCGCGCCGCTGCCCGCGCACGATCAGTTGCGACGAACGGTCGCCCTCGGGCTTCAGCAGCACGGGATTCATATCGACGCTGGCGGGTGTACGACAGGCCAGCGCCTGGGTCGCCTGCGCACGGCCGATCTCGCCACCGTCGGCCGTCACGGCGGCGTTGTTGCTCATGTTCTGCGGTTTGAAGGGGCGCACCCGCAGCCCGCGATTGCTCAGCACGCGGCACAGGCCCGCGACCAGCACGGACTTGCCGACGTCGGACCCAGTGCCCTGGATCATCACCCCCACCATGCCCATCCCCCCGCCACGATCAACAAAAGCGCGATCACCCGCCGATAGATCACCAGAGCCCGGCGCAGATCGCCGCTCGTTGCCAGCCGTCCGGCGGCACCGATCCAAGGCTTGTCCTGCAACACGCCATCGTAAGCGACCGGCCCCGCCAGCGCGACCCGTAGCGCCCCGGCCATCGCCGCCTCCGGCCAGCCGGCATTGGGCGAGGCGTGTCGCCGCGCGTCGCGCCACATTACTCGCCATCCGCCCCCGCCGACCACGCACAGCAACACACCGGAAAGTCGCGCGGGGATCCAGTTGGCGCCATCATCGATCCGCGCCGCCGCCCAGCCGAACGCGCGCCAGCGGTCCTCGCGATGGCCGATCAGGCTGTCTGCCGTGTTGATCGCCTTATACGCCCACAGGCCGGGCAATCCGGCGACCGCGAACCAGAACAGCGGCGCGACGACGCCGTCGCACAGGCTTTCGGACAGGCTTTCGATCGCGGCGCGGGCGACGCCATTGTCGTCCAGCGTGGCGGTATCGCGCCCGACGATCCGGGCCACTGCCGCACGCGCGCGGGGCAGATCGCGGGCTTCCAGTGCGACGGCGATCGGGCGCACATGCTCCGCCAGGCTGCGCATCGCCAGCGCCGGCCACGCCAGCACGGCGATCGCGATCCACCCGGCGGGGTCGGGCAGTGCATGCGCACCCAGCTGTGCCAGCCAGGCCACGCCGCCGCTCAGCAGGATCACCCCGGCCATCAGCATCACGCCATATCCACGTCGCGCCGCCGCCGACCGGTCGGCGGTGTTCCACCGGCCTTCCCCCGCCGCGATGACGCGCGCGATTGCACCGACGGGATGGCCGACGCGCGCATACCATGCCGCCGGCCAGCCGATCGCCAGATCCAGCAGCATCGCCGCGATGATCCCCGGATCAGCCACGCAGCGCGCGCTCCAGCCGTTCGAATGCCGCCGCATCGCCGGGCACCCCGAAGCGCAGCCGGTCGGGGCGCTCCGCGAACGGGCGGGTCAGGATGCCCGCCCCCGCCAGCCGTTCGAACCACCCCTGCGCGTCGTGATCCTCCACCAGCCGGAACAGTGGGCAGCACCCGCGCGGCGCGAGCCCGTGCCGCGCCAGCATCGCATCGAGCCGTGCCGCACGATCGCGCAGATCACGGCGCGTCGCCTCGATCCAGTCGCGATCGGCATAGGCCGCACTTCCCCAGGCAATCGCCTGCGTTGTAACCGGCCAGTCGCCAAGCAGCGCCCGCAAGCGCCCGACGACCGGCAATGGGGCGATCACGAAGCCCAGCCGGACCCCGGCCAATCCGAAGAACTTGCCGAACGAGCGCGTCACCACCACCGGCGCGTCCGGGGCGAGGTGCGGCAGGACGCTGCAGTCCGGCGTGGCATCGGCGAACGCCTCATCGACCAGCAACCAGCGATCCCCATGCGCCAGCGACGACAACGCAACGGGATCGTGCAAGCGCCCGTCGGGATTGTTCGGCTGCGCCAGCAACAAGGTTCCCGCCGCCTGAGCCGACCCGAGGGGCGTGTCGATCGCGATATGGCGATCGGCGATATCACGATGCGTACCGTAACTGGGCCATAGCGCAGTGATCGGGCGCGGCAGGATGGCATGCGCCAGCAACCGCAGCGCGAGTTCGCTGCCGGGCATGGCGACGACCCGCTCCGCCTCGACGGCGAAGTGCCGCGCGGCACTGGCTTCCAGCGCGCGCAGCCCGTCGACGGGCGGCAGCGCGCCATGGTCGATCGCCTCACCCTCTGCCGGGGACCATGGGCACGGATTGATCCCCGTCGAGAGATCCAGCCACGGCCTGGGTGCCGCGGGATAGCGGCGCGCGGCCGCGTCGATCCGCCCGCCATGGTGCACCAATGCCGAGGTTTCCGCTTGCGTCATCATACCCGCCTTCGCCATTCGCGGCGGCGACGGCAAGCGGCGAGGCACGACAATGGCGATACGGACGATCCTGGTGCTCGGCGGCGCCCGTTCGGGCAAGAGCCGACACGCCCAACAGCTGGCGGAGACGGTCGCGGCACAGCGCCTGTTCGTCGCGACGGCGCAGGCATTCGATGACGAGATGCGCGACCGGATCGCGCGCCATCGCGCGGATCGCGACATCGGCTGGTCGACCGTCGAAGCGCCGATCGCCGTTCCGCAGGCGATCCGCGCCGGGGCGGCGCCGGCCGGCGTGGTGCTGGTCGATTGTCTGACGCTGTGGCTGTCCAATCTGCTGCTCGCCGATCATGACCTCGATCGCGCCGGCGACGATCTGATAACCGCGCTGCAGGCCGCTCCGCTGCCGGTCGTCCTCGTCAGCAACGAAGTCGGCTTCGGAATCGTACCCGAAAACCCGCTGGCGCGCCGCTTCCGTGACGCTGCGGGCCGACTGAACCAACGGGTGGCGGCGGCGTGCGATGCCGTCGATCTGGTCGTGGCCGGGCTGCCGCTGCGAATCCGTGGCGCCGGCTGACGGTTGCGGACCGCGACGAACCGCCGCAAGGCTGGTCGACAAATGCGCTCAGGAGACAGCGATGCGAACCGATGCCGAACACGCCGTCCGCATGGCGAAGAAAAAGGCGGTGCAGGATCGCATCGTCGCCGAACGCGACGGCGAGAAGGGGCTGATCATCGTCCACACCGGCGCTGGCAAGGGCAAGACCACCGCCGCGCTCGGCATGCTGGTGCGCGCCGCGGGACATGGCATGACGGTGGGCATGATCCAGTTCGTCAAGGGTGCGATGACGACCGGCGAGGCAGCGATCGTCGCAACGCTACCGGGGGTAGAGTTCCGCGCGATGGGCGACGGCTTCACCTGGGACACGCAGGATCGCAGCGCGGACATCGCCTCCGCCCGCGCGGCATGGGCGGAGGTGTCGCGGATGATCCTCGATCCGCACTATGATCTGGTCATCGCAGACGAGCTGAATATCGTGCTGCGCTACGACTATCTCCCGCTTGACGAGGTTCTGGACGTGCTGGCGCGGAAACCGGCGATGACGCATGTGGTCATCACCGGCCGCAACGCCCCCGACGGCCTGATCGCCGCCGCCGATCTGGTGACCGAGATGCAATTGGTGAAACACCCCTTCCGCGAACAGGGGATCAAGGCGCAGCGCGGCGTGGAATTCTGACGCCGGCGTCGCCCCCGGCGCCAACCGCGGATGCGGCCCTTCGTCAGGCGGTGGCCGCCGTCCCGTACAATGCCGCCGCCCGCTCCTCGAACGCGCCGATCATCCTGCGCAGCGCGACGCCGAACACCTGCCCGGCCAGCATTTCGAACATCCGGTTCTTGAACGCGAAATCGACCGTGAAGTCGACGTAGCACCCCCCCGCCCCGTCGTCGCGGAAACGCCAGTCGTTGTGCAGGAATTTCAGCGGGCCATCGACATATTCGACGTGGATCGTCTCCGGTCGCGTTTTGCTGACCTTCGAGGTGAACGTCTCGCGCAGCCCCTTGAAGCCGACGATCATGTCCGCCACGGTTTCGCTATCCCCGTCCTGCCGCACGCGCATCGCGCTGACCCATGGCAGGAAGGCGGGATATTGGCGCACGTCCGCGACCAGATCGAACATCTGCTCCCGGCTGTACGGCAGGTGGCGCGTCTCAGCGTGCTTGGGCAAGCTTCGCCTCGCGCGCGGCCTTCATCCTCGCGAAATCATCACCCGCATGATAGCTTGAGCGGGTCAGCGGCGATGAGGCGACCAGCAGGAAGCCCTTTGCCCGCGCGATCGCGGCATAGGCATCGAACGCCGCGGGGGTCACGAAATCCTGCACCTTCGCGTGGCGCGGGGTCGGCTGCAGATATTGACCCATCGTCAGGAAATCGATGTCGGCGGAGCGCATGTCGTCCATCACCTGATGCACTTCCAGCCGCTCCTCCCCCAGCCCGAGCATCACGCCCGACTTGGTGAAGATCGACGGGTCAAGTTTCTTGACGCTTTCCAGCAGCCGGATCGACGCATAGTATCGCGCGCCGGGCCGGATCGTCGGATACAGGCGCGGCACCGTTTCCAGATTGTGATTATATACGTCTGGACGCGCCGCAACGATGGCCTCCACCGCCGCTTCATGTTTATTGCGGAAATCGGGCGTGAGGATTTCGATCGTGGTCGTCGGGTTGGTCCGGCGAATCGCTTCGATCACCTTCACGAACTGCTTCGCCCCGCCGTCGGGCAGGTCATCGCGGTCAACGGAGGTCACGACGATATGCTCAAGCCCCATCTGCGCCGCGGCATCGGCGACGTTCTGCGGCTCCATCGGGTCCACCGCGCGTGGCATCCCGGTCTTGACGTTGCAGAAAGCGCAGGCGCGGGTGCACGTATCCCCCAGGATCATCACCGTCGCATGCTTCTTCGTCCAGCACTCGCCGATGTTCGGGCAGGCGGCTTCCTCGCAGACGGTGGTCAGGCTCTTCGAGCGCATCAGGGCACGGGTCGCGGCGAATCCTTCGCTGGTCGGCGCCTTGACGCGGATCCAGTCGGGTTTGCGCTGACGCACGGGAGCCGAAAGCGGGGTCATCTCGTTCATACGCCGCAGATAGCGATTGCGGCGCCATCAGACAACGAAAGGGTTTTTGACGAATGAGCAAGTTTCGCGATCTGATCGACGGCTACTACCGTTTTCGCGGCACCGAGTGGCTTGAGGAACGCGACCGCTGGAAGGAGTTGGCGGAGGGGCAATCGCCGCGCGTCATGATTATCGCCTGCTCCGACAGCCGCGTCGAACCGGCCACCATCTTCGGCAGCCGCCCGGGTGAGGTGTTCGTGGTGCGCAACGTCGCCAATCTGGTGCCGCCGTTCGAGACCGGCGG
>NZ_JBELIE010000193.1:0-5504 GCF_042091075.1 Sphingomonas sp. | reverse complement strand
GCGAGATCGTCGATCTCGATGCGATGCTATCGAAGGGGCCGTCGGCGGAACAGGGCGAGGGTGCCGAGGACGATAATGGCGAAATCAGCGAGGCCGCCGCCGGCCCGTCGTTCAAGGAGGAGGAAGAGCCCGAAGAGGCGTCCGCCGACGAGGACGACGACATGACCGAGCGTCGTGCCCCCCGCCCCGCCGACGATGACGACGAGGACAATACGCTCAGCCTCGCGCAGATGGAGGAGACGCTCAAGCCGCAGGCGCTGGAGAAGTTCGCCAATATCACCGCCATCTACCGCAAATTCTCCAAGATGCAGGAGACGCGCCTGGATGCGATGGCCGCGGGTAGCGAACTGTCGTCGGCGGAAGAGCGCAAGTATCAGAAGCTGCGCGAGGAACTGACCGCCGAGGTGGAAAGCGTGCAGTTCCACCAGAGCAAGATCGAATATCTCGTCGATCAATTGTACAGCTACAACCGCCGGCTGACCGCGCTGGGCGGGCAGATGCTGCGGCTGGCCGAGCGGCACAAGGTGAGCCGCAAGGATTTCCTCGACCGCTATATGGGTCATGAGCTGGACGAGGGCTTCCTCGAGTCGATCAACGGCGTCGACAAGAAGTGGACCGCGTTCGCCACTAACGAGGCCGCCGCGGTCGATCGTATCCGCACCGAGATCAGCGAGATCAGCCAGCAGACCGGCATGGCGTTGGCCGAATTCCGACGCATCGTGAACATGGTGCAGAAGGGCGAGCGCGAGGCGCGGATCGCCAAGAAGGAGATGGTCGAGGCGAATCTGCGGCTCGTCATCTCGATCGCCAAGAAATACACCAATCGCGGGCTGCAGTTCCTGGATCTGATCCAGGAGGGCAATATCGGCCTGATGAAGGCGGTCGACAAGTTCGAGTATCGTCGCGGTTACAAGTTCAGCACCTATGCGACGTGGTGGATCCGGCAGGCGATCACCCGCTCGATCGCGGACCAGGCACGCACGATCCGCATTCCGGTGCATATGATCGAGACGATCAACAAGCTGGTCCGCACCAGCCGCCAGTTCCTGCACGAACAGGGCCGCGAGCCGACTCCGGAGGAAATGGCTGAGCGCCTTTCCATGCCGCTGGAGAAGGTGCGCAAGGTGATGAAGATCGCGAAGGAGCCGATCAGCCTCGAAACGCCGATCGGCGACGAAGAGGATTCGCACCTCGGCGACTTCATCGAGGACAAGAATGCGGTGATCCCGGTCGATGCGGCGATCCAGGCGAATCTGAAGGAGACGGTCACCCGCGTTCTCGCGTCGCTCACCCCGCGTGAGGAGCGCGTGCTGCGGATGCGTTTCGGCATCGGTATGAACACCGATCACACGCTGGAAGAGGTCGGCCAGCAGTTCAGCGTGACCCGCGAACGTATCCGGCAGATCGAGGCCAAGGCGTTGCGCAAGCTGAAGCACCCGTCGCGCAGCCGCAAGATGCGCAGCTTCCTCGACCAATAAGGGAGTGGCCGATCGGCGATGACGGGGCCGCCCGTCACGCTGCCGGCGGTCGGGCCCCTCGCCTGCCGCAGGCGCCGAAGGGACGGGATCGCGGTGCCCGCGCGGCAATCTTTTCCTCGTTTCGGCACCGCGACGATCGCCACGTAAACCCCACCTTTACACCATCCCCCTATGTTCCCGGTTTCGGGCTGCCGACGATCGTCAGCCCGCCATTTCCATCGGCGAACAAGGGGCGCAACGTGGCAGTCATCGAGGGCGACAGCGTCTCAACCGTCAGCAACGCCGCCGCCACGATCCTGGCGCTGGTGGCGGCGGACGGCACGTGCGGTTCCCCCTATGCGCGCGCGCTGCGCCACCCGGCGACGCCGCTGCGCGATCAAGCCGACGCCGTGCACGCGCTATGCATCGTCCACGGCACGCTGCCGGGAGTGATCGATCATGTGCTCGCCGGCGCGGCCGATCCGCAGGCGCAGGACTGGCTGATATCCGCGGCGGCCGCGATGGCGGGAGAGCGCGTCACGCTGGCTCGATTGACCGCCGCGGTCGGCCCGCTTCCCTCCACGCCGCATCAGGCGGCGTCCGAAGCCGCGATCATCGGGCAGTGCCATGCGTTGGAAATGCTGTCGCAGTCCGATCGGCGCGGATGCGCGACCGGCACCGCGATCGCGTTCGTGCTGGATTGGGCGGCTGTACGCGACGTCCTCGATGCATGCGCCCGGCGCCTCGGGCTGGACGTGGCGCTGCCGTTTACCCCGGTGGCGGCGGACGCGAGGCGCTTCCTGTCGACCGTGGCGACGACGCCCTCGTCGGACCGGGCGATGGCGTTCGGCGCTCAGCAGATGCTCGCGCAGCATCGCGGCCTGTGGCAATTGCTGGAGGCGCGGGCCACCGCCCGCGATGGCGCGCGTGGGGCGATCACCCGCGCCTTCCCCGGGCCGTTGCGCTCCGTCGCCTGAGAAACTTGCGCGCCCCCTCTACTTGCCGCTACACCATACCCGATATTCGAGACGATGACGGGGTAAGGTATGCAGCGGTTCGAGGGCACGCAGAGCTATGTCGCGACCGACGACCTGAAGGTCGCGGTCAATGCCGCGGTGACGCTCCGCCGGCCCTTGCTGGTGAAGGGCGAGCCCGGCACCGGCAAGACGGTGCTTGCCTATGAGATCGCCAAGGCGGTCGGCGCCGACCTGATCGAATGGAACATCAAGTCGACCACCAAGGCCCAGCAGGGTCTGTACGAATATGATGCGGTTGCGCGGCTGCGCGACGGTCAGCTTGGCGACGAGCGGGTCCACGACATCGCCAATTACATTCGCAAGGGCAAATTGTGGGAAGCGTTCCAGCATAAAACCCCGCCGGTGCTGCTGATTGACGAGATCGACAAGGCGGATATCGAGTTTCCGAACGATCTACTGCAAGAACTGGATCGGATGGAATTCCACGTTTACGAAACAAAGGAAACCATCCGCGCCGACGAGCGCCCGATCGTCGTTATCACCTCCAATAACGAAAAAGAATTGCCGGACGCCTTCCTGCGCCGTTGCTTCTTCCACTATATCAAATTCCCTGATCGTGACACGATGCAGGCGATCATCGACGTGCACTTTCCGGGCATCCAGAAGCTGCTGGTGTCGCGCGCGCTTGATATCTTTTACGATGTTCGCGACGTGCCGGGACTCAAGAAGAAGCCGTCGACCAGTGAGTTGCTCGACTGGCTGAAGCTGCTGCTGCACGAGGACATGCCCCTGGAGGTGCTGCAGAATCGCGATCCCAGCAAGGCCATCCCGCCGCTGCACGGTGCCTTGTTGAAGAACGAGCAGGACGTGATGCTGTTCGAACGGCTTGCCTTCATGGCGCGACGGCAGGGTCAGAAATAGGCCTTTCGGCAGCCACCCCAGCGCGACGATAGCGAAACCTCCGGACTGGTTCTTAATGTTAAATTAATCATGCTATGACGCGGCCATTGTTGCGCGTAGGGCCTGCCTATGATCGAAAGCGGTTCGTTGACGCCCGGCGTCTTTGTTGAGCGCTTCGAACTGCCACCGCACACCGCGCTGCGCGTGGAACTGCCGGCCGCGCCGCTGGCGGGGCTGGTCCGTAGTTATCACGTCCTTGATTCCGATCCCGTGCGGCATGGCGACGAATATCCGTGGCTGCTACCCACCTGGCCCGCGATCCGGTTCATCCTGACGCCACACCCGATCGCGCTGTCGATCGGTACGCGGCGCTATGATCCGATGCCGCGCGCGGCGCTGTACGGCAATGCCAGCAAGGCGATGCGAATGACGACGCACGGCGGCGTCACGGTCGGCATCGATCTGACCCCGCTCGGTTGGTCGCGTCTGTTCCGCGTCCGCGCCGATCTGTTTCGCGACCGGGTGGTCCCGCTGGAAACGATGTTGCCGCATGGCTGGGTGAACAATGTCTTCGGCCGGTTGCTGTCATCGAACCAATCGACCCAGGTAAAACCGATCCTTGACGAGCTGCTCCTGGCGATCATGCCGCCCCCCGGCCTAGATGATGCGATGATCGTCGCGATCCAGCGGTTCATTGCCGAAGACGGGACGGCGCCTGATCTCGGCGCGGCGGCGGCGGCGCTGGGGCTGACGCCGGCCGCGCTACGACGGCTCTCGATCAGGCATTTCGGCTTCCCGCCAAAGACCTTGCTGATCCGAACGCGCTTCATCCGGTCGCTGGTGAGGATGCTGCTGGCGGGGGAGCGCGCCGATTATACCGTGATGGCCCCGTCCTATTTCGATGTCTCGCATTTCATACGGGATGCCAATCGCTTCCTGGGGATGACGCCGCGCCGCTTCCTGCAATATGACCATCGCTACCTGATCGCGTGCCTGCGCGCGGATCAGGAAGTGCGGCGGGCTGCACGCGCGCAATCAGGCGAGTCGCGGCGTTACCCGGCGACGCGGCCCGAAAGCGCGCCCCTCCTGCCCTGATCATCCCGCCCGCCCCGGCCATCGTGCGTCAAGGGCAATTCGTCTGTTAATCCGTTAAATTAACCATAACCAACAATGGCTTACTTACGCCCCCGGGGTAGGCCAGTCGGGTGATGTTGCGTAGCTTTTCCGCGTTGCTGGCGATGACGGCGCTGGTGGCGGCCTTGTCCAGGCCGGCGCACGCGCGCTCGCTGCTCGACTATGTCGGGCAATGCGTGCCCTTCGCGCGACAGGCATCGGGCATCCAGATCTACGGTGATGCCTGGACGTGGTGGGATCAGGCGGACGGTCGCTATCGTCGTGGCCACTCGCCGCGCGTCGGGGCGGTGATCGTCTTCGCCCGCAGTGACCGGCTGCGGCTCGGGCATGTCGCGGTGGTCAGCCGCGTGGTCGAACGGCGCGTGGTGATGCTGACGCACGCCAATTGGTCCCGGCTGGACGGGGCGCGCGGCCATGCCGAGCAGGACGTGACGCTCTACGATGTTTCGCCGCGCAACGACTGGAGCGAGGTGAAGGTATGGTATCGCGATTCGAATGGCCTGGGCGGCAGCACCTATCGCATCAACGGCTTCATCTATGGTGACGGCCGTCCCGCCGAGGAACTGACCAGCGACCATCCGGATTATGTCGGCGCACTGATCGACGCCTATGTGCCGACCGCGGCGGCGGTGGCGCGCGCGAGCCACTGATCGCCCCGGCCAAACCGGACCTTCGATAGCAACTCGACAGCGGCGTAGCGCGCGGGCATCATGCCGGCATGTTCCTGACCTTCCTCGACGAGCTGCGTACCGCCGGCATCCCCGCCAGCATGAAGGAGCATCTGATCCTGCTGGAAGCCTTGCAGGCCGAGGTGATCGATCGATCACCGGAACAATTCTATTATCTCAGCCGGTCGATATACGTGAAGGACGAAGGGCTGCTCGACAAGTTCGATCAGGTCTTCGGCAAAGTGTTCAAGGGCCTGGAAACCAGCTTCGGCCAGCCGGACGCGACGATCCCCGAAGACTGGCTGAAGGCGATCGCGGAAAAATATCTCACCCCCGAGGAAAAGGCCGCGATCAAGTCGCTCGGCTCC
>NZ_JBELIE010000192.1:2729-5610 GCF_042091075.1 Sphingomonas sp. | reverse complement strand
AATGGCGGCGCACAGAGCCGCTCGCAGCGGCTGATCGGCGCCGTGTTGGAGATGAGCGAGAGCGAGGCTGCGGCGCAGCTGGAGGCGGTGCTCAAGGACTTCGAGCAGCGCCACTGGCAGACCCGGCGCGTGTTCATGAGCCGCTATGACGAGATCGCGGCGGCGCACGGGCTGCATGACGATGCGATCGGCGACACCAAGCGCCAGCTGATCGGCGCCTATTTCTGCCACGAATACAGCTATGCCGCCGCCGCGCTGATGAACCCCAGCGCGGTGCCGCATCCCGACCAGAGCGGGATGGAGGATGGCGCGATGCGAATCGTGATGTCGCTGCGCGCTGTGGGGGAGGGGCATATCTCTTCGGTGGCGTTCCGCGAAGGGATCATCACCACCGACAACCAGCTGAAACTGGCCCCCGAGCCGCCGTTCGCGACCGCCACCGACGCGGTCGGCAGCGACGAGGGCGAGATGCCGACCGGCCCGGTGACGGTCTATCGCCATCGCGACAGCACGCTGTCCGGCACGGTGATCTTCCCGATCACGCAGGAACAGTCGAAAGGGCTGGAGGATCTGCGTCTCGTGCAATTCCAGCACGACGATGGCGCGTTCGAATGGCTGGGCACCTATACCGCCTATAACGGCAGCGCGATCCAGTCCGAACTGATGCGGACGAAGGACTTCCGCGCCTTCGACCTGGTGCCGATGAGCGGCAGTGCTGCCCGCAACAAGGGGATCGCGCTGTTCCCGCGCAAGGTGGGCGGCCGCTATATGTCGATCGGCCGACAGGATGGAGAGAATCTGTACTTGCTCAAAACCGACGATCTGTCGCACTGGGATGACGGTGAGCTGATCCTGAAGCCCGTCTTTCCGTGGGAGTTCGTGCAGATCGGCAATTGCGGGGCGCCGATCGAGATCGATGAGGGCTGGTTGCTGCTGACGCATGGCGTCGGCGCGATGCGCAAATATTCGATCGGGGCGGCGCTGCTCGACAAAGACAATCCGGCGCGCGTGCTGGGCCGAACGCGCTCGCCGATCCTGGCGGCGGCGGATCAGGATCGTGAGGGCTATGTGCCCAATGTCGTCTATACGTGCGGCGCGATGCGCCATGGCGACAAGCTGTTCATGCCCTATGGCATCGCCGACAGTTCGGTCGGCTTCGCGTTCGTGTCGATCAAGGAGTTGCTCGACAAGATGTGAGGCAGCGCGTCGCGCCGCGATCGCCCGCCGGCGACGCGCGCGACTCGGCTACAGCAACGCCGCCAGCACCCCGAGCAGCGCCGCGGTAGCGATGGCGTTGAGGGCCATCGCCAGGCTGGCGAACGCGCCCGCCGTCGCATCGACCTGGAACGCCCGCGCCGCGCCGAGGCCATGCGCCGAGACGCCGATCGCGAAACCGCGCGCGCGATAGTCGCGGATGCCCATCCGGTCGAACAACGGCGTCGCGGTCATCGCTCCGACGACGCCGGCAAACAGCACGATGGCCACCGCGAGCGGCGGGATACCGTGCAGTTGCTGCGCGAGCGCCATCGCCACCGGCGAGGTGGTCGCGCGCGGCGCGATCGATGCAAGCAGCACCGGCGGCGCGCCGGTGAGCCACAAGATCCCGACCGCGCTGACGATCGCGGTCGTGGCGCCGGCCAGCAACGCCACCCCGATCGGCACCGCCAGCCGGCGGATCAGCCGCCGCTGTGCCCAGACCGGCACCGCCAGCCCGACCACCGCCGGGCCGAGCAGGAAGGTCAGCGGCGCGGTGGCCTCGCGATAAACGCGATAGGGAGTCGATGAGATCAGCAACAGCGCGATCAGAACGGGCGTGGCAAACAGCACCGGATGGCACAGGGGGTGCCGGCCACTGCGTCGCGAGACGAGATCGGCGCCCTCGAACACGATCAGGGTCACCGTCAGCCACAGCAGCGGCGCCGCCGGCAGCGCGATCACGCCGAGGGCCCGGCCCAGCGCAGCGCGGCCCAGCGGAAGGCCAGCGCGGTGACGATCATCGTCATCAGCGTCGACAGGATGGTCGCCAGGACCAGCGCCCAGCCCCAGCGCGCCAATATGCCGCCCTCCTGCATCACGCCGACCGCGGCGGGCACGAACATGATCGACAGATGCGCGGTCAGCCATCCGGTCACCGCGGTCAGCGTGGGGCGCTCGCGCGGGATAAGCGCCAGCCATAGCAGCAACAGCAGCATGCCAACCACCGCGCCCGGCACCGGCAGGCCGGTGGCCAGGCGGATCGTCTCCCCGAGCAACTGGCAGGTGAGCAGCAGGGCGATCGCGGCGATCATCGCACCGCCGCCATCATGCGCGTGCGACGATACAGCCACGCCGTCAGCGCGGCGAACACGACCAGGCCGATCAGCAGGCCCGGGGTTTCGAAGCCGTCGACCAGCGCCAGCGGCGCATCATCGCCCGTTTCATAGACGATCCCGGCGAAGACGACGTTCCACAGGCTCTCGCCGACGATCATGCCCGTCGCCGTCAACACGCCGAGCCGAGTCGCCGCCTCCGGGTCCGTCGAGCGGCGCGCCGCCCAGCGGTCATAGGCGTGGCCCAGGATCGTGCCCACGACCACCGTCAGCGTCGCCGACATCGGCAGATAGATGCCGAGCCCGACGCCGAGCGGGGGCAGGCGCATCCGCCCCGCCTTGCCCAGCCCCTCATCCAGCGCGATCGCGAGCATCCCCACCGCCGCGCCCCAGCCGATCATCGTCCAGTTGAGATTGCCGCCCAGAACGCCCTGCGCCAGCGCTGAGATCAGCGCCGCCTGCGGTGCGGCGAGCGCGCTCGGCCCCGCGCCGGGCATGCCGGCGAAGCCGAACGAGGTGTAGAGCAACTGCATCACAGGCGGCACCACCAGTGATCCGAACGCGACGCCGAT
>NZ_JBELIE010000192.1:0-2719 GCF_042091075.1 Sphingomonas sp. | reverse complement strand
CCGACCAATTGCCCGGTCTTGAGATCCTGCAGATTGTCGTTCGAGATCGTCGCGATACCGAAGATGATGCCGGTGACGATCAGCGCATAGGCGACCAGCGCATCGATCTGCCCGCTATCGCCGCCCCGGCCGAACCAGCCGACCAGCATCAGCGCGGCGGCGATCACCGACAGGATGCCGATCCCCGAAACGGGAGAGTTGGACGCCCCGATCAGCCCCGCCATATAACCACATACCGCCGCGATCACGAGGCCGATGACGAGGATGAAGATCAGGCTGGCGGCGATCAGCAGCAGTTCCGCTCCAGCGAGCGGTCCGCCCGCCACGACGGAGTGCAGCAGCCACGCGATCGGCACCAGCATCGCGAGTGTGATGGCGACGACGATGCCGATCGGCAGGTCGCGTTCCTCCAGCGCGCGGGCATCGCGATCGGCGCCCCCGGCCGCGAGCGAAGCACGCAGCCCGCCCGCGATCGGCCCGGCGATGCGGATCAGCGTCCAGATCGCGGCCACCCCGATCACGCCCGCACCAAAGAATCGCACCTGTTCGCGAAAGACGCTGTTCGCCCAGACGGCGACGTCACCTGCCTGCGGTGCGGCGGCGGTCACAATCGGCAGCACGATCCACCAGCCGATCGCCACGCCGGCAAGGATCGCCATCCCGGCCGACAGCCCGATCAGATGCCCCGCGCCAAGCAGCGCGAACGACAGGCCGCCGGTCACCCCGGTCGCGCCGCCGCCGACGCGGAAGAATGCCGCCGCCTCCGCCGCGACCAGCCGGGTCTGCGTCAGGATCGCAAATAGCGTGGACGCGGTGGTACTGGCGATGATCGCCGACAGGCCACGCGCGCTGTCGTCATGGCCGCGACGGCTTTCGTCGCCGACCTTCAGCACCTCCGCCGCGGCGCGCCCCTCCGGATAGGGCAGGTCCGTGTCGACCACCAGCGCCCGGCGTAGCGGCACCGAAAACATCACCCCCAGCACGCCGCCGGTGAAGGTGATCGCGGCGGTGGTGATGAACGGAAAGCCGCGCCAATAGCCCACCATCACCAGCCCGGGCAGGACGAAGATGATCGCCGCCAGCGTGCCCGCCGCCGACGCGACGGTCTGGACGATATTGTTCTCCAGGATCGACGAGCCGCGAAACGCCCGCAGCACCGCCATGGAGATCACTGCCGCCGGGATCGAAGTCGCGAAGGTCAGCCCGATCTTCAGCCCCAGATAGACGTTCGCCGCGGTGAACAACAATGTGATCACGCCGCCGAGCAGCACGCCGCGCAGCGTCAGTTCGGCGGGAGAAGCAGGGGAAGAGAGGGTCGCCATCGTATCCGTATCGCCGCGATAAAGCGCGACCGTGGCATAGCGGGGACGCGGGGGATAGGGGTTCGTTCGCGACGGCGAAGACGCTCCTGCGCAGGGGGGAGCGATCCTGTGCCGCTCTCCCCCAAGGCCGCGCTGCCGGTCTTACCGGCGGCATCCTGTCCTGCGCGCTTGTTGTTATCGGGTGCGGGCGAGTCGGGACGTAGCTTATCGCGGGCACAAAAAAAAGCCGGGCAGAGCCCGGCTGTGAAAGTTTTTAGGAGAGGATGCCTGAAAGGCACGGTCTTTGTGCATCGCAGCACGATTTTGTGCAAGTGCAATATGCGAATCATACGAATGCATTTTCTGCAATTCATGCCCTCGGGCGTGCGATACGCGCAACGGTCGGTCGTTGATCTGACGATCGATCCCCCGTAACCGGCGAGCTGGTCCTGAACGGACCCATAGGGGGAACGACATGGCGAAGGCATTGCGGGTGGCTCTGGCAGGACTGGGTACGGTCGGCGGCGGCGTCATTCGCGTGCTGGACGCCAATCGCGACCTGATCGAGCGTCGGGCGGGTCGCGCGATCGAGGTGGTCGCCATCTCCGCGCGTGATCGCAACAAGGATCGCGGGATCGATCTCTCCGCTTTTCAGTGGTTCGACGATACGGCGGCGCTGGCGGATGCCGATGCCGATGTGGTGGTCGAGCTGATCGGCGGATCGGATGGGCCGGCCTTGACGCTCGCGCGTCGCACGATCGCTGCTGGCAAGGGGCTGGTGACCGCCAACAAGGCGATGCTGGCGCATCACGGCCTCGAACTCGCCGATGCCGCCGAGCGAGCGGGCAGCGCGCTGAAGTTCGAAGCGGCGGTCGCCGGGGGCATTCCCGTCGTCAAGGGGCTGCGGGAGGGGGCTGCGGCGAACGCGATCGAGCGGGTTTACGGGATACTCAACGGGACGTGCAATTTCATCCTGTCGAAGATGGAGGCGGAGGGGCGCGATTTCGGTGACGTGCTGGCGGAGGCGCAGGCGCTCGGCTTCGCCGAGGCCGATCCCTCGTTCGACATCGACGGCATCGATGCTGCGCACAAACTGTCTATCCTGGCGAGCCTTGCCTTCGGCACCGCGCCGTCGTTCGGCGATGTGGCGGTCAGCGGGGTTCGCGACCTGATCGCCGCTGACATCGCCGAGGCCGCCGCGCTGGGGTATCGCGTTCGCCTGGTCGGCGTCGCGGAAGCGGACAGCCATGGCCTGTTCCAGCGCGTCCACGCGCATCTGGTGCCCGCCGGGCATCCGCTGGCGCATGTGACGGGCGCCACCAACGCGGTGGTCGCGGACGGCAATTTCGTCGGCCGGCTGCGGTTTCAGGGCGCCGGGGCGGGGGACGGGCCGACCGCGAGCGCGGTGGTGGCCGACC
>NZ_JBELIE010000191.1:0-5668 GCF_042091075.1 Sphingomonas sp. | reverse complement strand
CGATCTGGCCGGCATCCTTGGTCGCCTGGCGCTGCGCGTCGTTGAAGTAGGCGGGGACGGTGATGACCGCCTGGGTCACCGTCTCGCCGAGGTAGCTCTCGGCGGTTTCCTTCATCTTCTGCAGCGTGAAGGCGCTGATCTGCGACGGGCTGTAATCCTTGCCGCCGGCGTTGACCCACGCGTCGCCGTTCTGGCCGCGTACGATCTTGTACGGGACCAGCTCGGTGTCCTTCTTGGTGACCGGATCGTCGAAGCGGCGGCCGATCAGGCGCTTTACCGCGAAGATCGTGTTGTCGCCGTTGGTGACCGCCTGGCGCTTCGCCGGCTGGCCGACCAGCCGCTCGCCATCCTTGGCGAAGGCGACGATCGACGGCGTGGTGCGCGCGCCCTCGGAATTCTCGATAACCTTGGCCTTGCCGCCTTCCATGACGGCGACGCACGAGTTGGTCGTGCCCAGGTCGATACCAATAACTTTTGCCATGAGTGCTTTGCCTAGCCCCTACGAACGTAAAAACGACACCGGTCACACCCCGTTACGGCAGCGCAACCGCGTTGACCTGTGGCGATATAGGTGCCCACACCCCCGCCGCAAGATTGCCGCAAGATTGCCAGCGCCGTGAGGGAATCGTTGCACGCCCGCCGCGCGGATCGTAGAGGAGGCCGCACGATGCAGACCGCCCGTATCTTTCAACGCCCCAAGAACGCCATGCAGTCCGGCAAGGCGCGCACGGATCAATGGCAGCTCGAATTCGAACCGGGCGAGGCGAAGAAGCCCGATCCGTTGACGGGCTGGGCAGGCAGCGGCGATACCCGCGACCAGATCCGCCTCGGCTTTCCGACGTGTGAGGCCGCGATCGCCTATGCCGAGCGAGAAGGGCTGGCGTACACGGTGATCCCGACGCCGACCAAGACGCTGAAACTGCAAAGCTACGCCGACAATTTCCGGTAGGATCGCCGGGATGACGTCTTTCTAGCCTGCGACGGCGCCCTCAGATCAGCGCATCGGCCAGCAGCAGCAGCATTTTCACGTCCACCGCCACTCCGGCCGCGCGCTTCGCGGCGACGAAGGCGGCGATGTCCCGGCGCGGGACAAGATGCACCTCGATATCCTCATCCCCCGCGCCGCCGCCATCGCCGACGCGCTCCACATCATGTGCGCGCACCAGAGTGAAGCCTTCGGTGACCATGCCGGGGGAGGCGTGGAAGAAGCCGAGCGGCTCGATCCGCCCGGCGCGATAACCGGTTTCCTCCTCCAGTTCGCGCGCCGCCGCCACCTCCACCGCTTCGCCGGCCTCCTCGTCGCCGACCAGCCCGGCAGGCAATTCCAGACAGCGGCGCCCCAGCGGCACGCGGAATTGCTCGACCAGCACGACCCGGTCCTGCGCGTCGATCGCGACGATCACCGCCGCCTCGATCCCGGCCTGCCGGGCGACATATTCCCAGCGGCCCTGTTTGATCGCCTTGATGAATCTGCCCGCCCACATCGTTTCCGCGGGAAGCGCGGCGTCGTCCTCGATAGGCGTCATAGTTCGATCACCCGATCCGGCAGTTCGTTGGGATTGTCACTGGTCTTGGGCAGATAGTCCGCCAGGATCGCGCCGATCGCGCTCACCGCCGCGACCATGCCGTCGCCGGCGCGGCCGTCGCGCACCGCCACCACCAGCGCCGCCATCGCCTCGCCCCAGCGCTCGGGCGGGACGAGGCGATGCACCGCGGCGTCGGTGACGATCTCCGCGCCATGCTCATCGGTGGACAGGTACAGCAAGACGCCTTCGCGCCCGGCGGTGCGGCTCTCGGTGCCGACGCGAAACAGCTCGACCGCGCGGCGGCGCACGCGCCGCGCCTTGGTCGCCCGCGGGGTCAGCGCCATACGCAACGGCCGCCATGCCAGCAGGACGCGGACGATGAGGAACGCCAGCGCCTGCGCGATCAGCAAGGCGAGCAGGTCACGCGAAAGATCGGCCGCTTCCCAGCCGCGATCGAACGGGGTGAAGATGCCAGGCCAGATCGCGCCGATCGCGGTCATCGCCAGCAACGCGAGCACCGCATAATGCAGTGCGACGTCGTGATAGGCGTCGGAACGCGCGGCGACGATCGTGACGATCTCGCCATCGCTGCCCGCCTCCGCCGCCGCGACCGCCGCGGTGACCGCATCGCGCTCCGCCGCAGTCAGCACCAGCCGCGCCATCACCAGTCCCCGCTCGCGCCGCCGCCACCGAAGGAGCCGCCGCCGCCGGAGAAACTGTCGTTGCCGCCGCCCCAGGAGGAGCCGCCGCTGCCCCAGCCGCCACCGCCGCCACCGCTGCCCCAGCCGGGCCCCCAGATGATCACCGGGGGCACGCCGCCGCCGCCGAAGCGCCGGCCGCGCCCGCGCCCGAACATCATCGGCAGCACGATGACGATCACCACGATGATCCAGAAGGCGGCGACCATCCAGTCGCCCACGCTGTCCTGTTTCTTCGTGCGTGTGGCGCCTGCCGCCTGCGCGCGTTGCTCGGCGGCTTCCAGCGGTGCCTTGAGCTGATCGGCGATCGCCTGCGCGCCGGCGACGATGCCACCACCCATATCGCCGTCGCGAAAGCGCGGCAGGATCGTCTGATTGATGATGACGCTCGCCAAGGCGTCGGTCATGATCGGCTCCAGCCCATAACCGACCTCGATGCGCACCTTCCGCTCTTTCGGCGCGACGATCAGGATGATGCCGTTGTTCGCGTCTTTCTGTCCGATCCCCCAGGCGCGACCGAGGCGATAGCCGTAATCCTCGATTGCATAGCCCTGCAGGTCGGGGATCGTCGCGACGACCAGCTGGCGGGTGCTCGCCTTTTCGGCGTCCGCCGACAGCTGGGTCAGTTGTTGCACCTGTTTGGGCGACAGGATCTTCGCCGCATCGACCACACGGCCGCTGAGCGGTGGGAAGGCCGGTTCACTCTGCGCCAGCGCCGGGAGGGCGACGATGGCGCAGAGCAACAGCCAGAGGGCGCGCAGCCAGCGCGGCATGACGCGCGTCTCAGCTATTGAAATTCACCGTCGGGGCGGTTTCGGCGCCCGGCGTGGTCGCCTGGAAGGGGACCAGCGGCTTCGCGCCGTAGAAGACCTTCGCGCCGATCGCGTCGGGGAAGGTGCGGATGCGGGTGTTATAGTCCTGCACCGCCTGATTGTAGTCGCGGCGCGCGATCGTGATGCGGTTCTCGGTCCCCTCCAGCTGCGATTGCAGCGACAGGAAGTTCTGGTTCGACTTCAGGTCGGGATAGGCTTCCTGCAAGCGCTGCAACGACAGCGTCACCGCATTCTGCGCGCGCTCGAACTGTTGCACCTTGGCGGGGTTGCTGAGCTCGTCACCCGAAACGACGATGCGGTTCGCGTCGGCGCGCGCCTGCGTCACGCCGATCAAGACGCTCGATTCCTGCTTGGCATAGCCCTTCACGGTGCTGACCAGATTGGGGATCAGGTCGGCGCGGCGCTGATATTCGTTCTGCACGTCGGCCCAGCGCGCCTTGGCGGTTTCCTCGGCGGTGGGAACACTGTTCAGCCCGCAGGCGGCGAGCGGCAGCGCCAGCATCACGGGGGCAACATAGCGACGGATCATCGAACCTGCTCTCCACTGTCTGTGTCACGCATATAGAACACCGATTCAGGCTCGTGAATGCCCGCCCTTCAGTTTATTTCGGGACGACAACAGAGGAGGACGGGCACATGCTCAAGGATTTCAGGGCCTTTATCGCACGCGGCAACGTGCTCGATCTTGCCATCGGGGTGATCATCGGCGGCGCCTTCGCCACCATCACCAAGTCGCTGACCGACGACGTCATCATGCCGGTGGTCGGCGCGCTGTTCGGCGGACTCGATTTCTCCAGCTACTTCGTCCGGCTGGGGCCCGTGCCGGCGAACTATCGCGGATCGCTGGACAGTTACGCGCAGCTGAAGGAGGCGGGAGTGCCGCTGCTGGGATATGGTGAGTTCGTCACCGTGGTGATCAACTTCCTGATCCTCGCCTTCATCGTCTTCCTGATCATGCGGAGCGTCAATCGCGTCATCGCCGCAGTCGAGCATGAGAAGGCGCAGGGCACCGCCGAGCCAGCGGCGGAGCCGGCGGAAGTGGTGCTGCTGCGCGAGATTCGCGACGAGCTGCAGCGCCGGCCGGTCAATCCCGCGTAACGACGGCGGGGCGTATCGCTGGCCGCCCCGGGGGCCGGACCCGGGGCGGCGGGCGGGCGCTGCCTCAGTGCGCGCCCGGGGTGATCATCGGATCATCGACGCTGCCGATGATTCCGCGCCCGACGTGACTGTGCGAGCGGCTGTAGCCGAAGTAGATGACCATGCCGATCGCGCCCCAGATCGGCAGCACCATCATCGCGGCGGTCGGCAGGTTGAAGAACAGGAAGACGCAGCCCAGGATCGTCAGCGGGCCGACGATCATCAATGCCGGGGTGCGGAAATCACGCGGATGATCCTTGGCGGTGCGGCGCAGGATCATCGCCGCGATCGCGACCATCATGAAGGCGTAGAGCGTGCCCGCATTGGCGATATCCGCGAGTTGCCCGACCGGCAGGAACGCCGCGGCGAACGCGACGCCGACGCCGGTGACCGCGGTGACGATATGGGGCGTCTTCCAGCGCGGATGCACCGTGGACAACCGCTCGGGCAGCAGACCGTCGCGGCTCATCACGAAGAAGATGCGCGTCTGGCCGAACATCAGGATCAGGATCACCGACGGCAGCGCCAGGAAAGCGGCGATGCCCAGCATGTTGCCGACCTTCGACCAGCCGATCGCACGCAGCACGTGCGCCAGCGCCTCATTTGAGCAGACCAGCGCGTCCCTGTAGGCGGGCAGGGCGCACTGCCGGGCCAATTCCTCCGATCCGGTCGGGAACGGAATGCCGTTGGGGCCCATGATCGGCTGGCCGCCGATCGTGCCGATCGCTCCCCCCGCGACGAGGATGTAGAAGACGGTGCAGAACAGCAGCGATCCAATCAGCCCGATCGGTACGTTGCGCTGCGGGTTCTTCGTCTCCTCCGCCGCGGTGGAGACCGCGTCGAAGCCGACATAGGCGAAGAAGATCGTCGCCGCCGCCCCGACCGCGCCGACGCCCGTGCCGAAGCCGCCGAACACGCCCGCGGGCAGGAACGGGTTGAAACGTCCGGCACTGAACTGTTCGCTGGGCAGGGTGAGGAAAACGAACGTGGTCAAGGCGGTCACCTTGATCGCCACCAGCACGGCATTGACGCGCGCGCTTTCGGTGGTGCCGATCATCAGCAGCCAGGTGATCAGTCCCGCGATCAATACGGCGGGCAGGTTGATCAGCCCTCCCGGCGCACCCCCGAGCGCCAGCGGCGCGGCGGACAGCCAGGCGGGCAGATGAACGCCGAGGAACTGATTGAGGATCGTGCCCGTGAAATAGCCCGACCAGCCGACCGCGACCGCGCTTGCCGCCACCGCATATTCGAGGATCAGCGCCCAGCCGACGGTCCAGGCGAGCAATTCGCCCATCGTACTGTACGTATAGGTATAGGCCGATCCCGCGACGGGGATCATCGCCGCGATTTCGGCATAGCATAGCGCGGCGACGATGCAGATCGCGCCCGCGATGGCGAACGCGAGCATCAACCCCGGTCCGGCCTTTTGCGCACCGGCCGCCGTCAGCACGAAAATGCCGGTGCCGATCACGCA
>NZ_JBELIE010000190.1:0-5780 GCF_042091075.1 Sphingomonas sp. | reverse complement strand
CGGTCAGCTCCGCGTCCGACACCGGCGCCGCGGCCGGAGGGGCGGCGGCGGGCATGTACGGCGGCGGATTGTCGCTGGCGATATAGGCATGGATGACACGCGACGGATCCTGCGGCGGCTCACCGCGCGCGATCGCGTCGACATAATTCATCCCCGACATCACCCGACCGAAGACGGTATATTTCTTGTCGAGCTGGAAGCGCGGCTGAAAGACGATGTAGAACTGGCTGTTGGCGCTGTCTTCCTTCTCGGCACGCGCCGCCGCGACCGCGCCGCGCACGTGCGGCAGATAATTGAACTCGGCGGGCAGATCGGGCAGCTGACTGCCGCCGGTGCCGTCGCCCTTGGGATCGCCGCCTTGCGCCATGAAACCGTCGATGACGCGATGAAACACCAGCCCGTCATAGAAATGCTGCCGCGTCAGCGTCTTCACCCGCTCGACCATCTTGGGCGCGACATCCGGGCGCAACAGGATCGCCACCCGCCCACCCGTCGACAGGTCGAGCAGCCACACGTTCGACTGGTCGACGGGGGCAGGTGCGGGGGTTGGCGCGGCGGGCGTCGGCTGCTGTGCCAGCGCGACGGCAGGGGTGGCGACAGCGGCCGCGAACAGCGCGGCGAGATGAGCGAGGGGACGCATCGTGACTTTCGCTAACGGGATCGTGAGGCGCTCCTAAAGCAAAAGCCCGCTTGCGCCAAACTGAACCGTCAATCGCCGCGGCGACCGATCACCTCGACCCGCGCGACCACCTCGCGGCGCACCTCCGGGCTGACGAATTTGGCGATATCGCCGCCGAAGATCGCGATTTCCTTGACTAGCTTCGATGCGATCGGCTGCAGGCTGACATCGGCCATCAGGAAGACCGTTTCGATCCGGTCGTTCAGCTGCTGGTTCATCCCCGCCATCTGATATTCATATTCGAAGTCGGCCACCGCGCGCAGCCCGCGGACGATCATGCTCGCCCCTTCACGCTCGGCGAAGTTCATCAGCAGCGCGTCGAAGCAGACGACATGGATCTCGCCGCCGATCGATTCCACCTCGCGCCGCACCATCGCCATCCGCTCGTCGAGCGTGAACATCGGCGATTTCGAGGGATTGGTGGTCACCCCGATCACCAGCCGGTCGACCAGCTTCGCGCCGCGCCTGATGATGTCCATATGACCCAGCGTGATCGGGTCGAAGGTGCCGGGATAGACGCCGATGCGCGGTGATGCGGTCATAATGGGTCAGCCTCGCCTGTCGGTGACGAACCGCGCGATGTCGCGGAGAAGATCGGCCTCGGGGCCGAACGAACGGAGATGATCGATCGCCTGATCGATCAGCATGCGCGATTGCTGTCGGGCACGCTCCACCCCCAGCAGCGAGACGAAGGTTTCCTTGCCCTGCGTGCCGTCCTTGCGCAGCTTCTTGCCGGCCAGATCCTCGTCGCCTTCGACATCGAGCAGATCGTCGACGATCTGGAACGCCAATCCCAGATCATGCGCATAGCCGCGAAGGTGAACGCGCCCCTCCGGAGGGATACGGGCAAGGATTGCGCCAGCCTCCACCGCCGCCGCGATCAGCGCGCCGGTCTTCATCTGCTGCAACCGGGTGACGGTGCCGAGATCGAAGGTCGCGCCGTCGGCCGCCAGGTCCATCGCCTGACCGCCCGCCATGCCCGAGGGACCGGCGGCGCGCGCCAGATCCGCGATCAGCTCGGCGCGAACGAACGGATCGGCGTGCGTCGCCGGGTCGGCCAGCACCTCGAACGCGAGCGCATGCAGGCAATCGCCCGCCAGGATCGCGGTCGCCTCGTCGAACGCCTTGTGCACCGTCGCCTTGCCATGGCGCAGATCGTCATCGTCCATCGCCGGCAGATCGTCATGGATCAGCGAATAGACGTGGATCGCCTCCAGCGCGACCGCGACCCGCCCCGCCGCCTCACGCGCGACGTCGAACAGTCGCGCGGTGGCGAACACCAGCAGCGGGCGCAGCCGCTTGCCCCCGCCGATCGTGGCATGCCGCATCGCGCGATACAGCGGCGCTCGCGGATCGTCGGGCACGGTCAGCAAGGCGTCGAAGCGGCGGTCCATCTCCGCCGCGACTTCCTTCAGCGCGGCCTGAAGCCGCGGGCTTGCGTTGGCGGTGACGCTCATCCGGCGAGGAACGGCTCGACACCAGCGGGCGTGCCATCGCCGCCGGTACGGATCGCCTCGATCCGGGCCTGTGCGGCATCGAGCCGTTCGGCGCATTTGCGGCGCAGCGCGCTGCCGCGCTCGTACAGCCGGATCGCTTCTTCCAACGGGGTATCGCCCGATTCGAGCTTGCCGACGATCGCCTCCAGCTCGCGCAGACCGGCTTCGAACGAGAGAGTGTCGAGATCCTGCTCCATATCCGCCGCTATGCGATGCGGGTCGAGACGGGTCAAGAAAGCGTGCGCATCCGTTCCCCATCCCTCGATCGATGCGTCACATCGATCGCCACGGGGCGGCAACGGACGACCGGCCCGACCGTTGAGAGCCCATGTTTCAAAGCATCGACCCCGCGACCGGCAAGCCCGGCGCCACCTTCGCCGAACTGACCAGCGATCAGATCGAGGAGCGCGTCGCACGCGCGCAGCACGCCTTCGCATCATGGCGACATACCCCCCTCGCGGAGCGCGCGGCGCTGCTGGAGGCGATCGCGGAGCAATTCGATCGCGACAAGCGCCGCCTGGCCGAGATCGCCACGCGCGAAATGGGCAAGACGCTAATCAGCGCGATCGCGGAGGTGGAGAAATGTGCCGCCGCGTTCCGCCATTATGCGCAGAACGGCCCCGCAATGCTGGCGCCGATCACGATCGACAGCGCGAGCGGCCCCGCCACCGCACACTGGCTGTCGCAAGGGCCGGTGCTGGCGGTGATGCCGTGGAATTTCCCCTATTGGCAGGTGATCCGCTTCGTCGCGCCGACGCTGCTGGCGGGCAATGTCGGGCTGCTGAAGCACGCCTCGCTGACGCAGGGCGTCGCCGCCGCGATCGAGGAGACGATCACCGCCGCGGGCGCCCCGGCGGGTGTCTTCCAGAATCTGGCGATCCGCAGCGACCGGGTCGACGCGCTGATCGCCGACCCGCGCATCGTCGCGGTCACGCTGACCGGCAGCGAGGGCGCCGGGATGAAGGTGGCCGAATCTGCAGGACGCGCGCTGAAGAAGGTCGTCCTCGAACTTGGCGGGTCTGACCCGTTCATCGTGATGCCCTCCGCCGATCTCGACGCGGCGGTGGCCCAGGCGGTGAAGGCACGGGTGCAGAATAGCGGCCAATCGTGCATCTGCGCCAAGCGCATGATCGTCCACACCGCCGTCTACGACACGTTCCTCGATCGCTTCGCCACCGCGATGCGCGCCGTCAAGGCGGGTGATCCGATGGCGGCGGACACCGACATGGGCCCGCTATCGAGCGAGGAGCAGCGCAGCACCGTGATCGAACAGGTCGCTCAGTTGAAGGCGGCAGGTGGCCGCGCGCTGGTCGAACCCGCGCCGCTGCCCGGCGCGGGCGCCTTCCTGTCGGCGGGGGTGATCGTCGACGTCCCGCCCGACCATCCCGTCGCACGGGAGGAGATATTCGGCCCGGTCGCGATGGTGTTCCGCGCCGACGATATCGACGCCGCGATCCGGCTGGCGAACGACGTGCCGTTCGGGCTCGGCTCGTCGGTATGGACCAATGACGCGCAGGAGCGCGAGCGCTTCGTACAGGAGATCGAGGCGGGCATGACCGCGGTCAACCAACTGCTCGCCTCCACTCCGGAAGCGCCATTCGGCGGCGTGAAACGCTCCGGCCATGGACGCGAATTGGGGCAGTTCGGGCTTCACGAATTCATGAACCTGAAGACCGTGTTCGGATAGCGGCCAGACGCTGCAGGCCGTCTCGGTAGCGCTGGAAAATGGCGGGGGCAAACCTTCGCGGAATGCGTTGCCAGGTGTGTGATGAAAGCACCTGACCCTCGGATAGGCGGACGATCATAGCGTTGCCATAAATATCCACTATGCTGGATATATGGAAAACGATTCGGCTATCGCGGCGCTTGGTGCGCTGGCGCAGGGAACCCGCCTCGATGTGCTCCGCCTGCTGGTCCGCCACGAACCGTCCGGGCTGGCGGCCGGCGAGATCGCCCGCCAGCTCGACGTGCCGCAGAACACCATGTCCGCGCACCTCGGCATTCTCGCCCGCGGCGGTCTGGTCCGCTCCGAACGCCATAGCCGGTCGATCATCTACCGCGCCGATCTGGACGGCTTGCGCGCGCTGACGCTGTTCCTCGTCAAGGATTGTTGCGCCGGCAACGCGGAACTGTGCGCCCCGCTGATCGCCGAACTCGCCCCCTGCTGTTGAAAGGACGCCCATGAACCGGACTGACTCGGCTGTCGATATCGTCATCTACCACAATCCAGAATGCGGCACGTCGCGCAACACCCTCGCCATGATCCGCAATGCCGGCATCGAGCCACATGTGGTCGAGTATCTGAAAACCCCGCCCGCACGCGCGCTGCTGGTCGAGCTGATCGACCGCGCCGGCATGACGCCCCGTGAGCTGTTGCGCGAGAAGGGGACGCCCTTTGCGGAGCTGGGCCTGGGCGACACGTCGCTGTCCGACGACGCCTTGGTCGATGCAATGATGGCGCATCCGATCCTTATCAACCGGCCGCTGGTCGTCTCGCCGCTCGGCGTGAAGCTGTGCCGCCCTTCTGAAGCCGTCCTTGATCTGCTGCCGAGCGGCCAGCTTGCCGCGTTCGCCAAGGAAGATGGCGAACAGGTGGTGGATGCTTCGGGCCAGCGGGTCGCCTGATGCTCATTGCCGCCCTGATCTTTATTGCGACGATCGCGCTCGTCATCTGGCAACCCAAGGGCCTCGGCATCGGGTGGAGCGCGATGGGCGGTGCCGTCGTGGCGCTGCTCGCGGGAGTCGTCACCCTGTCCGACGTGCCGGTGGTATGGGGCATCGTCTGGAATGCCACCGCCGCCTTCGTCGCGATCATCGTCATCAGCCTGTTGCTCGACGAGGCCGGGTTCTTCGAATGGGCGGCGCTGCATGTCGCGCGCTGGGGCGCAGGCCATGGCCGCCGGCTGTTCGTCCTGATCGTGCTGCTCGGCGCAGGCGTATCGGCGCTGTTCGCCAATGACGGCGCAGCGCTGATCCTGACGCCGATCGTGATCGCCATGCTGCGGGCGCTGGGTTTCAAGGACAAGGCGACGCTGGCGTTCGTCATGGCGGCGGGGTTCATTGCCGATACCGCCAGCCTGCCGCTGGTCGTGTCGAACCTCGTCAACATCGTGTCCGCCGACTTCTTCAGGATTGGTTTCGGTGAATATGCCTCCGTGATGGTCCCGGTCGATCTGGTGTCGATCGCCGCCACGCTGGGCGCGCTGTTGCTCTTCTTCCGACGCGACATACCGCGAGATTACGACGTGGCCGCGCTGCGCGCTCCCAGTGCAGCGATCCGTGATGCCGCCACCTTCCGCGCCGGATGGATCGTCCTTGCCCTGCTGCTCGCCGGGTTCTTCCTGCTCGAACCGCTCGGCGTGCCGGTCAGCGCCGTCGCCGCTGCCGGCGCGATCCTGCTGCTGGTGATCGCCGGGCGGGGCCATGTGATCGAGGCGCGGAAGGTGCTGCGCGGCGCGCCGTGGCAAGTCGTGATCTTCTCGCTCGGCATGTACCTGGTCGTCTATGGCCTGCGGAACGCTGGCCTGACCGATCATCTGGCGGCGCTGCTCGATCACACCGCGCAAGGCGGGGTGTGGGGTGCGGCAATGGGAACGGGCGTGATC
>NZ_JBELIE010000025.1:27308-29235 GCF_042091075.1 Sphingomonas sp. | reverse complement strand
GGCGCTTGGCGATCAGCGGCCGCGCGATCGAGGTGCCGAGCAGATACAGCCCCTCATACAACGCGTTGGCGCGCATCATCGGGAACACATAATCCCGAACGAACTCCTCGCGAAGATCGTCGATGAAGATATGCTCGGGCTTGATCCCCATCAGCTCCGCCTTGGCGCGGGCCGGTTCCAGCTCCTCGCCCTGCCCCAGATCGGCGGTGAAGGTGACGACCTCGCAGCCATATTCGGTCTGCAGCCACTTCAGGATCACGCTGGTGTCGAGTCCTCCCGAATACGCAAGAACGACGCGCTTGATCTGATCGGTCATGAGGCAGGTTCCTTTCGCGCGGGCCGCTATGCCATCGCGGGCGCATTCGCAACCGTCTTGGTCCGCCAGCGCCCCTTGCCCAAGCCCCGGCGCGGGCGCAAAGCAGCCGTAACAATATTACATGGGGAGTGCCTCACCTTGAGAAACCTGACCGCCGTCTCGCTCGCCACGCTGCTCGCCGCCGGCCCCGCACTGGCGGACGAGGGCATGTGGACCTTCGACGCTTTCCCTGCCGCGCGTATGCAGGCCGCCTATGGCTGGGCACCCGACCAGGCATGGCTGAACCGCGTCCAGGCGGCGGCGGTACGGCTGACCGGCGGCTGCTCCGCCTCATTCGTCAGCGGCGAAGGGCTGATCCTGACCAATCATCACTGCGTCGCGCAATGCGCGCAGGACCTGTCCTCGAACGACAAGAATTACCTCAACGACGGCTTCATCGCAGAGGATCGCACACGTGAGCGCACCTGCCCCGGCCAGCAGGCGGAGGTCGTCACCAGCATCACCGATGTCACCCCCCGGGTGACGCAGGCGATCGGCTCGCGCAGCGGCGAGGCGCTGACCAAGGCGCGCGACGCGGCGATCGCGACGATCGAGGCGGAAGGCTGCACCGACCAGGCGACGACGCGCTGTCAGGTCGTCACGCTGTACGGCGGCGGCCAGTACAAGCTTTACCGGTATCGCAAATATTCCGACGTGCGGTTGGTCTGGGCGCCGGAGTTCGCCGCCGCCTTCTTTGGCGGCGATCCGGACAATTTCAATTTTCCGCGCTTCAACCTCGATGCCTCGTTCCTGCACGCTTATGAGAATGGCAAGCCCGCCGCGACGCCGCAGCATCTGCGGTGGAACCCGCGCGCGCCGGTGGAGGGCGAGGCGACCTTCGTCGTCGGGAACCCGGGGCGGACGCAGCGGCTGCTGACGCAGGACCAGCTGGCCGTACAGCGCGAACTGATCCTGCCGCTGACGGTCACGCTGCTGTCCGAATATCGCGGTCGCCTGATCGCGGCGAGCGAGCAAAGCGCGGACCGGCGGCGCGAGGCGGCGGATACGCTGTTCGGGATCGAGAACAGTTACAAGGTCTATTGGGGCCAGGCCCGCGCGCTCGACGATAGCCGCTTCGCCGCGCAGCTGGCACAGAACGAAACCGCGCTGAAGGCAAAGGCCGGCGGGCGCGTCGGCGATCCCTGGGGCGATGTCGCGCGCGCCGATACCGATTATCGCGACCTGTTCCTTGATTATTATTTCCTGGAGCAGCGCGCCGGCTGGCAATCGCAGCTCTATTCCTATGCGAGGCGATTGGTGCGCGCCGCCATGGAACGCGAGAAGCCGAATGCCGATCGCCTGTCCGGCTATACCGACTCGGCCCTGCCATTGCTCGAGAAGCAGCTCACCGACCCCGTACCGACCTATCCGTGGCTGGAACGGATGACGCTGTCTTTCTGGCTGTCGAAGACGCGCGAGTATCTGACCGCTGACAATGCGCAGGTGAAGGCTCTGCTGGGCCGCGAATCGCCCGAGACGCTGTCGGCGCGGTTGATCGACGGTACTACCCTTGCCGATCCGGCGGTGCGGCGGCGACTGTTCACCGGCGGCATGGCGGCCATCAGCGACTCT
>NZ_JBELIE010000025.1:0-27298 GCF_042091075.1 Sphingomonas sp. | reverse complement strand
CTGATCCAGTTCGTGCTGCGCAACGAGGCCGCCGCGCGCGCGCTGCGCACCAGCTACGCCGAAAAGGTCGACGCCCCGATCACCGCGGCACAGGCGAAACTGGCGCAGGCGCGCTTCGCCGCCTACGGGGCGGGCAATTATCCGGACGCCACCTTCACGCTGCGGATCAGCTACGGCAAGGTCGCGGGCTGGACCGAGCGTGGCGCGCCGGTGCCGTACCGCACCACCGTGGCGGGCCTGTATGACCGCGCCACCGGGGAGGAGCCGTTCGTCCTCGCCAAGGCCTATGCAGCGAAGAAGGATCAGCTCGATCTGACGACGACGTTCGATTTCGTGACCACCAACGACATCATCGGCGGCAATTCGGGCTCGCCGGTGATCGCCCGGGACGGATCGGTGATCGGCGCGGCCTTCGACGGCAATATCCACTCGCTGGGCGGCAATTTCGGGTACGATCCAGCGCTGAACCGTACCGTCGTCGTTTCCACGGCGGCGGTGCAGCAGGCGCTGACCACGGTCTATCCCGCGCCGGGGCTGGTGCGCGAATTGGCGGCGCGCTGAGCGGCGTTCGTTCAGCGGGGGTACAATCGCGTGCGGCGATGGGGGGCGGATGAACAGATGCTCGTCCCCCGCCCTCGCCGCCGCGCTGGTGGCATTCCTCTCGCTGCCCGCGCTCACCTCGGTGGTGGCGGCACAGGAAACCCGTCAATCCGCGACCGCGAAGCTCGACAGCGAATTCGCCGCGTCGGACCTCGACAAGGACGGCTATCTGTCGCCGGCGGAAATCGAGGCCCGCATGGCCAAGATGAAGCTGGGCGGCGGGCGCACGCTCGACGCCACCCATGCCAAGCGGGTCGCCGCGCTGTTCCTCGCCCGCGCGGACACCGACAAGGATGGCCGCGTTAGCAAGGCCGAATCGACCGCGATGATGGGCGCGGTGTTCAATGCCTATGACCTGAACCGCGACGGCAAGGTCGATGCCGGCGAAATGGCGAAGGCCCGCGCCGCGGGCGAGGCGGCGACGGGGAAGAAGTGAGGATGCGGCGGGCGATCAATCCCGCAGCCGCCGCTCCTCCTCCAGCATATAGTCGCGCGTCAACGGCAGCGCGAGGCGATCGCGGCTGAACTGGATCTGGAAATTGACCAGCGGCCCGTTGGTGAAGCTGACGATCGCTCCCGCCAGGTAGAAGGTCCACATGCGGAAGAACTGTTCGTCGTACAGCGCGACGATCGCGTCCTTTTGATCGACGGCGCGCCTGTACCAATCACGCAGCGTGATCGCATAATGCATCCGCAGCACCTCCACGTCGGTAACGAACCAGCGGATGAAATCGTTCGCCGCCAGGATCTCCGACAGCGACGGGATATAACCGCCCGGAAAGATGTATTTGTCGGTGAACCGGTCGGTGAAGCCCGGCCCGTCCGCGCGCCCGATCGTATGCAGCAGCATCACCCCCTGCGGCGTCAGCAGGTCGCGACACGTCGACAGATAGGTGCGGAAATTGCGCGCACCGACATGCTCGAACATCCCGACCGAGACGATACGGTCAAACGTGCCGGTCAGATGGCGATAGTCGATCAGTTGAAAGCGCACCTTGTCCGCGACGCCGGCTTCCTCTGCCCGGCGCTGCGCCACCTTGAGCTGCTCCTCCGACAGGGTGATGCCCAGCACCTCGGCGCCCGTCGTCCGATGGATGTACAGCGCCATGCCGCCCCAGCCGCAGCCGATATCGAGCACCCGCATCCCCGGCTCGATCGCCAGCTTCGCGACGATATGCGCCTTCTTGTCGGCCTGAGCCCGTTCCAGCGACTGGGCGAGATCGGTGTAATACGCGCAGCTATATTGTTTGTCGGCGTCGAGAAACAGGTCGTACAGGCGATCCGACAGATCGTAATGGTGCGCGACGTTCCGCTTCGACGCGCCCGCCTGATTGCGGGTCAGCGCGTGGCGGATCTTCCCGCCGATCGTCCGCCAGCGATTCGCCGCCAGCCGGTTGACGCCGTTTTCCCAGCGCGAGTTGCCGGTCGCCAGCATCAGCAGATCGAGGATATCGCCCTGCTCGATGGTCAGCCGGCCATCCATGAACGCCTCCGCCACGCCGAGCGCCGGATCGGCGACGATCGCGCGATAGACGCCACGATCGTGGATCGTGAACGATACCGGCGCGAGATCGGGATCGGGCGTGCCGAAGGTCGACGTGCTTCCATCGGGCTTGGTCAAGGTGAGCTGCCCGCGTTTGATCGCGCGGTGGAGGAAGTGATCGATCAGTGCCATGCGCCGCGTGCTAATACCTGATCGGCGGATATCGCAACCGTTGCATGACGCAGACTGAGGACGTAGGCGATCGAGCCCATGCGCTACGTCAGCACTCGCGGCAACGCCCCCTCGCTCGATTTCGCCGGCGTCACGCTGGCGGGCCTCGCCGCCGATGGCGGCCTCTACATTCCAGAGCACTGGCCGCGGATGACCGAGGAGGAGATCGGCGCGCTGGCCGGGCTGTCCTATGTCGATACCGCGGTGGCGGTAATGGCGCCGTTCGTGGCCGGCTCGCTGACCCGCGACGAACTGACGTCGCTGTGCGAAGCGGCCTATGCCCGCTTTCACCACGCGGCGGTGACCCCGCTGGTGCAGGTGGATCACGATCAATGGCTGCTGGAACTGTTCCATGGGCCGACGCTGGCGTTCAAGGATGTCGCGCTGCAACTGCTGGGGCAGCTGTTCGAACGCTTCCTGACCGGGGCGGACGCGCATGTCACGATCATCGGCGCGACCAGCGGCGACACCGGCTCCGCCGCGATCGATGCCGTCGCCGGACGGCAGGGCGTGGACATCTTCATGCTCCACCCCGAAGGCCGCGTCAGCGACGTGCAGCGCCGGCAGATGACCACGGTGGGCGCCCCCAACGTCCACAATATCGCGATCCGCGGCGATTTCGATACCGCGCAAGCGCTGGTGAAGGCGATGTTCAACGATGCCGCCTTCGCCGGGCGGTTCCGTTTGTCGGCGGTCAACTCGATCAACTGGGCGCGCCTGATGGCGCAGGTGGTTTACTATTTCTACGCCGCCGTGCGGCTCGGTGCGCCGCACCGGAAAGTGGCGTTCAGCGTGCCGACCGGGAATTTCGGTGACGTCTTCGCCGGCTATGTCGCCGCGAAAATGGGTCTGCCGGTGGCGAAGCTGGTGGTGGCGACCAACGTCAACGACATCCTGGCGCGCGCACTGTCGACAGGCGACTATTCCAGCCGTCAGGTGGTCGCGACCCCGACGCCGTCGATGGATATCCAGGTGTCGAGCAATTTCGAGCGGCTGTTGTTCGATCTGGGCGGGCGCGACGGGGGCGCGCTGGCGGCGCAGATGCGCGGTTTCGAATCGACCCGGGCGATGCAGCTCACCAACGCGCAGCGCGACGGTGCCGCGCCGCTGTTCGTGGGTGAGCGTGTCGATACCGACGACATGGCCCTGGCGATGCGCGCCGCCTCCGATCGATCGGCGCAGGTGATCGATCCGCACACCGCGATCGCTTACGCCGCCGCACGGCGGCAGGCGCAGCCGGGCGTGCCGATGGTGACGCTGGCGACCGCGCATCCCGCCAAATTCCGCGACGCGGTGGAGCGCGCCACCGGGGTGCGCCCCGCGCTGCCGGCGCGCGTCGGCGACCTGTTCCAGCGCGAGGAGCGTTTCGACGTGCTCGACGCCAGCTATGACGCGATATCCTCCTATATCGCGGCGCGCGCGGTGCCGCGCGGCTGATGCGCCTCGTCACGCTTACCGGCGAGCCCTGGGCGGATTACGGCCTGATCGATTCGGGCAACGGCCGGAAGCTGGAACGATACGGCCGGTTCCGCTTCATTCGTCCCGAGGCGCAGGCGCTGTGGGCGCCAGCGCATGACGACTGGCTCGCCGACGGCGAGTTCGTGCCCGGCAGTGACGAGGATGGCGGGGGACAATGGCATTTCCGCCAGCCGGTCCCGCGCGACGGCTGGCCACTGCGCTGGGGCGACGGTGAGGACGCGGTGCGCTTCACCGCGCAGACCACGCCCTTCCGCCACCTCGGCTTCTTTCCCGACATGGCGCCAGTATGGTCGTGGATGCGCGAACGGCTGGCGGGATGCACCGCGCCGGAGTGCCTCAATCTGTTCGGTTATACCGGCGTCGGCACGCTGGCGCTGTCGGCGATCGGCGCGCGCATGGTGCATGTCGACGCTTCGAAAAAGTCGGTCGAGGCGGCGCGCGGCAATGCGGCCTTGTCGGGGCTGGCGGATGCGCCGGTACGCTGGATCGTCGACGACGCGGGCAAGTTCGTCGCACGCGAGGTGCGCCGCGCGCGGCGGTACGACGGCATTTTGCTCGACCCGCCGAAATACGGCCGCGGCCCGGATGGCGAGATCTGGCGCCTGGAGGAGGATCTGCCCGCGCTGATCGCCGATTGCCGCCGGCTGCTCGATGCCGAATCGCGCTATCTGTTCCTGACCGTCTATGCCGTGCGCCTGTCCGCGCTGGCGATCGGCGAGATGCTGCGCCAAGCGTTCGCGGACCTGCCTGGAACGGTCGAGGCGGGTGAACTAGCGGTGCGCGAGGAAGCGCGCGGGCTGACCCTGCCGACCGCGATCTGGGCGCGCTGGAGCCGTTAGCGGCAGCGCCGCCGGCCAGCGCCCTTATTCCACCCCCAGCCTGATCGCCGCCCCGGCCACCACCGGCGCCCCGACCGTCAGCAACAGGCTGAGCGCCGCCAGCAGCTTCAGCCCCGCGACGCCGCCGTCGATCGCGCCTGCGCCGAAGATCAGCAGCGGCACCGCCAGCGGCAGCATCACCAGCCCGGCGATCGCCCCCGCCCCGCGCAGCCCGGCCACCAGCGCCCCGGTCGCCACCGCCAGCGCCGCCAGCCCGGGCGTGCCGACCGCCAGCCCCGCCTCTACCAGCAACAGCCGCTCCACCGGGAGATCGAGCAACCCCGCCGCCACCACCGCCGCCAGCATCAGCGGTGGCGCGAAGGCGAGCCAGTGCGCGACCATCTTCGCCACCGCGATCGTCACCGGCCCGATGCCCCGCACGATCATCTGGTCGATCGCGCCACTATCGAGATCGGGCTGCACCAGCCGCTCGACCGGCAGCAATGCCGCCAGCAGGGCCGCGGCCCAGATCACGCCGCCGCCGACACGCGCCAGCAGCCGGGCATCGGGGCCGATCGCGAACGGGAACAGCGTCGTCACCAGCAGAAAGAATGCCATTACCAGCGTCGCGCCGCCGCCGGCATAGCCGCGTCGCACGTCGCGCCGGATCAGCGCGATCACAGCGCGACCTCGATTGCGCCGGGCAGGTCGATCGACTGGTGAGTGGCGACGACGACGATCCCGCCCTCCGCACGGTGCCGCGCGATCGCCGTGTCGAGCCGCAGCATCGCCGCCCGATCGAGCCCATTGCCGGGTTCGTCGAGCAACCACAGCGTCGCCCCCGATGCGATCACCCGTGCCAGCGCGGCGCGGCGGCGTTGCCCGGTCGACAGCAGACGCACCGGCACGTCCGCCAGCTCTGCCAGCGCGACCGCCGCCAGCGCCGCCGCGACCCGCGCCGACACATCCTCCGCCGCATCGAGCCGCGCCCAGAAAGCGAGCGCCCGCGCCAGCGGCCGCTCCCCGTCCAGCGCCGCCGCCTCCGCGAGCAGCGCGACGCGCGCGGGGCGCGTGACGGCCGCATCGGCGCGCGGCAGCCCCGCCAGCACGCGCAACAGGCTCGACTTGCCGACACCGTTGGGCCCGGTCACACGCGCCGCCCCGCCCGGCGGCAGCGCGAGGCACAGCCCGTCGCACAGCACGCGACCGCCGCGTGCCAGTCTCAGGTCACGCACCTCCAGCCCCGGGACACTCAATCCGCCACCGCGTCTTCCAGCGCGTGCATGTCATCGTCGGACAGGCCGAAATGATGCCCGATCTCATGGATCGTGACATGCGCGACCAGATCGTCGAGCCGCACCCCCGTCTCGCACCATTCGGCGAGGATCGCCTGGCGATAGAGGTGGATGCGATCGGGCATTGCGCCGCTGTCGAACGCCGATTTTTCTCCCAGCGGCTGGCCGTGATAGAGCCCGGTCAGGTCGAGGGGATGATCCAGCCCCAGCGCCGCGAGCGTTTCGCCATCGGCCTCTTCCTCGACCAGCAGCACGATATCGCCCAGGTGCGCGCGAAACGCCGACGGCAGGCGGGCGATCGTCGCCCGCGCCTGCGCCTCGATCATCGCCGCCGATGGCGCCGGTCCCATCGACGGTCGTTCCACGCTTGCCTCTTGCCCGGTCATCCTCCCCGCCATACCCCTTGCGGCTCATCCGCGACAAGCAGAGGCGCGCAATCATGGCCGAGACGATCGAACAACTGAGCGAGGCGGAACGCGCGGACGCGCTCGACGCGCTGCCGGAGTGGGATTTTGACGAGGCGCGCGACGCAATCACGCGGTCGATCGTCTTCACCGACTTCGCCGAGGCATTCGGCTTCATGACGCAGGTGGCGCTGCTGGCGGAGCGCGCCGATCATCATCCGGAGTGGAGCAACGTCTGGAACCGCGTCGACATCCTGCTGACGACGCACGATGCCGGTGGCCTGTCGGAGCGCGACATCGAGCTGGCCACCGCGATCGACGCGATCCTGGGAGGATAGCGCCCGGAGCGCGATCAACCCAGGGCGCGTGATCGCATCATCTTGCGCAGCCGCCCCGGCATCCAGCGCGCCGCGAAGGTCAGGCGGCGAGCGGTCTTGCCGACCGGGCTGTGCAGGCGATCGCCGTGCACCGCGTCCCAGGCGGCCTGCGCGACCACCTCGACCGGAGTGAACTCCAGCCCCGCGTCCACCACCGCGTCGCGCGCGGTACGGTTGCTGCCGGCAACGCCGATCGACAGCAGATTGGTATCGATGAAGGCGGGTTGCAGGTCGCGGACCTTGATCCCGTCGCGCGCCCATTCGGCGTCCAGCGCCTCGGTCAACCCTCGCACCGCGAACTTGGTCGCCGAATAGGCCGCCAGGCCCGCGCTGCCATAAATGGCGGAAGCGGAGGCGGTGTTGAGCAGGCACGATCCGGGCGTCGCCTTCAGATACGGATAGGCGAGCCGCGCGCCATAGGCCACGCCGCGGAAGTTGACGTCGATCACCCGGTCGAGCACCTCCACGCCGATGTCGGCGAACGGCCCGCCCGCCGCGATCCCGGCATTGTTGAACAGCACGTCGAGCCGTCCGCCGGTGGTGGCGGTAAACTCCGCGAGCACATGCTCCCATTCCGAAGCGTCGCGCACATCCATGACGTGCGTACTGGTCTTCTCGTGCGGCAGCATCGCGGCGGTGGTCGCCAGCGCCTGCTGATCGATATCCGCCAGCCCGACGCGCCAGCCATGCGCCGCGAACAGCCGCGCCACCGCCTGGCCGATGCCCGATCCCCCACCCGTGACCAGTATCGCCTTCATGCTTCGTTCCTCGCCGCTCGCATCACCGCTTGTCTCACCCCGTTCCTTCCCGCATCGTTCGATCCGATGCCAGCACAATCGCCCGACCAGCCTTCGGGCCCGACCGTCACCTTCGACGACGTGACCAAGGCGTATCGCGACGGCACCGTCGCGATCGACGGTATTTCCGTCGAGGTCGCCAGCGGCAGCTTCGTCGCGCTGGTCGGCGCCTCCGGGTCGGGAAAATCGACCCTGCTGAAAACGGTCAACCGCCTGATCGCCCCCGATCGCGGGCGCGTGCTGCTCGACGGGGAAGATGTGGCGACGGGCGCACCGCACCTGCTGCGCCGGCACATCGGCTATGTCTTTCAGAACATTGGCCTGTTTCCGCATCTGACGGTGGCGGACAATGTCGCGCTGCCGCTGCGCATCGCCGGCCGACGCGATGAGGGTCAGGTCGCGCGCATGCTCGACTGGGTCGAACTGCCCCGCGCGTTGATGACCCGCATGCCCGCCGAACTGTCCGGCGGGCAGCGCCAGCGCGTCGGCGTCGCGCGCGCGCTGGTCACCGAACCGCGCCTGATGCTGATGGACGAGCCGTTCGGCGCGCTTGATCCGGTGACGCGACAATCGCTGGCGGCGGCGGTGGCGCGGCTCCATCGTGAGCTGTCGCTGACGACGATCATGGTGACGCACGACATGGCGGAGGCGTTGCTCCATGCCGATCGCATCCTCGTGCTGCAGGCGGGCGCGATCGTCGGCGACGCGACGCCCGGGGAGATGCTGGCGGGCCGGGGCGGCGCGGCGGGGGAGGCGCTGGTGGCGGTGCCGCGCGAACAGGCCGCGCGGCTGGCGGCGCTGACGCGATGAGCGACGCCTGGGCCCGCGTTCCCGCGCTCGCGGCGCAGCATCTCTTCCTCGCGCTGGCCGCGCTGGCGCTCGCCTTGGCGATCGCGGTGCCGCTGGGAATCCGTTCGGCGCGATCGCCACGGCTCGCCTCGATCGCGCTGGGCGGCGCCAGCCTCGTCCAGACGATCCCCAGCCTGGCGCTGCTGGCGCTATTCTATCCGATGCTGCTGTGGCTGTCGGGGCGGGTTGGCGGCGGTATTCCGGCGCTCGGCTTCCTGCCGGCGCTGCTCGCGCTGACGCTGTATGCGTTGCTGCCGATCGTGCGCAACACCGTGACCGGACTGACCGGGCTCGATCCCGCGATCCGCGAGGCGGCCGACGGGATTGGCATGACGCGGCGGCAGAAATTGTGGCTGGTCGAGGTGCCGTTGGTGCTGCCGATCGTCATGGCGGGCATCCGTACCGCGGCGGTATGGACGATCGGCGCGGCGACGCTGTCGACCACCGTCGGGCAGCCGAGTCTGGGCGACCTGATCTTCGCGGGCCTGCAGACGCAGGCGTGGACGCTGGTGATCACCGGCTGCGTCGCCGCCGCCGCGCTGGCGCTGGCGGTCGACGCGCTGCTGGGGCTGGCGGAGCGTGCGGCGGGGGAGCGGCGCTGGCGCCGCGTCGGGGCGATCGGTGCGCTGCTGCTGGCGGCGATGATCGTCGCGAGCGCGCCCTTCTGGCCCAGCCGCGACGGCCGCGATCGCAACGTGGTGGTCGGCGCCAAGAACTTCTCCGAACAATATATCCTGGCGCGGCTGATCGGCGAGCGGCTGTCGCGCGCTGGCTATCGCGTCACCTATCGCGACGGTCTGGGGTCGGCGGTGGCGTTCGGCGCGGTCGCCACGGGCGAGGTCGACGTCTATGTCGACTATGCCGGCACGATCTGGGCCGGCGCGATGCAGCGGCATGACGTCGTGCCGCGCGACCAGCAAGTGCGCGCGATCGCCGATTGGGCCAAAAAGTCGCGCGGCGTCACTTTGCTCGGCACGCTCGGGTTCGAGAATGCTTATGCCTTCGCGATGCGCGATTCCTTCGCGCGGGCACGTGGCATCGCCTCGATCGCCGACCTCGCGGCGCAGGCGGGCAGGTTGCGGCTGGGCTCGGACCTGGAGTTTCTCGACCGACCGGAGTGGCGCGCGATCCGTGATGCCTATCGGCTGCGGTTCGGCGCGGCGACACCCTATAGCCCGACCTTCATGTACCGCGCGCTGGAAAGCGGGCGGGCGGACGTGATCAGCGCCTTCTCTTCCGACGGCCGGATCGCGGCGGACCGATTGGTGGTGCTGAGCGATCCGCGCCAGGCGATCCCCGGTTATGACGCGATCCTGCTGATCGGGCCGAAGCGCGGCGACGACCGCGCGTTTATCGATGCCTTGCGCCCGCTGCTGGGCCGCATCCCGGTCGCGGCGATGCGCGAGGCGAACTATCGCGTCGACCGTGACGCGGACAAGCAGACGCCCGAGGCGGCCGCGCGCTGGCTGGCGGCACGGATCGGCCTGTAGCCGTCCGCGTCCCCCGATCAGAAGAACAGCTTCCTGAACGAGACGCGCACCGTGCGACCGATGGCATCGAGATAGGCGGGCTGGAAGCCGATCGGCACCGCCCCGGTGCCATCGGTAACGCGCTGCCGGGTGTTGAACAGATTGTCGAACTGCACCGTCACGCGCGCGCCGCGCAGCCACGGATGCGCGCGCACCCAGTCGATCCGTCCTCCCAGATCGGCGAAGAACCGCAGGTTCGCGGTGGCCAGGCTGCCGAAATTCAGCGTCGTCGGCGCGTCGGCGGTGCCGCCATTGACGCGGGTTGCGCTCTGGAAGTTGACGGACAACCGCGCGCCGAGGCCGTTGTTGGTATAACCCGCCTGTCCCTCCAGCTCATGTCGCGGCTGGCCGCCGCTGCCGCCGATCGCGTCGCCGCGCAGCAGATCGAGCACCGGGCCGCCCTGCGCCACCGTCACGCGCTCGGTGAGATGCCAGGTGTGATAGAGCGCGAACTGCAGCCGGCCGCCCGCCTGTCCGCGCGCCCCACCGCCGCCGCCTCGACCAAAGCCGCCGCCGCGCCCCCCGCCGCCGTTCGCCGCCCCGCCCGGGCCACCATTGCCGCCGCCCGCGCCTTCACGCCGCCCTTCCCCGCCGGGGCGCCACAGCCCTTCGAAGGGATTGGGGCCGGTGCCGGCGCGAAACGCCTCCAGTTCCTTTTGCAACCGCGATTTGAGCGGCACGGACAGGTTCACGCCGTATCGCAATTGTGACGATTCAGACCGCGCGAAATTGACCGGGCGCGAATCGAGGCTCAGCAGGTTGCCCTCCGCATCCCGCTGGAACCTGTCCGGAAATGCCTGCGCGATCGCCGCCGTCGCCGCGGGAAACGCGGCGATCGGATCATCGGTGTTCTGACGCGTATAGTCCGCGCGGAACGTCATGTTGCGCGTCGACCAGGGTTTGAGGTCCAGCCCGATCTTCAGCGTATGGCGATCGTCGGCGATCAGCGCGCGATTGCCCCCGCTGACCGTCGTGATCGTCGCGGTGGTGCCGCGAACGTAATCGAACACGCGCACCCCCGGCGTGGACACCAGCGGGTTGCCCAGTTGCTGCGCGCTGGGCGCCTCATCCTGATCGGTCTTCGACACCAGCAGGCGGACGCCGTCGATCGGCGCCCAGTTGACACCATAGCCGATCGTCCACAGCGTGCCGAAATCGGAAAGATGATCCGCCGCGACATTGCCGTTGAGCGAGAGATCGCCCAGCACCGCGAGCACATTGTCGCCACGGCTGGCGATCGGCAGGTCGAGGTTGATCTGCGTATTCGCGATATCGCGCCCCACCTGCCCAGCGCTGGCGATGCCGTTGCGCAGCGATCGGCTGGAAAAGTCGCTTGTCGTCGCACCGACGCGGATACTGGTGCTGGCGTCGCCCGCGGGCAGCCTGAACAGCGGCCCGCTCGCCAGCGCGTCCAGCTCATAGGCGCTGGACGTGGAGCGCCCGATATTGTCGGCCAAACGCCCCAGCGACGGCGGGCCGAACGGATTGGCGCCGGGGTCGTTCGCGGTCAGCAGGGACTGGAACGGCGCGACATCCAGCCCCGCCTGGGTGACGGTGCTGCTCTCGTTCCAATCGGCGCTGCCGGTCACTGACCAGCGCCACCGGCCGCGATCACCGTTGAACGTCGTGCCGAGGTGATAGCTGGTGGTATCGACCTGCTGGGTCAGCGGGCCAACGCCGTCGACAAGCCGCGCGACGGAGACATCCTGCGCGAACGGCGAGAAGGGATTGCCCGCCGCCAGCGCCAGCGTGACGCTCGGCAATCCGCGCAGCGCTTCGGTGCGGCTATCGTCCACCGTGGCGTTGATCGTCGCCGCAACGTTGCCGAAGATCGTGGTGGCATAGCTGCCGTTCGCGCTGAAACTGCGCTCCGACGGCAGCAGGGTACGATAGGTGCCCTGATTGGTACTGTTCGGGGTCGACAGGAAATCGCCCAGCGATACTGCCTGAGTCGCGGCGCTGGCGGGCACTCCGGCTACCGCGCCGAGCGCGCCGCCCAATGTCGCCCCACGCGCCGCGACGACATTCCCGCCCAGCGCGGCGTTGCTGGCCGGCTGGATGACGTCACGCTCCGCCTCGGTCAGCGCGCTGGCGCGGCTATATTCCAGGTGCAGGTTGACGCGGCCATTGTTGCGGATGCGCAACCAGTCGATATCCGCCTCCGGCAGCTGGCGTCCGCCTTCGGTGGCGAAGCGATCCTGCAACTCCCCGGTCACTGCGCGAAAACGGCGGCGCAGGACGAAATTGACCACCTTCTGATCGGCGCGATAGCCGTATTTCAGCGCGACTTCCTCCGGCAGGATATCGACCCGCGCGATCGCCTCGGTCGGCAGGTTGCGGATTTCCTGAAAGCCCGAGATCCGCCGTCCGTTAAGCAGCACCACCGGCGCCCCGCCCGAACCGCGCCCCGAGCGCGTCTGCGGTGACAGTTCGTTGAGCAATTCGGTAACCGAACCAACGCCATAGCTGCGAATATCGGCGGGGGAGAGCTGTTGCTCGGGCGGAATATCCCCGATCACCGCGCCCGGCTGCGTGCGTGAGGCGCGGACGATGATATCGGGGCCGTCCTCCTCCCCTTCGCCCTCGGCCATCGCCTGGGTCCGGGTGTCTGCCTGGGCGGCCTTGCCGGAGGCGGGCGCGCCGGGGGTAGGTGTGCCGGCCGGGGTCGCGGTACGATCCTGGGCGGCGGCAGGAAGCGCCGAGGTGGCGGCCATTAACAGACAGAACAAACGCATCGTCACGATCCCCGCGTCGCATGTGGCGCGACGACGGAGGAGCGCTACCGCGCAAATGTCGCAGGAATATGCCGCGCCGGACAGGCGCGCGGACAATGCGTCACCCCGCGCGCCGCGCCGCCGTGCGGGCTACCGACCCGCCGGCAGATCCCGGAACGCCGCTTCCTTGTCGGTACGGATCTCGCCGGGCAGGCCCAGCACGCGCTCGGCGATGATGTTCTTCAGGATTTCGTCGGTGCCGCCCGCGATGCGCAGGCCGGGCGCGTTCATCACCGCCGACTGGAACAGCCCCTTGAGCGGCGCGAGCGCCGGATCGGCGATGATACCGAACTGATCCTCCGCCTCGACCGCCGCATTGCCGATATCCTGTAGCTGGTTGGCGGCGATGATCTTGCCGATCGAGCTTTCCGGCCCCGGGGTCTGGCCACGGCTGAGCGCGGTGATCGTGCGCATGCGGGTGTTGCGCAGCCCCTCCGACTGGACCCACCAGTCGGCCAGCCGCTGGCGGAACGCCGGGTCGTGCAGCAATTTGCCGCCGTCCGGGCCGGCATCGATCTCGCGCGCCAGCTTGAGGATCTCCTTCGGCCCCGCGCCGCCGCCGCCACCAACCGCCAGCCGTTCGTTCATCAGCGTGACCAGCGCGACCTTCCAGCCGTCGTCAACCGCGCCGAGCCGCTGCGAGTCGGGGATGCGTACATCGGTGAAATAGACTTCGTTGAAGTTCGACCCGCCGGACATCTGGTGGATCGGCCGGATCTCCACGCCGGGCGCGCGCAGATCGAGCCAGAACATCGTCAGCCCCTTGTGCTTCGGCACGTCGGGATTGGTGCGCACCAGCACGATGCCGTAATCCGAATAATGCGCGCCGGAGGTCCACACCTTCTGGCCATTGACGATCCAATCCTCGCCATCGCGCACCGCGCGCGTGCGGATCGCCGCCACGTCCGATCCGCCGGCAGGCTCGGAGAACAATTGCGACCAGATCGTCTCGCCGCGCAGCGCCGGACCGACGAAGCGCCGTTTGGTGGCATCGTCGGCAAAGGCCATCACGGTCGGGATGCACATGCCCAGCCCGATCGTGAAATAGCCGTATTGCACCGGATGTTTCGCCTCCTCCTGCCCGAAGATGACGCTTTGGATCGGCGTGCCGCCGCCCCCGCCCCATTCCTTCGGCCAGGTGATCTGCGCGTAGCCGGCCGCCGCCTTGCGCGCCTGCCATGCGCGCGCCGCGGCGATATCGCCGGCATGATCCTGCGCCTGATGTTCGGCGACGTTGCGGGCCAGCCATTCCCGCGCGCGGTCGCGATAGGCGGCTTCGTCGGGCGTATCGTTGAAGTCCATGATCGATCCCTCAGGCAGCGTTGCGCGTTTCGAGCTGGCTCACCAGCCGCTCACGCCAGATGGCGGGCGCGCCGGCGACCAGCGACAATTGCCGCGAGCGACGGTAATGGAGCTGCGGGTCCGCCTCCCAGGTGAAGCCGATCCCGCCGTGCGTCTGGATATTCTCCTTCGACGCGAACCAATAAGCCTCGCTCGCCGCGACACGCGCGGTGGCCGCCGCCAACGGCAGCTCCGCCGCGCCGCTGTTGAGCGCCCAGGCGCCATAATATGCGTTCGACCGGGCGAGTTCGTTCCTGACGTAGATATCCGCCAGCTTGTGCTTGATCGCCTGATAGCCGCCGATCTGCCGCCCGAAGGCGAAACGCTCGAGCGCATAGGCCCGCGCCATTTCGAGCGCGCGATCCGCGCCGCCAAGCTGTTCGAACGCCAACAGCACCGCCGCGCGATCGAATATCTGCTGCATCGCGGCGACGCCGTCCTCGCCGCCCAGCCGCTCGGCCGGCACATCGCTGAAGGTCAGCTTCCCCGCCGCGCGGGTGGGGTCGAGCGTCGTCAGCACCTCCACCTCGGCCGGGGCTTCGACCAGATACAGGCCGTCTCGCGCCAGCACGACGATCAGATCCGCGATATTGCCGTCGGTGACCGGGATTTTCGTCCCCGTCAGCCGCCCGCCCGTCACCGTGGTGCGGATCGCATCGGCGCGGATCGCGCCCGGCCCTTCCGACGTGGCGAACGCCCCGATCGCCTCCCCCGCCGCGATCCTGGGCAGCCAGGTTTCCTTCTGCGCCTCGCTGCCGAACAGCATCAGCGCCTCGGCGACGAAATAGACCGTCGAGGCGAACGGAATCGGCGCGATCGCGCGCCCCAGCTCCTCCGCCAGCGCGCACAATTCGACATGGCCAAGCCCCAGTCCGCCATAGCTTTCCGGAATCGCCGCGCCGAGCCACCCCTGTTCGGCGACGCCCCGCCACAGCGCCGCATCGTAATGACGGTCGGCATCATCAAGCACGCCGCGCACCACCGACGTGTCGCACCGCGCGGCAAGGAACCTGCGTGCCTCGTCCTTCAGCATCTTCTGCTCGTCGGAATAATCGAAGTTCATCGGCGCATCCCCCTCACTTCGGCTGCATGCGGATGGCGCCGTCGAGCCGCACATCCTCGCCGTTGAAATAGCAGTTGCGGATCATCTCCAGCGCCAGGTGGGCATATTCCTCCGCCATGCCGAGCCGCTTCGGGAAGGGCACCATCGCCGCGAGCGCCGCCTTCACCTGCGGCCTGGCACGGCCCAGCAGCGGCGTATCGAAGATACCGGGCAGGATCGTGTTGCAGCGGATGCCCTCGCTCGCCAGATCACGCGCGACGACCAGCGTCATGCCGATGATACCGGCCTTCGCGCTGGCATAAGCGACCTGCCCGATCTGCCCTTCTTCCCCCGCGACGCTGGCGGTGTTGACGATCGCGCCACGATCGCCGTCGTCGGTGGGATCGAGGGTCATCATCCCCGCCGCCGCGCCGACGATGCAGCGGAACGAGCCGATCAGGTTCAGATCGATCGTCTTCTCGTAATTCTCGATCGGATAGGGCGTGATCCCGCCATCTTCACGGGATCGCGCGACCGTCTTGTTCGGACCGCCCACACCGCCGCCCGCGCAATTGACGAGCACGCGCTCCTGACCATTGGCGGCCCGGGCGGCGACAAACCCGGCATCGACCGATGCCTGATCCATCACATCGACCGCGCAATAGGTCGCGCCGATTTCCATGGCGACCTGCGGGCCGATATCGGCATTCCTGTCGAACAGCGCCACCTTGCAGCCACACGCGATCAGCGCCTCCGCCGTGGCCCGGCCAAGCCCGGACGCACCGCCGGTGACGATCGCGGCAATATCGGGGCCGAGCTTCACATCCTTCTCCCGCCGGGTCGCGGGGTTGGCCCCGTCTGACGGACGTAACCTCTGTTATGGAGGCGAAGGCGTCAAGCGATTGGTTCGCGATGCATTCCGCGCCCGGGTCGCTCAGCCGAGGATCCGCACCGGCACCGACTTCGCTGCCGGCACATGACTTTCCTCGGCATGATGCGCCAGCGGGATCAGCGGGTTGCACTCGGGATAGTAAGCCGCGATGCACCCCGGCGGGACGTTATATTCCACCACGATCAGATCGCCGACCCGCCGGTCATGATTGTCCTGCGCATCGCTGACGAGCGTCACCGTCTGTCCCGCGCTCAAACCGGCGCGGGCGATGTCGTCGCGGTTCATCAGCACCACCTGGCGGGTGCCGTTGATGCCGCGGAAACGATCCGAATAGCCATAGATGGTGGTGTTGAACTGGTCGTTCGAACGCAACGTCAGCAAGCGGAAACGGCCATCGGCAGCGGCGAAGCCGGTGGCGTTCAGCTCCTCGGGAACAAGGAACTCGGCCTTGCCGCTTTCGGTATCCCATTCGCGCCCGGCCGCCTTGTTGCCTTTCCAGAACCCGCCCGGTTCCTCATCGAGCCGCTCGTTGAAGCGCGCGAAGAAATGCGGGAAGGCGCGGGCGATCTCGTCACGGATCAGCGCATAATCGCCCACCCAGCGATCCCATGGCACATGCGCATTGGGCGACAGGGTCGCTTTCGCGATCCCCGCGACGATCGCGGGCTCGGACAGCAGATGCGGGCTGGCCGGCTCCACCTTGCCGAGCGAATAATGGATCACGCTGGTCGAATCCTCGACCGTGACGCGCTGCGGCCCACCGTCCTGCAGGTCGCGTTCGATCCGCCCCAGACACGGCAACAGCCAGGTTTCCCCGGCGGCGGGGATCAAATGGCTGCGGTTCAGCTTGGTGGCGATCTGCACCGACAGATCAAGCCGCGCCCAGCCCTCCTCCACCAATTCGGTTTCCGGCACCGCGCGCGCAAAATTGCCGCCCAGCGACAGGAATGCTTTCACGGTGCCGTCGATGATCCCGGCGCATGCCTCTACCGTATCCAGCCCCTTCTCGGTCGGGGGGTCGAAATGATACATTTCCTTGAGCTTCTCGACCGGGGCCAATTCGGTCTTCTCGGTGATTCCAACGGTCCGCTGCCCCTGCACGTTGCTATGCCCGCGTACCGGGCACGGCCCCGCGCCTGGCTTGCCGATATTGCCCTTCAGCAGCAGCAAATTGACCAGCATGCGAACGTTGTCGACGCCCTTCACATGCTGGGTCAGGCCCATGCCGTAGATCGCGATCGTCGCCTTCGCCTTGCCATAGGCACGCGCGGCCTGCTCGATCGCCTCGCGTGGCAGACCCGATTCCCGCTCGATATCGGCCCAGTCGGTCGCCAGCACCTTGTCGCGGAACGGCGCGAAATCATGGGTATGCCGCGCGATGAAATCGTGGTCGATCTGGTCCTGCTCGATCAGCCATTTCGCGATCCCGGTCATCGCCGCGATATCACCGCCGGCGGTTACCTGGTGATATTGGGTCGCGATCGGGGTTTCCTTCCCGGTCGCCATCTCGATCGGGTTCTGCGGATCGGTGAACCGCTCCAGCCCACGTTCGCGCAGTGGGTTGAAGACGATGATCGCGGCACCGCGCTTCGCCACCGAACGCAGCTGGTGCAGCATCCGCGGGCTGTTGGTGGCGACATTCTGCCCGAAATGCAGGATGCAATCGCAGCTGTCGAAATCCTCCAGCCGCGTCGTGCCGACCGGCACGCCGATCGCCGCCTTCAGCCCGACCGAGGTCGATTCATGGCACATGTTCGAACTGTCGGGCAGGTTCTGATTGCCATAGAGCCGCGCCATCAGCTGCCACATGTACGACGTTTCCAGGCTGGCCCGCCCGGAGGCGTAGAAGACCACCGATTTGGGCGCCAGCGCCTTCAGCCTCGCCCCGATTGCCGCGAACGCCTCTTCCCACGGCGCGACGACATAACGATCCGTCGCGCGATCGTATTTCATCGGATGCGTCAGCCGGCCCGCCTCCTCGAGGCGATAGTCGCTCCAGGTGCGCAGCTCGGTCAGCCCGTGCTGGCGGAAGAACGCCGGGGTAACGCGCTGGCTGGTGATCTCCCATGCGGTCGCCTTGGCGCCGTTCTCGCAGAATTCCGCCGGATGCGGCGGATGCGGCTTCGCCCAGGCGCAGCTGACGCAGGCAAAGCCGTCGGGTTTGTTCTGACGCAGCAATTCGGCGGTGGTGACCGCCATATTCTCTTCCCGCGGGATGATATCCGCCAGTGAGCGAACCGACCCCCATCCGCCCGCCGGGCCGTCATAGGGGGTGAAATCGGGGCGATCGTCGTGCTGCGTGGTCATGGGGCTCCTAACGCGCGGGATCGGAAAACAGCACCGCGTCGTCGCGCGCGACATGCACCAGGGTCAGGCCGCATGACGCCGCGCGCGCCAGCGCCAGATCGGTGGCGGCGGAAACGGTGACCAGCATCGGGCACGCCGCCAGAGCGGCCTTCTCGACCAGTTCATAGGAGCAGCGCGACGACAGCAGCGCGAAGCCGCCGTCCCAGCCGCACCCCGCGCGCGCCATCGCACCGATCAGCTTGTCGAAGGCATTGTGGCGGCCGACATCCTCACGCGCCTGACGGATCGTGCCGTCCGGCGCACAGAGCATCGCGGCATGCGCCGCGCCCGTCGCGCGGTTGAGTGGCTGATGGTCACGCATCGCCTTCAGCGCGGTGAAGATCGCCGGCGCGGTGGCGGTGGTGGTGGGCACGCGCGGCAGGGCGCGATGGATCGCATCGAGACTGTCCATCCCGCACAGCCCGCACGACGAATCGCTCGTCCGCCGCCGCACACGGTCCGCCACCGCCATGGCCCGCGCCGGCGCGACGGCGAGCCGCACGATCTGCCCCTGCGGGGTGGCATGCTGATCGATCGCGACGATCTCGGCCACCGTGTCGACGATCCGTTCCGACAGCGCGAAGCCGGTGGCGAAATCCTCAAGATCCGCCGGGGTTGCCATCATGACGGCATAGCCCAGGCCGTTGATCTCGATGGCGATCGGCGCTTCCGCCACGATCGCCCGGTCGAGCGGATGCTGACGGCCATCGGCGGCGACGCGGCGGAACGAGCGATCCATCGCCGGCGTCATGACGTCTCTCGTCGCCGACGCCAAGGCGATTGATGGAGATTACCGGGAATGTGGCGAACAGGCGGCCTCGCGATGATCATGCCGGCCGACGCGAATTTTTCCGCGCCTTGATGCAGTTCATTGGCGCGCCCGCGGCGGCGGCGCACAATCGCTCCGGTGAGGGCGAGTCCCTCCGCTGCATCAGGAAAGGACAGATGATGTCCAGCCAGGAAGATATCGCTTATTACCATCGCCGCGCGCGACAGGAACGCGATCTGGCCAGCGCCGCGCGCGCCAAGCCGATCCGCGCGCTGCACCTCGAGCTTGCGGCACGCTACATCGCACAGGGCCAGGAAGCGGAACGGGAAGCCGCCGGGCCGGTCGCGCGGAGCGAATAGCCCGGCTCATTCGATCCGGTAATGGATCGGCTTGAAGCTGCCGCCGTTGCTGGCGGGGGCGGAACATGCCGTCAGCCCGATCACCAGGTCCATCCGCGCGCGCAGCACAATCGCATCGCCCGCGGTGCTCGTCGGCGGCAGCACCTCCAGCCGGCCCGTCGCACCGTCGACGGGCACGTTCATGAAACAGTTGAACGCGACCGGGATCATGTCTTCCGTCACACCGAAGGGCGCCAGCGCCGCCGCCAGGTTGCCGAAACAGCCGCGGTGCGGGGGCAGCTCGGGATAGAAATGGTGGAAGGTGTCATAAGAGCATGGCGTCAACAGGAAATCGTGGCACCCGACATCGTCGGCGACGATCTCCAGCATCGGCCGCGAGCGGTTCGAATAGAGAAGATGCCCGGTCGTCAGCCGGATCGTTTCGGCATAATCCAGCGTGCGGCCGGACGAGATGACCTCGCGGATATCAGCCGCACTATAGGCGAGCAGATCCGCCACCTGCCGTCCCTCGGGGTCGATCACGGTCAGCGTCTGTCCGGCGTCGAGCCGGAACGCCGCGCCGCTGCGCGGGGCGATCTCCTGCGTGGCGACGCTCACGAACCATCCCCCGCGCCCGGCGCCACGCCGTGGTAACGGAATGGACAATGCCAGCCATCATCGACGTGCCGCCCGCTATATTGCCGCGCCTCGCTCGCTTCGCCGTGCCGCGACAGCATCGGATTGCGTGATCCCGCCACCGCCTCGTCGCGCACCATGATCGCCTCGCGCATCGTCTCATAGCGGCCGTCGGCGCGAAGCTGTTCGAACTGATCGTGCAGGTTGAACACCATCGTCGGCCGGGCGAAGCGGCGCGCTGGCCGTGAGGCTTCGGGATGCAGGCCGACGACGAAAAACGCCTCGCCACCAAAGCTCAATGAGAAATGCGGATCCTCCGGATCGTCGCTGACGCGCGAATCATACGGTTGCCCACGCCACACGTCCTTGTCGGACAGCGATTGCACACGCTGCCACAGCGCCGCCTCGAAAGCGGGTTCATCAAGCGTATCCGGCCCGTCGAACACCACCGCGAAGCTGCGGAAGAGACCGGGCGCCTTCCGATAGGCGGCGGCGAATTGCAGAAGCGCGTCATGGATGCGCAGATCGTCCCACGCGCTGTCGATCCGGGAGCAGGCCAGCACGCGCAAGGTACCCCGCCCCAGGGCGGCCTTCGCCCCCACGCACGGAAAATCGCGGGCGGAGATATGCGCATGCAGCAACGATTCCAGCGCATGCTGCGCCTCGTGCGACCAGGGAAACAGCGGTGTTACGGATTGAGCCATAGGCCCCACGATACGGCTGGCCCGGTCGAATCGTTCCGTCGAATCAGGCTGATGCCGATCAAGCGGGTGGCGCGAGGCGGGTGATTGGGCCGCGCGCCGCTTGGATCATCGGGACAGCGGCGCCCCGCCCCGGCGTCGCAGACATCCTGGGAGCCCATTTCGGGCGGGCGCGCCAGCGACGCCGGCCGCCATTTCGATATGTCGTGGCTAAAAGAATATTTCATCGAGCGACATCACCGTGCTTCGCACGCTCGCTCGAGCAGAACGGCAGATTCTCGGGGGGGTGTTGATCGGGGCGCCGACGAACCCGACGGAATTGAGCGGTTCCGGCGTGTTTACCTATCTCGCTATGATGGATGAGGAAGAGAACACGGCCAACCTTGCGAAATTTCAGGTCGTGACAATCGATCGCGCGACCGGAAAGGTCTCCGGCACCGTCTCCCGCGCTGATGGCTCGATCGCGCCGGTCGACTTCGATCTGACGGGCACGCTGGATACGGGCAATCACATCGAGGGGACGATTCGGTCAAAGACCGGCAACCTCACCGGCACGTTCACCGGTAGGTTGTTCGGACCCGCCGGCAAAGAAATCGCGCTGCTGTATCGGCTCGATAGTGGCACCGATTACGGTATTCTGACCGGCCTCAAGCAATAGCGGGACGCCGGCCCTTCCTGTGCGCACGTTCAGGGAAGGTGAATGCGAGATCAAAAGGCGCGGGGGCGGTTTCTGAACATCGCAGCGATAGGGGTGGAGGGGCGATCAACCGGGTCTCTACCCGGATCGTCTCGCCCCATAGACGACGGCATCCACGCGCAGCGGGCGAGCAGGCATGAGGATCTGCGCTTCCTGAGCGGGCCCGGAAATGATCCACCCGCTATCACCTGATCGACCGTTACCCCCGCCGCGAGGCGGGAGAGCGGCTTCAGACCCGCATCGGCATCAGCACGTACAGCGCCGGGCTCTTGTCGTTTTCGCGGATCAGCGTCGGCGCGGCAGCGTCGGCGAGGTGCACCTCAACCAGCTCGCTGTCGATCTGCCCCAGGATGTCGAGCAGATAGCGGCTGTTGAAACCGATCTCGAACGGCAGCGCGACATATTCGCCCGGCACTTCTTCCGCAGCGGTGCCGTTCTCGGGGCTGGTTACCGACAGCGTGATCTTGTCGCGATCCAGCGCCATCTTCACCGCGCGCGTCTTTTCGGTGGCGATCGTCGATACGCGGTCGACCCCTTCCATGAAGCTTTTCGGGTCGAGCTTCAGGATCTTGTCGTTCGCGGTCGGGATGACGCGGCTGTAATCGGGGAAAGTGCCGTCGATCAGCTTGGAGGTAAGGATCGCCTGCCCCAGGTCGAAACGGATCTTGGTTCCCGACAACGACACGCCGACCGAGCCATCGACCTCGTCGAGCAGCTTGCGCAGCTCCGCGATGCATTTGCGCGGCACGATCACATCGGGCATCGCCTCGGCGCCCTTCGGCTGGTCGACCGTCACGCGCGCCAGCCGGTGGCCGTCGGTCGCCGCCGCCTTCAACACCCCTTCGGCGACATGCAGGAAGATGCCGTTGAGATAATAGCGCGTTTCCTCGGTGGAGATCGCGAAGCGCGTCTTGTCGACGATCTGCTTGAGCGTTTCCACCGGCAGTTCGAACTGCGTCGGCAACTCGCCCTCGGCGATCACCGGGAAATCGTCGCGCGGCAGCGTGCCGAGCGTGAAGCGCGCGCGCCCTGCGACGATCGTCATGCGGCCCTCCGCCGCGGTGAGCGAGACCTGCGCGCCCTCCGGCAGCTTGCGCGCGATATCGAACAAGGTGTGCGCCGATACCGTCGTCGAGCCCGGCTGCTCCACCTCCGCGGCCACCGATTCGTTGATCTGCAGGTCGAGATCGGTCGCCATCAGCCGCAACTGGCCGTCCGCCGTCGCGTCGAGCAACACATTGGACAGGATCGGAATGGTATTGCGCCGCTCCACCACCGACTGAACATGGCTCAGCCCCTTCAGCAGCGTCGCGCGTTCGATCGTCGCCTTCATCACACTCTTCCCCCGGCCCGCAGGTCACACAACACCAGGGGCATTTGGCCGATTCTTCCTAGCTAAAGATGAAGGGCCGGAGCAAGCGCTCCGACCCTTCAAACGGCCCCGAAACGGCCTGTCGCGGCCATATCGGCAAATTTCCCCCGGAAATGCCGCCGGCGGCGGGGATCAGAAGCGAATGCCGACGCCCGCCAGCAGCTGATGCCGGTTGATCTTGAGGTCGTCGTCGGTGAACGAGCCATAGGTCGAGTAATCGTACTCGCCCAGCACATAGCTCGACCCGACGAGCTTGTGCTCGACGCCGGCGCCGGCACGGAAGCCGCCCTTGTTCCTGCCCGCCGTGACCGCTGGCAGATTCGGCGCCTTATACTCCAGCGACAGGCGCGCATTGGTATAGCCCGCGCGAGCGTACAGCAGCGTGGAGGGGGTGACGACGGCGCCGACGCGGACGCCCGCATAGAGATCGCGGCCCGCCTTCAGCGTGAGCCTGTCGCCGGTCACATCGATGTCGGACTCGCTCTCCTTGATGCTCGATCCGGCGACGCCGACTTCGACACCATAGACGAATCCGCTCGATTGAAGATCATAGCCAAGCCGGGCGCCATAGCCGAAACCGCCCTTGTGACCCGATTCGCCGTCTTCCTTGGAATTGAGCTGGTCATAGCCCAGCACGACTTCGGCGCGGGGGCCGCTGAACGCGCCCGCTTCCGCCAGCGCGGGCTGCGCCGCGATCGCGCCGCAGGTCGCGGCCAGTCCGGCCAAAAGGAACTTACGCATCAATACATCTCCCATGATGATCCAGTCGGCGACGCCCGTTGAGAGACTTTCGCCGATCCGCGCCAACTAGAACAAATAGCGTCCGAGTGAAAGATTGTTGCGATAAAGATACATTTAACAGGAGATAAATAACTATGCCGCTGAAAAGAGACGGAAGAGACTTTGTGGGCCGCCACGGAGAGACTGTTTTTAACGCATCGCGAAGATTACAGGGCGATACGCTGCACACTCCTCTAACCCGGAACGGCGTTATTCAGGCGATGGAAATGGGTCAGGCCATGCGTGACGCCCTTGGCGCCCGCCCGGCGCTGACGTTATGGGCCTCCCCCACCGGCCGTGCATTGCAGACACTGGCGATCATCGCCGACTATCTCGACCTTGACTGGCATAGCGTGCGTACCGACGAGCGGCTGACCGAAATCGGCATGGGATCATGGGGCGGTCGTTACTATGCCGAACTGACCGCGGAGGTGGGGCCGGTCATCCTGCCGGGCGGCCTGCTGCGCAGCGCCCCGGACGGGGAACGCTACGATCAGATCGCGACCCGCGTGGCGGGCTGGCTGGCCGATACCGCCGCCGATCCCGGCGACCGGCTGGTGATCATGCACGGCATCTCCAGCCGCGTGATGCGCGGCGTGATGACGGGCGCACCGATGGACGCATGCGGCGCGCCCGTGTTACCCGGCCATCCGCAAGGAACGGTGACGATGATCGAAGGCGGTCGCGAGACGATGGTGCATCTTGGCACCGGCCACGCGCCGGCGTGATCGTCGCGGCGGCCTTGCTGCTGGCCGGCGAGCGGGTCGCGCTGGGGGTGTGGCAACGCTGGGCGGCGCTGCGTGACAGCACGCCGACGCGGTGCTTCGCGATCGCGCAACCGCTGGACGATGCCGGCGTCACCGATCGGCGCGGTGCGTTCGCGCGGATCGCGGTGCGCCGGGGGCCGGAGCGCGCGCCGGCGGTGTTCTTCCGCCTGTCCGCCCCCGCCGCGCCGGGCGATTCGATCACGCTGACGATCGGCGAGCGGCGCTTCGCCCTTTCCGCGCGCGACGATCGGGCCTTCGCCGCCGACGCCACGACGCAGCGCGCGATCGTCGGCGCGATCCGCGGCGCACGCTGGATGACGGTGACGGTGGCCAATCCGGGCGGGGGGCAGCGGGTAGATCGCTATCCGCTGGCGGGCGCCCCCACCGCGATCGACGCGGCACAGCTCGGCTGTCGCTGAACCGCCCGGCGGCGGGCGATCGCATCGTCGGGCGCCGGGATGCTGGCGCCGTGGCGCATGCCGTCGCGCCGGTACGACACTGGCATTTTGCCGCCTGTTCGCTTATGTGCGAGCGATGCTGACAGAGCCGGCCGCCACCATGCCCATTCCGGGGCACATCGATCCCGTGCCGGTGCCGCGCGCGCCCGTACCGCGCGCCGATGGGCGTATCGACCTGATCGGCATGTCGAAAGACCAGTTGCGCGCGACGCTGGCCGACGCCGGGCTGGAACCGCGACAGGCGAAGCTGCGGGCGAAGCAGATCTGGCACTGGATCTACAATCGCGGCGCGACCGACTTCACCGCGATGACCGATATCGCCAAGGCGCAGCATCCGTGGCTGACGGAGCGGTTCGTGATCGGTCGCCCGCAGGTGATCGAGGCGCAGGTATCGACCGACGGCACCCGCAAATGGCTGCTGCGGTCGGACGATGCGCAGGATTACGAGATGGTGTTCATCCCCGATGCGGATCGCGGCACGCTGTGCGTGTCGAGCCAGGTCGGCTGCACGCTCAACTGCCGCTTCTGCCATACCGGGACGATGCGGCTGGTGCGCAACCTGACCGCCGGGGAGATCGTCGGTCAGGTCATGCTGGCACGTGATTCGCTCGGCGAATGGCCCAGCCAGCCCGAAGGGCGCATGCTGACCAACATCGTGATGATGGGCATGGGCGAGCCGCTGTACAATTTCGACAATGTCCGCGATGCGCTGCGGCTGGTGATGGACGGCGACGGATTGGCGCTGTCGAAGCGCCGGATCACGCTGTCGACCTCGGGGGTGGTGCCGATGATGGCGCGCGCCGGGGCGGAGATCGGCGTCAATCTCGCGGTGTCGCTGCACGCGGTGACCAAGGACATCCGCGACGAGATCGTCCCGCTGAACCGCAAATATGGCATCGAGGAATTGTTGCAGGCGTGCGCCGACTATCCCGGCGCCAACAACGCCCGCCGCATCACGTTCGAATATGTGATGCTGAAGGACAAGAACGACAGCGACGCCGACGCGCACGAGCTGGTCCGCCTGCTGAAGCGATATCGCCTGCCGGCCAAGGTGAATTTGATCCCGTTCAATCCCTGGCCGGGGGCGCCCTATGACACGTCGACGCCGGAGCGGGTGCGGCGGTTCAGCGAGATCATCTTCGAGGCGGGCATTTCGGCGCCGGTGCGCACCCCGCGCGGGCGCGACATCGACGCCGCCTGCGGTCAGCTCAAGACCGCCGCCGAGAAGAAGAGCCGCGCCGAACTGGACCGACTGGCGGCGGAGAAGCAGGCCGCGCTGGGATAATGATGGCGGCGCTTGCCCGCGTCATTCCGGCCGCGTCATTCGGAACAGCCCGCCTTCGTCGATCGTGAAATAATCGGCGGGGCCGCCACCCCGCAGGATCGGGCGCGCACGCGCGGTCTGATAGACGCCATCCTCGATCATCGCACGGTCGATATGGATCGCGACTGCTTCGCCGAACACCATCCAGCAGGGAATGGCGCCGTGCTCCTTGCTCTTGAGCGGGATGATCTGCGTGACCCTGCATTCGAACTGTACCGGGCTGGCGGCGACTCGCGGTGGCGCGACCTTCACGGCGGGCAAGGTCGCAAGGCCCGCCAGCGCGAATTCGTCCTGTTCCGACGGGAGCATCGCCGACGAGGCGTTCATCGCCTCTGCCAGATCGCGCGTCGCCAGATTCCACACGAACTCCCCCGTCGCCTCGGCGTTGGTGAGCGAATCCTTCCGCGAGACGGAGCAGAAGCCGATGATCGGCGGGCGATAGGAAAACAGATTGAAGAAGCTGTAGGGGGCAAGGTTGCGCACGCCCGTCGCGGAGACGGTACTGATCCAGCCGATCGGGCGCGGCGCGACGATCGCGTTGAGCGGATCATGCGCCAGGCCATGTCCCTCAGCGGGTTCGTAAAAATGCCATTCGGTCATCGTCTCTCCTCTGATAGGGTGGCGGCATGGCCACCACCATCATCCACCGCCATCGCCTTGCCACCCGCCTATGGCATTGGGTGAATGCCGTGTGCATCATCATCCTGATCGGATCGGGCCTTGGCATCTCCAACGCGCATCCGCGACTGTATTGGGGACGCTTCGGCGCCAATTTCGATCACGCCTGGGCGCAATTGCCGTTCTTTCCGGCGTGGCTGACCATTCCGGCGCATTACAATCTCGCGATCTCGCGCCGCTGGCATCTGTTCTTCGCGCTGATCTTCGCCTTTTCGCTGCTGGCATTCATGATCGTCAGCCTGCTCAACCGGCATTTCCAGCGCGATCTGCGCGTCCGCGCGCAGGACGTCAACGCCGCGCATCTGGCGGCCGACGTGCGTGCGCACCTGCAATTCCGCTTCCACGATCCCGAAACGCCCGGCGCCTATAACGCCCTGCAAAAGCTCAGCTATGTCGCCATCATCTTCATCGCGCTACCGCTCGTCGTGCTGACCGGCCTGGCGATGTCGCCCAGCATGGACGCGGCGTGGCCGTGGCTGCTCGATCTGTTCGGCGGGCGACAATCGGCGCGCTCACTGCAC
>NZ_JBELIE010000189.1:0-5961 GCF_042091075.1 Sphingomonas sp. | reverse complement strand
GCTTCGCCAGGGCGGCGATCTCGTCCACCCATGTGTTCAGCGCCTCGTGTCGCACCGCCTTCGGCGCGGAGGTTGTCCCATCATTCACGACTCGTTCCTCTCACGCTTGGTCTCCTGACCGGCGCCACGGCGCCGCGCGCACGGCTCCGGCAGGCGCCGAATCATGCGCCCTATCCGTATACGTGACCATCCATCAGCTTGCGCGCGGTACGAAGCAGCGCGGCCGTCTCCACCGCGCCATCCTCGCCCAGCGTCAGCACGCAGCTCATCTCGCCGGTGGGATGCTCGATCGAGAGCGTCTTCGCGGGTCCATCGGGAATGCTCGCCACATCAGCGGCGGGCGAGCCCGGAACGAGGCACGCCGTCGCCACGCTGACCGCGCCGAGCACGCCGATCGAGGCGTGCGCGCGCTTGGGAATGAAGCTGCGCACCGTCACCGCGCCACCCTGGCGCGGCGGTGCCACGAGCATCATCTTGGGAACGGATGACGCGGCCACATCTCCCAGGTTCATGAGCGGTCCCGCCTGCAACCGGATCGCCTCGATCCTTGCCTTCACCGCTTCGGCGTCGTCCAGCGCTTCGCGGCTTTCGTAACCGGTCGCGCCGACATCCACGGCACGCATGACGACACAGGGCATGCCGTTGTCGATCAGCGTGCAGGCGACGCCGTCGATCACATCCACCGGATGGCCCGTCGGCAGCAGCGCGCCACACGAGGAACCGGCGGTGTCGCGGAATTCGACCGGCACTGCCGCAGCCGTCCCCGGTACGCCGTCGATCCGCGCATCCCCCGAATAGGAAACACGCCCGCCCGGTGTGGCAACGGTCGCGACCGCGACCTGCCCGGTATTCTCCATGAAGATCGTGACGCGCGTCGCATCGCCCGTCGTCGCGACGAGGCCGCGCTCGATCGCGAACGGCCCCACCCCGGCGAGGATATTGCCGCAATTCTGGGCGTCGGTGACGATCGCCTGATCGACGAACACCTGCAGGAACAGATAGTCGACGTCGACGCCTGCCCTTGCCGAGCGCGATACCACCGCGACCTTCGAGGTGAGCGGATCCGCGCCGCCCATGCCGTCGATCTGGCGCGGGTCGGGCGAGCCCATCACCCGCAGCAGCAGCGCGTCGCGCGCGGCGGTGTCGGCGGGCAGATCGTCCTTGAGGAAATAGCCGCCCTTCGAGGTGCCACCGCGCATCCACATGCAGCGCGTGCCCCCGTCATTCATAGCGCAGGCCCATCGCCTCAAGCTTGCCACGCATGTCGTAGATGTCGAGCCCGAGCACGCCGGCGGCGAGCCGCTCGCGCTTGTCGCCTTCGTTCGCCTCGCGCTTCCGCGCCGCTTCCAGCACGCGCCGCGCATCGGCGCGGCGGACCACGCACACGCCGTCATCGTCGGCGACGATCACGTCGCCCGGATCGATCGCGGCGCCCGCGCACACGATCGGGACATTGACGTCGCCGAGCGTCGCTTTCACCGTGCCTTGCGCGAACACCGCCTTCGACCAGACCGGAAAGCCCATCTGCGTAAGGTCGCGCACGTCGCGGACACCGGCATCGATCACCAGCCCCCGGCACCCGCGCGCCATCGCCGACGTCGCCAGAAGGTCGCCGAAATAACCGTCCTCGCAGGGTGAGGTCGGCGCCAGCACCAGAATGTCGCCGGGCTGCAATTGCTCGATCGCGACGTGGAGCATCCAATTGTCGCCCGGCGGCGCGGCAATGGTGACGGCGGAGCCCGCGATGCGCGCGCCGGGATAGATCGGTCGCAGGCGACTGGCGAGCAGGCCGATACGCCCCTGCGCCTCATGCACGGTGGCGACGCCGGCGGCGCCCAGGCCATCCACCACGTCCGCATCCGCGCGCTCGATCCGCTGCACCACCCGGCCGGCCATACCGTCCTCTCCCATTGCTGCTGCGCGGCGGCGTGGCAGCGGCGGCACCGGACAGGCAAGATCGAAGTGGCGACACCCGATAAGTTTTTGCTAATCGCGATGACCATGTCGCCCTTCGATCTGAACCTTCGTCACCTCCGCGCGATCCCCCTCATCGCGCGACGGGGCAGCATGAGTGCGGCGGCGGACGCGGCGACGCTGTCGCAACCGGCGCTGACGCAGGGCCTTGCCAAGATCGAGCGGCAACTTGGCCTGCCGTTGTTCGACCGGCGGCCGGACGGAATGACCGCGACCCCCTCGGGGCACGCCTTCGTCGAGCGAATCGATGCCGCCTTCGACCATCTCGCCGTCGGCGCCCGCGCCTTCGCTCGCGGCACACGCGGCTTCGCACGCCCCGAAGCGCTGATGACGGCGACCCAGTTGCGCGCCTTCCTCGCCCTCGCCGATGCCGGCAGCTTCGCCGACGCGGGCCGCGCCACGGGCTGGTCGCAGCCGGCGCTGCACCGCGCCGTGCGCGACCTCGAACATCTCGGCGCACTGCCGCTCGTGGAGCGGCGCGGGCGCGGCGTGGCGCTCACCAGGGCGGGCCGTGCGCTCGCCCGCGGGATCCGGCTTGCGGCGGGCGAGCTTGCCGCCGGGATCGCGGAGACCCGCCCCGACGCCAGCCTTTCCGGGCGGCTCGCCATCGGCGCGATGCCGCTCAGCCGGGCGCTCCTGCTCCCCACCGCCATCGCCGCCCTGGTACGCGAAGCGCCCGGCGCGGCGATCGAGGTGGTGGAGGGATCGTGGCGCGAACTGGTCGAGCCGCTTCGGGACGGCGTGATCGACATCATGGTCGGCGCGCTGCGGCCCGAAGTGCCGCACGGCCTCGCGCAGGCGCCGCTGTTCGAGGACCGACTGGTGGTGGTCGCGCGCGCCGGTCATCCACTCGCGCATGTCGGCGATCCGACGCCCGACCAGCTCGCCGGTTTCCCGTGGATCATCGGCGCGGCCGAGTCGCCGCTGCGCGCGCATTGGGAGGCGCTGTTCGCCGGCATGGCGGTGCGCGCGCCGATCGCCTGCGGATCGGTGATGACTATCCGCGGCATCCTGGCGGACAGCGATTGCCTGACGCTGCTTTCGCCCGACCAGATCGCGATGGAGGTGGCGACGGGCGTGCTGACCACGATCGGGGCGCCGCGTCGAGAAATGACCCGCCTGATCGGCATCACGACCCGAGCCGGCACCCGTCCGACGCGGCTGCTGTCACGCTGCATCGAGCTGCTTGGTGATGCATCCTTCCGGAAATCGGATATCGATTAGTCTTTTCCGATTGGCGCACCCGGCACGCTTGCGGCGATAGCGATGGCATGGAGAGGCGCGTTACCTTGATTGGTTTTGGCGAAGCGGCGCGTGCCTTCGCGCCCGGCCTGTCGGCGCGCCTGGCTGGATACGACCGCAAGACTGACGATGCCGATTTGCGCCCGCGCAAGCTCGGCGATTTCGCGGCGGACGGGGTCACCGCCTGCGAGACACCGGCGGCGGCGCTGGCGGAGGCCGAGGCAGTGCTGAGTCTGGTCACCGCCGATCAGGCGCTCGCCGCCGCCACGGCGTCGGACGGTCTGTCGCCGGGGGCCTTCTGGTTCGACATGAATTCGGTCGCGCCGCAGACCAAGCATTCTGCCGCGCGCGTCATCACGGCGCGGGGCGGGCGCTATGTCGACGCGGCGGTGATGGCGCCCGTCCATCCCAAAAGATCGGCCGTCCCTATCCTGCTGAGCGGGCCGCATGCCGCCGCTGGCGCCGCGCTGCTCGTGGAGATCGGTTTCGCGGACGTGCGCGTCATCGCGGGCGACATCGGCGCGGCCTCAGCGGTGAAGATGCTGCGCTCGGTGATGGTCAAGGGGATCGAGGCATTGTGCGCCGAATGCGCGCTCGCCGCCGACGCCGCGGGCGTGCTGGACGAGGTGGTCGCCTCGCTCGACGCCAGCCCGCCGCCGCTCGGCTGGGCGGAGCGCTTCGACTATAATCTTGATCGCATGCTGGTCCACGGCCTGCGTCGCGCCGCCGAGATGGACGAGGTTGTGTCCACGCTGGAGGCGCTCGGCATCGGCGCGACGATGAGCCGCGGCACCGTCGAACGGCAGCGTGCGCTGGGCGCGCTGGCGATCGCCCCGCCGGACGGTCTCGCCGCCAAGCTGCACACCCTCGCCCCCTTCGTCCGACCTGCACATGGGAACCGCGCCGCATGACGCTCGTCATCGACTGCCACGGCCATTACACCACCGCGCCGGCCGCGCACAACGACTGGCGCGAGGCGCAGAAGGCGGCCTTCAAGGCGGGCGAGGCCCCGCCCGCCTATCCCGCCATTTCCGACGACGAGATCCGCGAAACGCTGGAGGCGAACCAGATCCGCCTGATCCGCGAACGCGGCGCGGACATGACGATCTTCTCCCCGCGCGCCTCCGCGATGGCGCCGCATGTGGGCGACGAGGGCGTGGCGACCGCCTGGGCGCGCGCCAATAACGACCTGATCGCGCGCTGCGTCGATCTGTATCCCGACACCTTCGTCGGCGTGTGCATGCTGCCGCAGAGCCCGAAGGCCGACATGGCGGGCTCGGTCGCGGAGTTGCGCCGCTGCGTCGAGGAGCTGGGGTTCATCGGCTGCAACCTCAATCCCGATCCGGCCGGCGGCGCGTTCTCGTTCCCGCCGCTCACCGACCGCTTCTGGTATCCCTTTTACGAAGCGATGGTGGAGCTGGACGTACCGGCGATGATCCACGTCTCGGGCAGCTGCAACCCGGCGATGCATGCGACGGGAGCCTATTACATCGCGGCGGACACGATCGCGTTCATGCAGCTGCTGGAGGGCGACCTGTTCGCCGATTTCCCGACGCTGCGCTTCATCATCCCGCACGGCGGCGGCGCGGTGCCGTACCATTGGGGTCGCTATCGCGGACTTGCCGACATGCTCAAGAAGCCCGCGCTCGACGGGCATTTGATGAACAACGTCTTCTTCGACACCTGCGTCTATCATCAGCCCGGTATCAACCTGCTCGCCGACGTGATCGCGACGAAGAACATCCTGTTCGGCAGCGAGATGGTGGGTGCGGTGCGCGGGATCGATCCCGAGACGGGGCAGTATTTCGACGACACCAAGCGCTACGTCGATGCGCTGCCGATCAGCGACGAGCAGCGCCATGCGATCTTCGAAGGCAATGCGCGCCGCGTCTTCCCGCGGCTCGACGCCAGGCTGACGGCGGCCGGGCGATGAGCGCGTTCGTGATGGATGCCGACTGGCTCTGCTTCCACCCCAACCCCACCAGGCCCGCCTTCACCCCGCCGCCGGGCGCGGTCGACGCGCATTGCCACGTCTTCGGCCCCGGCGACGTCTTTCCCTATGCGCCCGAGCGCAAATACACGCCATGCGACGCGGGTCGCGACGCGCTCTACGCGCTGCGCGACCTGCTCGGCTTCTCGCGCAACGTCGTCGTGCAGGCGACGTGCCACGGCACCGACAATCGCGCGATGATCGACGCGCTGGTCCACGCCAACGGCCGCGCACGCGGGGTGGCGACGGTCGGCAGCGGCATCACGCGCGACGAGGTCGCGGCGATGCATGCGGCGGGCGTTCGCGGGGTCCGCTTCAACTACGTCAAGCGGCTGGTCGATCCCAAGCCGGACGCTTATTATCGCGGCATCATCGAGACCATCGCGGCATTCGGCTGGCACGTCGTCATCTATTTCGAGGCCGCGGATCTCGCCGAGAAATGGGACTTTTTCACGTCGCTGCCCACGCCGGTCGTGGTCGATCATATGGGCCGCCCGGATTGCACCAAGTCGCCCGACGGGCCGGAGTTCGCCCCCTTCCTGCGCTTCATGGAGCGCGAGAATGTGTGGTCGAAGGTCACCTGTCCCGAGCGGCTGAGCAAATCGGGGCCGCCCACTTACGATGATTTCGTGCCCTTCGCCCGCACGGTGGTGGAGCGCTTCCCGGACCGTGTGCTGTGGGGCACCGACTGGCCGCACCCGAACCTCAACATGGTCGGCCACATGCCCGACGACGGCTGGCTGGTCGACATGATC
>NZ_JBELIE010000023.1:0-7840 GCF_042091075.1 Sphingomonas sp. | reverse complement strand
TTTATGCCCCGGTCGATCTCGACATCGGCCATTGCCGGCTGTCGGTGGCGGAGCCGGTCGATATGGCGGCGAAGGACGATCCGCGCGGATGGAGCCATGTTCGCGTCGCGACCAAATATCCGCACGTCACCGCCGCGCATTTCGCGCGCCGCGGGGTGCAGGCGGAATGCATCAAGCTGAACGGCGCGATGGAGCTGGCGCCGACGCTGGGGCTGGCGGCGCGGATCGTCGACCTCGTCTCTTCGGGGCGCACGCTGAAGGAAAACGGACTCGTCGAGGTGGAGCGGATCATGGACGTGTCCGCGCGCCTGATCGTCAACCGCGCGGCGATGAAGACGCGCGCGGCGGTATTCCCGCTGGTGGGGGCATTCCGCACCGCCGTCACACCCCGGGCAGCGGCATGATCCGGCTGGACAGCGCCGACGGTGATTTCGCCGCGCGCTTCGATGCGCTGGTCGACGACCGGCGCGAAACCGCGGTGGACGTCGCGCGCGACGTCGCCACGATCATCCGGGCGGTGCGCGACGATGGTGACGCCGCGCTGCACGCCTTCACGCAGAAGCTCGATCGCCACGATCTGAACACCACCGGCTGGCGTGTCGAGGCCACCGCCTGCGCCGCCGCGTTCGACGCGCTGGAACCGGAATTGCGCGCCGCGCTGGATCTCGCCGCGCAGCGCATCCGTGCCTATCACGAACGGCAGCGGCCCGAGGATACCGCCTTCACCGACGCCGCCGGCGTTCGGCTCGGCGCGCGCTGGCGTGCGGTCGACGCCGCCGGCATCTATGTCCCCGGCGGACGCGCGGCCTATCCCTCGACCCTGTTGATGAACGCCATCCCCGCGCGGGTCGCGGGGGTCGAGCGGCTGGTGGTGGTGACGCCGACGCCCGATGGCACGATCAATCCGCTCGTGCTGGCCGCCGCGCATCTGGCGCAGGCGGACGAGGTGTGGCGGATCGGTGGCGCGCAGGCGATCGCCGCGCTTGCCTATGGCACCGAGCGGATCGCGCGCGTCGACGTGGTCACCGGCCCCGGCAATGCCTGGGTCGCGGAGGCGAAGCGCCAGGTCTATGGCGTCGTCGGCATCGACATGGTCGCGGGGCCGAGCGAGATCGTTGTCGTCGCCGATGGCGCGAACGATCCCGACTGGATCGCGGCCGACCTGCTGAGTCAGGCCGAGCATGATACGACCACGCAGTCGATCCTGTTCACCGACGATGCCGGCTTCGCCACGCGCGTCGCCGATGCGGTCGAACGCCAGTTGCAGGCGCTGCCGACCCAGTCGGTGGCGCGGGTGGCGTGGGAGGACAATGGCGCGATCGTCACCGTGCCGACGCTGGCGGACGCGATTCCGCTGGTCGACCGGCTGGCGCCGGAACATGTCGAATTCGCCTGCGACGATCCCCAGGCACTGTTCGATCGCCTGCGCCATGCCGGTTCGGCGTTCCTTGGGCGCCACACGCCGGAGGCGATCGGCGATTATGTGGCCGGGCCCAACCATGTCCTGCCGACCGGGCGCCGCGCGCGCTTCGCCAGCGGCCTGGGGGTCACCGACTTCATGAAGCGCACCAGCTTCCTGCAGCTCGACGAAACCGCATTGGCGGAACTGGGCCCGGCCACCATCGCACTGGCGCAGGCGGAGGGGCTGCCCGCGCATGCCAGGTCAGTCGCGCTACGGCTGCGGACGAACCGCTAGGCCGGGTCGACGTTCGGCTTTTTCTCTCCTGCCCTTTCCTCGTCCACCAGGAGGGGACAGGCTCCCTTCCGCAGACGCCTCATACCGGCACGCCGACAGACAGGAGGGATCGTGACGCGCGGGGGTGACGTCGCCGTCGGATCGGCGTAGAGCGCGCCGCCATGTCCCAGATGTCCGTTTCCTCTTCCGCCCGGTCGCGCGCGCGCGCCGCGGCGCGGCTCGCCGCCGTACAGGCGCTGTATCAGCACGAGATGGAGGGCACCGCGATCCCGGCGCTGCTCCACGAATTCCACCATCATCGCATCGGCGCGACGATCGAGGATGTCGAATATGCCGATGCCGACGTCGCATTCTTCGACGATATCGTGCGTGGCACGCACGCGCGCGGCGACGAGATCGACCGGCTGATCGGCGGCAAGCTGGCGAAGGGCTGGACGCTCGACCGGCTGGACCGCCCGATGAAGGCGATCCTGCGCGCGGGCACGTGGGAGCTGCTCGCGCGGCAGGACGTGCCCGTCGGCGCGGCGATCAGCGAATATGTCGATGTCGCGCACGCCTTTTACGAAAAGCGCGAGGCCGGGTTCGTCAACGGTCTGCTCGACGCGATCGCCAAAGAGGTGCGCGGCTGACGATGGCGGAGGTCGTCAACCTCCGCCGCTTTCGCCGCGCCAGGGCGCGCGATGACGCTGCGGCGCAGGCGGCCGCCAACCGCGCCGCCTTCGGTCGCACGAAGGACGAGAAGGCCGCCACCAGCGCCGAGATCGCCCGACGCGACGCACTCCTCGACGGCGCGAAGCGAGAGGAATAAGATCAGGAGATGGTGAAGACCCCGGACGAGATCGCGCTGATGCGACAGGCGGGCGCGCTGCTCGCCCGCGTATTCGAGATGCTCGACGATCAGCCGCTTCTGGGACGATCGACGCTCGATATCAACGACTTGGTCGAGCGGTTCATCACGATCGAGTGCGCCGCGCGCCCCGCCAGCAAGGGGCAATATGGCTTCGCCTACGTCCTCAACTGCTCGATCAATGCGACCGTCTGCCACGGCGTGCCCGACGCCGGCACGATCGTGCGTGACGGCGATATCATCAATCTCGACATCACGCTGGAAAAGGACGGGTTCATCGCCGATTCCAGCAAGACCTATCTCGTCGGTGCGGTCGCGCCGTCCGCGCGCCGGCTGGTGCAGGTGGCGCAGGAGGCGATGTGGAAGGGGATCGCGCAGGTGCGGCCCGGCGGCCATGTCGGCGATATCGGCTTCGCGATCGAGCGCCATGCCAAGAAGCACGGCTATGCCGTGGTGCGCGAATTCTGCGGCCATGGCATCGGACGGGAAATGCACGAGGAACCACAGGTGCTCCATTTCGGTCGCCCCGGCACCGGCGTGCTGCTGCGCGAGGGCATGACCTTTACCGTCGAGCCGATGATCAACCAGGGCACGCGCCGCGTCACCACCGCCGACGACGGCTGGACCGTCACCACCGCCGACGGTAAATTATCCGCGCAGTTCGAACATACCGTGGCGGTAACCGCGACGGGCGTGGAGGTGTTGACGCTGCGCCGCGACGAGCGCGTACCCGCCGCCCGGCGCGCGTGAACGAAGCGGCGTTCCTGGCCCGGCTGCGCGCGCTGCCGCTGCATCCGGGCGCAGCCGGGCTGGGCGACGATACCGCCGCACTCGCCGGGCTGACGATCACCACCGATACGCTGGTCGAGGGGGTGCATTTCCTGTCCGACGACCCCGCCCCCGACGTCGCATGGAAATTGCTGGCGACCAACCTGTCGGATCTCGCCGCAAAGGGCGCGCTGCCGATCGGCGTGTTGCTCAATTATCCGCTCCGCGACGCCGCGTGGGACGCGGCCTTCCTCGACGGGCTGCACGTGGCGCTGGACAGGCTGGGGACCAGGCTGCTGGGCGGCGACACGGTCACGCTGCCGGCGGGCGCGCCCCGCATCCTGACGCTGACCGCTTTCGGCCACGACGCCCCCGCCCCGTCGCGCTCGGGCGCATGCGTGGGCGACGCCTTATGGGTGACGGGCACGATCGGCGATGCCGGCGAAGGGTTGCGGATCGCGCAGGCCGGCGGCAACGGCGATCCCCGCCTGCTGGCGCGCTATCGCCGGCCGGTGCCGCGCCTGGCGGAGGGGCGCGCGCTCGCGCCCCTCGTTCATGCGATGATGGACGTGTCGGACGGATTGCTGATCGACGCCGAACGGATGGCGGCCGCGAGCGGAGTGGCGATTACCGTAGATCTCGGCGCGGTGCCGCTCGCCGCCGGGATCAGCGATCCGCTGACCGCCGCGACGGCGGGCGACGATTACGAGCTGCTGTTCGCCGCCCCGGCGGCATGGAAGCCCCCGGTGGCGGCCACGCAGGTGGGCATCTTCGCGGCGGGCGACGGCCTGTCGCTAACCCATGATGGGCGATCAGTGCCGCGCCCCCCCATACTGGGCTATCAGCACGGCTTGCGCTGACGCTTCCGCATGTTAGCCTTCCCACCTCGCGAGGCGCACGGCGACAGACCGTGCCCCGCAACAGGAGGGATGTGAGGCATGACCATCGTCTACCTTGCCATGGTCTGCGGCCTGATCGCCGTACTCTATGGCTTCGTCACCAGCCGGCAGGTGCTCAGCGCCTCGCCGGGCAATGAACGCATGCAGGATATCGCCAGCGCGATCCAGGAGGGCGCCCGCGCCTATCTGGGGCGGCAATATACCACGATCGCGATCGTCGGCGTCGTCGTGGCGGTGGTGCTGTTCCTGACGCTCGGCACGCTGTCCACCGCCGGCTTCCTGATCGGCGCGGTGCTGTCGGGGGTGGCGGGGTTTGTCGGCATGAACATCTCGGTGCGCGCCAACGTCCGCACCGCGGAGGCGGCGCGCGGCTCGCTGCAGGGCGGGTTGACGATGGCGTTCCGCTCCGGCGCGGTGACGGGCATGCTGGTCGCCGGGCTGGGCCTGCTCGCGATTGCCACCTTCTTCTGGTATCTGACCGGCCCGGCCGGCCGGCTGCCCAATGATCGCGCGATCATCGAGGCGCTGACCGCGTTGGCCTTCGGCGCGTCGCTGATCTCGATCTTCGCGCGGCTGGGCGGCGGTATCTTCACCAAGGCGGCGGATGTCGGCGCCGATCTGGTCGGCAAGGTCGAAGCGGGCATCCCGGAGGACGATCCCCGCAACCCGGCGGTGATCGCGGACAATGTCGGCGACAATGTCGGCGATTGCGCGGGCATGGCGGCCGACCTGTTCGAAACCTATGTCGTCACGCTGGGCGTGACGATGGTGTCGATCGCGCTGCTGATTCAGGCCAGCCCGGCGGAGCTGATGCGGTTGATGAGCCTGCCGCTGATCGTCGGCGGGGTGTGCATCATCACCTCGATCATCGGCACGTACATGGTGCGGCTGGGATCGAACGGCTCGATCATGGGCGCGCTGTACAAGGGCTTCTGGACTTCGGCGATCCTGTCGATCCCGGCGATCTGGGCGGCGGCGCACTATACGCTGGGCGACATGAACGCGGTGATCGGCGGCGCGGGCTTCCTCGACGCGGGTAACGACGGCGCCACCGCCGCGGCGGGCTTCACCGGCATGGACCTGTTCTGGTGCATGATGATCGGCCTGGGCGTGACCGGGCTGATCGTGTGGATCACCGAATATTACACCGGCACCAATTATCGCCCGGTCAAGTCGATCGCCAAGGCGAGCGAAACCGGCCACGGCACCAATGTCATCCAGGGGCTGGCGATCTCGCTGGAGGCGACCGCGCTACCGACGCTGGTGATCGTCGTCGCGGTGGTGGCGGCGTACAAGCTGGCCGGAATCATCGGCATCGCCTTCAGCGCGACGTCGATGCTGGCGCTGGCGGGCATGGTCGTCGCGCTCGACGCTTATGGCCCGGTCACCGACAATGCCGGCGGCATCGCCGAAATGGCCGGACTGGAGGATGAGGTGCGGCACAAGACCGACGCGCTCGATGCGGTCGGCAACACCACCAAGGCGGTGACCAAGGGCTATGCGATCGGCTCCGCCGGGCTGGCCGCGCTGGTATTGTTCGGCGCCTATACCACCGACTTGCAGACCTATTTCCCGGACCTGACGGTCGATTTCTCGCTCAGCAACCCCTATGTCATCGTCGGCCTGCTGCTAGGCGCACTGCTGCCCTATCTGTTTGGCGCGTTCGGAATGACCGCCGTCGGTCGCGCGGCGGGCGCGGTCGTGGAAGAGGTGCGCGGCCAGTTTCGCGACAATCCGGGCATCATGGCGGGCACCAGCCGCCCCAATTACGGCCGTACCGTCGATCTCGTCACTCGCGCCGCGATCCGCGAGATGATCGTGCCGTCGCTGCTGCCGGTGCTGTCGCCGATCGCGCTTTACTATATCGTCACCGCGGTCGACGGGCAGGCCTCGGGCTTTGCCGCGCTGGGGGCGATGCTGCTGGGCGTGATCGTCTCCGGGCTGTTTGTCGCGCTGTCGATGACCAGCGGCGGCGGCGCGTGGGACAATGCGAAGAAATATATCGAGGATGGCAATCACGGCGGCAAGGGTTCCGAAGCGCACAAGGCGGCGGTGACGGGCGATACCGTCGGCGATCCGTACAAGGACACCGCCGGCCCGGCGGTGAACCCGATGATCAAGATCACCAATATCGTCGCGCTGCTGCTGCTGGCCGCGCTGGCGGGTCACGGAGGATGATCATGGCGTGAGCATGCCGGCGGCGCGCATGCGTCGCCGGTTGCATCTGCCGGACCGGCGACAGCTTGCCCAATAGCGCCGGTCCCCTCATATCGCATTGCGGACAGGCGCGGATCGTGCCAGCCAACTCGCGCGCTTGCCTTCCCTTTTCCTGCCGTCTCGGCTAAGGGCGCGCGCATTCAACGCGAAAGAGACACCGTTTGGCGAAAGAAGAACTCCTCGAAATGCGCGGACAGGTGGTGGAACTGCTGCCCAACGCCATGTTCCGCGTCCGGCTTGAGAACGATCACGAAATCCTGGGCCACACCGCCGGCAAAATGCGCAAGAACCGCATTCGCGTGCTGGTCGGGGATGAGGTGCTGGTCGAACTGACCCCCTATGACCTGACGAAGGGGCGGATCACCTATCGCTTCATGCCGGGCCGTGGCGGCCCCGGCCCGTCCTGATCCACGCCGTTCTTCGTTGAGCCGTGCCCGGCGCCATGCCGGGCCTAGCGATCATGGCGGATCTCGTCCTTGCCTCCTCCTCCCCGCGCCGCCGCGACCTGCTGGCGCGGATCGGTGTCGTGCCCGCGCGCATTCACGCGCCCGATATCGACGAGACGCCGCGTGCCCGTGAACTGCCGCGCGCCTATGCGCTGCGGCTGGCGGAGGAGAAAGCGCGCGCCGTGCCCCGCGCCGCGCACGAGGCGGTGATCGCGGGCGACACCACGATAGCGCTCGGCCGCCGCATCCTGCCGCCCGCGGGCGACGAAGCGACGCAGCGGGCATTGCTCACGCTATTGTCCGGACGGCGTCATCACGCCCTGTCGGCGATCTGCGTCATCGCCCCCGACGGCAAGCTCCGCACCCGGCTGGCGGATACGATCGTCGCGTTCAAGCCGCTCTCCCCCGACGAGATCGACGCCTATGTGGCGTGTGGCGAGGGGCTGGGCAAGGCCGGCGGCTATGCGATCCAGGGGCGCGCGGAGGCCTTCGTGCGCTTCCTGCAGGGCAGTCATTCCGGCGTGATCGGGTTGCCGCTGTTCGAGGCGCGCGCCCTGTTGGTGGCGGCGGGCGTCGGCGTTGATTGAATGGCTGTACGAAGACGGGATCGGCGAGGCACGGGCCGCGCTGGTCGATGACACCGACATCATCGCGGCACGAATCGAGCTGCCCGGCGCGCTGCGGGTGGGGACGATCGCCCCCGCGCGGCTGACCGAGCGACTGATCGCGACGCTGGACGACGGGTATCCGAGTCGCCGTCCTCCGACCTTGTATCTCGCGGGGTCGAACTTGTCTCACGACGACGCGAAAGAGATCGTGCGAAAATGCATCGACACTGTGTACTGTTGTGAAGACGTGTGTATTTATTCTGCAGTTGAGTACTTGCGCGACGTTCTCGAAGAGGTCCTCGAAGATGTTCTCGAAAATGACGAGCACGGCGAGGAGAAGGAGGATCCTCGCGTCGATC
>NZ_JBELIE010000022.1:18770-29882 GCF_042091075.1 Sphingomonas sp. | reverse complement strand
CCCTATGCGTCAGCCCGGTTGCCTCTATCGAAGCGCGGGCAGCTACCCGGCCACTGTCGCACCGTTCCTTGATCCGCTGGCGTTCCATATCAGCCATCTGGGCTAGGACAGCGACGATCAACTCCCCGACGCCACGGCCAATCGGTCCCAGCCCCTTAACGTCCAAGGTGACGCCACGATTTAGCAGCTTCCGCACCGTGGCCTGTACGTCCAAGGCATCGCGGCCCAATCGATCAAGGGCATAGACGTAGAGCGTGTCGCCTTCCCGTATGTAGTCGAGCAGCTTGGCAAAGCCGGGACGGTCAGCAGCGAGGATCGCACCGCTTACGCCTTCATCGGTAAACTCACGGTCAAAGCTGTCACCCAATGCCTTGCGCTGGGCTTCAATGCTCTGGGCTTCTGTCGATACGCGGAAGTAGGCAACGCGGCTCATGGTATAATCCTCGCAAGATATGCCTGATATGTGAGGCAGTATCACAACGCTGTCAAGTACCTTGTGAGGCAGTCGCTAATGATCCATCCGGCATGACTCACAAGCTACAACTTGCGAGGCAGGGTATCGGCAGGGTCAGCGATCCGGCTGGGCTAGTGCTTGGCGACAGTGACACGCTACGCCGGGAGAACGATACGCGCGCAATAATGCAGGTCGGGCAGGCGTGTCATATTCGCCAGCGGGCTGGGTAGGGATACGGGGGAGATAGCGCGCTCAGAATTGTTTGATTGCCCTCTCGCATATCTCTAGCATTTTCAGGCCGTAGGCAGCATAGCTATAGACTACAAAGTGCCAACATCAATTCTTAGACTGTCAATTGGCCAAGTGTCTTTCGTCTCGAATTTAAGCGTTACGCCTATCGCCTTAAAGGCCTCAACCAAAATAGCAGCGTCCGGTGATTTCAGCGCCTCTCTATTTCCACATAGGATCACGCCATCAAAAGCACGAGACTGAACATACCCCGTGTCTCTTGCCTTCCAACCGTTCCTTACGAGTATAGCTCCAAACTCTCCCGTGAAATTCCTAGAATGCTGATCTTCTACCCTAGTCCGTATCTGAAAACTACTCGGCGGATTAATCTTGATTATATTCTCAAATCGATCATCGACAACAGGTTTAGAAGGAGTAGCCGGCGCATAATGATGATGATTATCGCCCTGATGCCCAATAGGCCACGCATAGGACAAGGCCGATGGCTCCGCCGATCCTGATATGATCCGGCGAGACAGCCCATCCCCACCACCTTTGGAAGCCGGACGGATCGCCAGCCGACCAAGCAGTGATGGGAGTTCCAGCACCAGCCAATATCCTAGCCGGGAGCTTAGCTAGATAGTCGTACACCTCTCGCTTCATGGCTGCCCTTAGCGCGCTGATTATGCGGCTATGATCCATCGAAACGGGCTAGGATGCAAAGAGGCAATATCCTGAGCGGTTCGAGTCCCTAACGCGGACCCACATCGGCCAGCCCCTTGCCTCCGCTAGTACAAAGAGCTAATACAACTGTCCCGACGCTCAGGAAAATATCCTTTGTTTGTCAATGCTTACGGGTTTTCGAGCCGATCCCCCTCGGCTCCACCATTCCGTACACGCTGCTGAAAACGCGGCCCGGTATCGCGAAGCATAGGGTTCTTACGGACGTCTGGTACGAAGGTACGAGGACGGCACCCTGTGCGCTCCTGCCATTATGCCGGCCACATGGTCGAAAGCATGTCGGCCATCCCGCGCGTGGCGGTTGAAAATATGGTGCCGTTACCACGACATATCGGTCCGGACGGCTGCATGAACAATTCTTCGCTATCGCGTCAGCGAAAGACGTAATGGGCTGGCGTTCCGCCACCCCCGGCAGTCATCGGGGCGGGACGTGCGGTCGCTATGGTCAGAACAGCACGAACAGCATCACGGCGACGACGAGCGAGACGAACGCGAGATAGATCGCGGCGATATGCGGGGGACAGTCGAATCCCTCCGGGCAGTCGTACCACCACATAAGCCTCTCCATTTCCTCGTCTTGCGTTGACCGCGGTACGATCCGTTGCTGCCGACTCGTTGGCCGGCCGTCTATGCTATGGATCATAGCTAAGTCGTGATGGCTGTCAAAGCGATACTGGCGATCCCGCCCGCAGGCGAACGGTCGGGCTCGGGCGGCGACACGCAATGCTGGAAATAGCTATTGAATATAGCTTTCCGCGCCGGTAATATTCTGTTGGCAGGCCGTTGCAAGGATAAGGCCGCCGGGAGAGGGACATGGCCGATTTCCTTCGTGATTGCTGGTACGTCGCGGCGTGGGCGCGGGACCTGGGTGAGGCTCCGCTCGGCGTCCGCGTCATCGACGAACCGCTCGCGCTCTACAGGACGCGGGAGGGTATCGTCTGCGCGGTGGAGGATCGTTGCCCGCATCGCTGGGCGCCGCTGTCGATGGGCCGGGTCGAGGGCGAGCTGCTGCGCTGCATGTACCACGGCCTTTGCTTCGACACCGGGGGCAAGTGCGTGTCCGCGCCGGCGATGACGACCCCGCCCGACGCGCGCGTGCGCACCTATCCGGTGGAGGTGAAGGACAGCTGGCTCTGGGTGTGGATGGGCGATCCGGCGAAGGCTGATCCCGCATTGATTCCGCAGGCGTTCGGGATCGACGATCCGCGCTGGACGATGGCGGCGGACCAGATCGACTATGAAGCCAACTACATGTTGCTCAACGACAATCTGTGCGACCTGTCGCACGTTGATTTCGTTCATGAGACGACGCTGGCCAGCCTGTCCGGAATCGGCTGGGCCGATAGCGTGCCGCGCGTGATCCAGCGCGAGCGCGGCATCCGGATCGAACGCTGGCTGACGGCGAAGCCGATGAGCCCGAGCAACCCGACGCTGGTCGACAATTGGTCGGTCTACGATTATTCCGCGCCCGGCATTTTCGTCATGGAAAACAGCTCCTTCCCGCACGGCATGGCGGAGCGATGCGGCATGAAGCCGCCGACCGAGGAGCCGATGACGTACCGCATCGAGCAGCAGGCGGTGACGCCGATCTCCGATCGCAAAACGCGCTATTTCTACGCCAGCGGGTTCGATCATCGCATCCCCGCCAGCCTGTTGGGCGGCGCGTTCGAGGTGGTCAACGCCGCCTTCGCCGAGGATCGCGCGATGATCGAGGCGCAGCAGCGGATCTGGGACGAAACCTCCGGCGACCATGCGATGAGCTTCGTCGCGCACGACAAGGCGCCGGCGATGTTCCGCCGCACCATGGCCCGCTTGATGACGGCGGAGCGGGCTGCGGCCACGACCGTCGAGAACGTGTGCTGAGCACCACTTGACCCGCTCCTCTCCCCCGCCCGCCGACCTGGCGATCGTCGCCGCGCAGCTCGCCGCCGCGCCCGGCTGGTCACGCGCCTGCGCGCTGTTGCCGGACCCCGATGCCGCCGATCCGGCGATGGTCGACGCGATCCTGAACGAGGCATCGCGCTTCGCCGACGACGTGCTGGCGCCGCTCAACGACGCGATGGACCGGCACGGCTGTCGGATCGAGGCGGGGCGGGTGCGTACTGCGCCCGGGCACGATGCCGCATGGGCGCAGTTCGTCGCGAACGGCTGGGCGACGCTGGGTCAGCCGATCGATCATGGCGGGCAGCCGTTGCCGACCGCGATCTGGGCGGCGGTGGAGGGCGTCTTCGATCGCGCCAATCCGTCGTTCGCGATGTTGCCCGTCCCGCTCATCTCCTCCGCGCGGCTGATCGCGGCATGGGCGGACCCGACGACCGCGGCGCAATGGCTACCGCGCATCGTCGCCGCCAAATGCGCGGCGACGATCTGCATCTCCGAGCCTGATGCCGGATCCGACGTGGGACGCGCGCGCACCACCGCGCGCGCCGACGGCGAGGGCGGATGGATCATCGACGGCGAGAAATGCTGGATCAGTTTCGGCGACCACGATCTTGCCCCGCGCATCGTGCATTGCCTGCTGGCGCGAACCGGTGACGCCGCCTCGGGCGGCGGTGGGCTCAGCCTGTTCCTCGTCCCCGACACGCTGGAGGATGGCACCCGCAACGGCGTGGTGATCCGCCGCATCGAGGAGAAGATGGGGCTGCATGGCTCGCCCACCTGCGCGCTGGGGTTCGAGGGCGCGCGCGGCATCCTGCTGGGGCAGGAGGGGCGCGGGCTGGCGCAGATGTTCGTGATGATCGCGAACATGCGCCTCGCGGTTGCGATCCAGGGGCTGGGGATCGCGAGCGCGGCGACCGACGTCGCGGCGCGCTACGCTGCCGAGCGGCGGCAGGGCGGGCGTCCGGCGGAGCCACCGGTGCCGATCACCGCGCATGCCGACGTGCGGCGGATGCTGCTGGAGATGGCGAGCACGACCGAGACGCTGCGCGGGCTGATCCTCGCGCTCGCGAACCACGTCGACATCGCCGCGCGGGCGCCCGACGCGGCGGAACGCGCTGAGGCGGACCTGCTGGCGCAGTGGCTGCTGCCGATCGTCAAGACCGCCGGGGCGGAGATCGGGTTCGATGTAGCGAGCACCGGGGTGCAGGTGCTCGGCGGCGCTGGCTATACGCGCGAATGGCCGATCGAGCAGGGCGTTCGCGACGCGCGTGTCCTGTCGGTGTTCGAGGGGACGAGCGGCATTCAAGCGCTCGACCTGATGCACCGACGGCTGATGCGTGACGATGCGGCGTCGCTGCACGCGTTCCTGCGCGTCGCCCGTGCCGATGCGGACGCGGCGGGGCCGGCGGCGCAGCCGCTCCATCGCGCGCTCGATCAGCTGGAGGAGGCGGGCGCCTTCCTGCGATCGGCCGAGCGGGTCGAGGCCGAGGCGGGCGCGACCGCATTCCTGAAGCTGGCGATCCTGACCGCGCAGGGTTGGATCGCCGCCCGGCTGGTTGCGCGCGGCAACGGCTCGCCCGCCGCCTCGACCTTGACCGATGCAGGACGCTATTTCCTTGTGCGGCTGGCGCCCCGGGCCGTGCTGGCCGCGACCGAGGCGATGGCCGGGTCGGCGGTGCCGGCGACGCTCGCCGGATCGTGAACCGTCGCGGCTAGCGGCACGGGGCGAGGGTCGCCCGGCCGTTCGCGCCCCGCGTCAGGCACAGCCGGTCGAGATCGCGCGCCGCGATCACCTCGCCCTTGAAGCCCGCCTTGATCGCCCGAACGTCGTCGGCGGCCAGCGCCGCGTCGCCGTCCATCCCCGGCACGATATGCGTCAGGACGATCGTTCCCACACCCGCCTCGCGCGCCAGATCGGCGACCGCCGCGGGTGGCAGGTGCTCCTCGGTCATGTGGCCGAGTGCAGTCGACAGCGCCTCGGGCGACCAATGCGCCTTGGCGGCGATGCCCTGCATCATGCCCGTGATCGCGCGGGGATCGATCACCTCGGACACCAGCACGTCTGCCCCCTTCGCGAACGCCGCCAGCGGCGCGCTGGCGCCGGTATCGCCGGTGAAGACGATCGAGCCCGCGGGCGTATCGAACCGATAGGCATAGGATTTCTCGCGTGCCCGCGCAGTGGCCGGCATCATGCGGTAATGCGTGTTCTCGATCGCCGATACGCGGACGTGGTCGTCACGGTAGATCGTCGTTCCTGCGGCAATTTCGTGCACCGCGAACTTCGACGCGACATAGTCCGCCATCGGGCGCCCGCGGGGATCGATCAGGCCGCCATCCGCGAACACGGCATAGGGCATGCTGATATAGCGCACCGCCGCATCGACCAGCGCAGCGATCCCGACGGGGCCGTAGATCGCTCGCGGCCCCGCGCCACCCGCACCGATCCCGGCGATCAGATCGTTCGACATGATGGCGGCGAGGTCCAGAACATGGTCCGGATGGAGGTGCGTGATGAAGATCGCCGACAGCTGCGTGCTGTCGATCCCCGCCTCCACCATGCGACGCAGCGTGCCGATCCCGCAATCGAGGAGGTAGGTGGCGCCGCCGACCCGCAGGAGCGTTGCCGGCTCCGACCGATCCTTGCGCATGTTGGGGCCGCCGGCGGTGCCGAGCATGACGAGTTCGACCGTCGGCGCGGCGGCGGGTGGCGCGCCCCGAGCGGCGGCGGGTGCGGTCAGCAGGATGAGCGGGGCGAGCGCCCGGAGCGCGGCGTGGATACGGTGCTTCACGGGACGTCCTCTCTCTGGCCGGCCGGCAGCGGCACGAGGCCTGCTTGTGCCCTGCTGAAGATTGTTATAGGACAGAACAATATTGAGGGTCTCGGGCGTTGGCAACCGCCGCGATGAGCGAGACGACCATGCCGTGGGCGAGGGGACCGGAATGCCACGACACGCGCTGACCTATCCGCGAGGCGACAAGGTGGTCGATGCGACCCTGCACGTGCCGGCGGGCGACGGACCTTGGCCGGCTATCGTCATGGTGACCGACATCCGCGGCCCCCGCGACGTCTTCTATACGCGGGCGGACCGGCTGGCGGCGGAGGGCTATGCCGTCCTGCTGCCGAACATCTTTTACCGGGCCGGACCGGCGCCGGTCCCCGATCTGTCGGCGCCATTCGAAATTGCCGCGCTCAAGCCGTTGATGGCGCTGATCGACCCGCTCACCAGCGACGACCTGCGCGCGGACGGCGCCGCCGCGGTGGCGGCGCTCGCGGATCGGCCGGAGGTGCGCGCGGGCGGCATCGGCGTGGTCGGTTATTGCATCGGCGGCAAGTTCGCGATCCTCTATGCCGATGGGGCGGGCGGCGCGATCACCGCGGTCGCGGCCTATCACGGCTCGGCGCTTATCACCGACGCCCCCGACAGCCCGCACCGCGTCGCGGCGGGCGTCGCGGCGCGCTATTATTTTGGCCACGCCGACGACGACATGTTCCTGCCGTCGTCGCGGCTGCCCGAGCTGGACGCGACCTTGGCCGGGGCGGGGCGCGTCTTCGTCTCGGAGGTTTACGAAGGCGCGCAGCACGGTTTCACGGTGCCCGACGGCCCCTCCTACGCGCGCGATGCCGACGATCGGCACTGGCGCACCATGACGGCGCTGTTCGCGCAGACGCTGCGCTGACCGGGCGCACCCAAGGCAGAATGAGAAAGGATCGATGATGCGTGTTCTGGTGGTAGGGCCGCACGGCAAGACCGGGCGGCACGTCGCGGCGGCGCTGGAGCGCCGTCCGGAGCCGGTCGAGATCGTCGGCTTCTCGCGTACCGCACCGGCGGACGCTCGCTATGCGTCCCGCCTCGGTGATCTGGAGAACCATGCCGACCGTGCGCGGGCGGTCGAGGGGGTGGACGCGGTGATCCACTACGGCCCCGCCTTCCATCCGCGCGAGACCGCGATGGGGACCGGGATGATCGATGCCGCGGCGGCGGCTGGCGTGCGTCGCTTCATATATATCTCGGTTATCCATCCGCAGATCGACGCGCTGTTGAATCACAAGGCGAAGCTGGCGGTGGAAGCCTATCTGATCGACAGCGCGCTCGACTGGACGATCCTGCGCCCGCAGCATTACATGCAGAATATCGATGTGCCGCGGGTCATCGCCGGCGGTCGCCTGCCGACGCCATATTCGCTCACCCAGCCGCTCGGTCACGTCGATCTGGTGGACCTTGCCGACGCGGCGGCCACGGTCGTGCTGGAGGACGGCCACAGCGCGGCAACCTATGACATCTCGGGCGAAGAGAATCTGTCGGCGGAGGATATCTGCGCCATCGTGTCGGACATCGGCGGCACGCCGGTACAGCCGCTCGTGGTCGAGCCGGATCAGGTCGTCGCGATGATCGCCGCGCATCACCCGCTCGGCGCTTACGAGGTGGAGGCGCTGCACCGCCTGTTCGGTTATTATGGCCGCAAGGGCATTCGCGGCAATGCGAAGGTGCTGTCCTGGCTGCTGCAGCGGCAGCCCGGCACGTTCCGCGACTATGTCCGCCGCAGCCTGCCCGGGGCCGCCTGAGGCGACGTTTTCGTCCATTCCCGATTGCGTCACGCAGGCAGTGATGATAGCTATATCAAATAACGTTTCGGAGAGTATCGCATGAGCAAGTTCGCCCAGCTGGAGCCGGCCGTTCGCGAACAGCCCGTGGTCGATGTAAACCGCACATGGTCGGCCACCCGTGGCGAGCTTGAGCGGCGCTGGAAGCTGGTACGCACCCATTTGCGCGATCGTGGCCTGGAGGCGCTGGTCGTCCAGGGGTATGAAGAGAAGATCGGCGGCAATGTCCGCTGGCTGACCGACGTGCCGCCGGGATATCCGCGTTACGTCATCTTCCATGTCGACGATCACATGACGCTGATCGATCACGGCGCGCAGGGCGAAACGCGCCGACTCGACGATCGCGATCCCAACCGGCCGGGCATCGGTGAACTCGTCACCAACTGGGCGTTGTTCAACGCGCATTATACCCACGGGCTGGCGGCGGAGAGCGTGGCGCAGGTGCTGCTCGATCGCGGCTACAGGAATGTCGGCATCGTCGGCGCCGGTGGCCTGCCGCACGGCTTCATGACCGGATTGAGCGACCGCACGGAGGGCCGCGTTGCCTTCTCCGACGAAACCGATGCGTTCGACGCGATGAAGGCGCACAAGAGCGCCGAGGAACTGGCGCTGATCCGGGCGACCGCCGCGATCCAGGATCAGGTGTTCGAAAAGCTGCTCGATTGGATCGAGCCGGGGATGCGCGATTTCCAGATCAATGCCTTCATCGATCACCAGTTGCAGCTGCTGGGGGCCGATCGTGGCGTGTATATCGCGGTGTCGGCGCCGATCGGTCAGCCGGCGTTCTTCGGCTATCGCGCGGTGCAGGGGCGTACCATGCGGCGCGGCGATCATATGAACGTGCTGCTGGAGAGCAACGGCCTTGGCGGCCAGTGGACCGAGCTTGGCCGGATGGTGAGCTTTGGCAAGTTGCCGGCGGAGGTGCATGACGCGCACGCGCTGGCGGTCGAGGCGCAGGCGCTCTCGGCGCGGCTGAGCGTGCCCGGTGCGATGCCGGCGGACATCTTCCGCGAGGTCAACGCCTTCCTCGTCTCGCATGGGAGCGCGCCCGAGCGGCGGCTCTATTCGCACGGGCAGGGGTACGACACGGTCGAGCGCCCGTTGATCCGCAGCGACGAGACGATGGCGCTGCCCGCGCAGGCCAATATCGCGATCCACCCCGCGTTCATCGCCGGATCGACGCTGGCCACGCTGTGCGACGGGTTCATCGTCGGCGAGGGCGGCGGCTTCATTCATCAGACGCCCAAACGGGTTTACGAGATCTGAGATACAGGAAGGCAGAGGATCATGACCGTACTCGCACCCGATGCATCGCGTACCGGCGCGACCGCCGACAGCGGCATCTTCACCATCGAGAAGCCGAACGTCGCCACCGACAATGCCACCCCGGGCAAGCGCGTGGTGGTGTCAAAGGGCAACGCACCGCATTTCATCCCCGGCCGCCGCTCATGGGTGCGTTACCGCGAGCTTGGCGTGACGGAGGCCACCAACGGCGAGATGCGTGCGCAGGTGCTCCATGCGGGCACCGCGAACGAGAGCACCGGCTGGCACCTCCATCGCTGCGATATGCAGTTCCTTTACTGCATCGACGGTGCGATCACGATCGCATTCAGCCCCGATCATATCGTGCGGCTGGAGGCGGGCGATTCGATGATGATCCCCGGCGGGACGATCCATATCGAGGCCGGCGCCCCGGAAGGCGTCGAGATCCTGGAAATATCGATTCCCGCGGACATGGGCACCGAGTCCGTCCCCAATCCCTATGGCGACGTTCAGATCGACTTCTCGAAGGCGGGAACGGTCACCGCTCGCTGAGCCGGCAACGGTGATGGTGACGCACATTTCGGCCAGGGGGATGTCAGGATGGATATCAACACTCGCGTGAACGCCCCGGTCGACCGCGTCGACGCCGACATTCACGCCTTTCAGGACATGCGCGATCTGCGCGCGGCGTTCGGGCGGATGCCGCAGACGCCAAGGCTGTTGTCGTCCCCCGACGATGCCGCCGCGATCGACTTTTCCGGCCAGCGCACCAGGGTGTTGCTGAGCGGGGAGGAATCGGGCGGCCAGTTCGTGATCTTCCTCGTCGAGCTGTCGCCGGGCTTCGGCGCGCCCGATCACCATCAGGCGGAAGAGGACGAATGGTGGTTCGTCCTGGAGGGCGAGATTGACGTGGTGATCGGAGACGAGGCGCGGCGGGTAGGGGCAGGCGCGAGCGCCTATGCCCCGCGTGGTTGCCGCCACAGCTTCGTCAACAATTCGGATCGCGTCGCGCGCATGATCTCGATGAACGCCCCCGCGGGGCACGAACGCTTCTTCGAGGCGGTCTCCAGGCTGCCCGGGATCGTGGATGACGGCATGCGTGACAAGCTGATGCGCGATCACGGCGTCGAGTTTCATGGCAAGGTCGTGCTGGACTGAGGTGAGGGCGCGTGACGATTGGCGCGATCCCGCGCCGCGTCCACGCCGCAAGGAAAGAACATCGAATGAAACTGATCGGTATCCTGAAGGACGGGCAAACATGGATCGCTCGCGTGGAGGGCGACGCATGCGTGCCGCTGGCACCGGCCGAGGCGTTCTTCCGCGATCCCGAGGCGAACGCCCGCGCCAGCGGTGACAGCGCGCTCCCGCTCGCGTCCGTGGAGCAGCGGCCGCCCGCATGGTCGGGCGCGCGGGTGATCTGCATCGGGCTGAACTATCGGGCGCATGCCGCCGAGGGGGGGCATGCGCTGCCCGAATATCCCACCACGTTCGGCCGCTGGACGCGCTCGCTGGTGGAGGATGGCGCCGATATTCCGGCGCTCGACGTCAAGCTCGACTGGGAGGCGGAACTGGGCGTCGTCATCGGGCGCGAGATGGCCGGGGTGGACGATGCGGCGGGCCTGGCGGGCGTGTTCGGCTACGCGCCGTTCAATGATGTCAGCGCGCGCACCTATCAGCGGCACACGCCGCAATGGACCACCGGCAAGAACATGGACCGTTCGGGCGTGCTTGGCGCGATCGTCACCGCGGACGAGGTCGGCGATCCCGCCGACGGCCTGTCGGTCGAATGCCGATTGAACGGCGAGACGATGCAATCGTCGAATACCGCTGACCTGATCTTTCCGATCGGCCGGGTGATCTCCTACCTCAGCGAGATCATGACGCTGTTCCCCGGCGACATCATCGCCAGCGGCACGCCATCGGGCGTCGGGCACGCACGCAC
>NZ_JBELIE010000022.1:0-18760 GCF_042091075.1 Sphingomonas sp. | reverse complement strand
GCCGCCGTTGTTCATGAAGCCTGGCGATGTCGTCGAAGTGGAAATCGGCAAGGTCGGCAAGGTCACCAACCGCATTGTCGCGGCCGACCAGCGCCGGCCGTAACGATCGCCGCGCGGGCGAGCGGCGGTGCCCGTCTGGCCCGGAACTGAGGTAACGGGGCAGGGGTGGCGAGGCAGGGTTAGAGGAGCGAACATGCTACGCATGACTTCACGCAGCGCGAGGCACGACCGATGACCGACCTGTCGCCCTCCCAGGCGCGATCGATGCGCGCCTTCCTCGATTCTCTCGTGCGCTCGGCGCGGCGCTTCGGCGGATGGCGTCCCGACGGCAGCGGCGGCGATCGCGTCGTGCCGGGGCAACATGCCGTCGAACAGTTGGAGCTTAGCGCGCGCCGGTTGCTGTCGGAGCGTGCGCATGCCGCGGGCACCGCGCTCCCGGCGTCGTTTATCCAGGGTTATAGCAGCTTGCCGGACGCGCAGCGCGAAGAGATGCTGACGGTGCTCGCGGAGGCGTTCGGCCCCGATGAGGCGGCGTTGAGGCGCGCCTGCGAGGCGTATCTGGATAATCCTGGGCCCGAAGCCGCGAACCGACTGGCCAGCCTGTCCGAAGCGCCGCGTCAGGAGCTGTTCCGTCGTATCAACCAGGCGCCGCTGGGCACTGCCGCGCTGGTGCGGCTGCGAGAGGACGTGCTGGACGTGCTGCCGCGGCGACCCGACCTCAAGCAACTTGACGACGATCTGCTGCACCTCTTCCGCTCGTGGTTCAACCGCGGCTTTCTGGTGATGCGGCGGATCGACTGGTCGAGCCCGGCCGATCTGCTTGAAAAGATCATCCGCTATGAAGCGGTCCACTCGATCGAATCGTGGCGCGACCTGCGCGAGCGGCTCGCGCCGGCGGATCGGCGTTGCTACGCCTTCTTTCACCCGGCGCTGCTCGACGAGCCGCTGATCTTTATCGAAGTGGCGCTCACGCCCGCGATCGTGCCGTCGATACAGACGATCCTCGCGCCCGATCGCGACGTCATTCCGCCGGGCGCCGCGCGGGCGGCGATGTTCTACTCGATCAGCAATTGTCAGCGCGGCTTGCAGGGCGTGTCGTTCGGGCACCATCTGATCCAGCAGGTGGTCGAGGATCTGCTGCGCGAGCTGCCGAATCTGTCGCAGTTCGTCACGCTGTCGCCCGTGCCGGGTTTCGGCCCCTGGGTGCGCGAGCAGGCGGCCGCGGGGCGGGAAGAGGCGGTCGAGGCCCTTGCCGAGGCGACCGGCGGGCAGGTGCCGGCGGACAGCCGCGTGCTGCCGCTCGCGGTCGACTATTTCACGCATGCCAAGGATCGGAAGGGGCGGCCACGTGATCCGGTCGCGCGTTTCCACCTTGGCAATGGCGCACGGCTCGAACGGCTGTGCCCGGCGGGCGACGTGTCCGCGCACGGGCTTGGTGCGAGCCTGGGGCTGATGGTAAATTATCTTTACGACCTGTCGACGCTGGAGGCGAACCGCGACTCCTTTATCGCCGATGGGACGGTGACATGGGGGGCGCCAGCCAAAGCCAGCGCGCGCCAAGCAAGCCAGACGGAGTTGACGCGCGTATGACGGAGACGATCACGGAGGTCATGGCCGCGGCCGTTGCGGACGCAGGCGACACCCCGTTCCTGATCCTGCCGGACGGCACCTCGCGCAGCTATGCGCAGGCGTGGGACGAAGCCGGTCGGCTGGCGAATCTGTTCGTCGCCCTCGGCGTCACGCCGGGGGACCGCATCGCCTTGCAGGCGGAGAAGAGCGTTCCGGCCCTGCTCGTCTATCTGGCGGCGTTGCGCGCGGGTGCGGTGTTCCTGCCGCTCAATACCGCCTACACGCCCGACGAAGTTCGCTATTTCCTGGCGGATGCGCGGCCCGCTGTGTTCGTCTGCCGTGCGGCGGACGAGGCGGCGATGCACGACTTGTACACCGAACTTGGCGTCGCGCACTGCCTGTCGCTTGACGCGACGGGGGCGGGCAGCCTGATCGAGGCGGCGCGCAGCCACCCGGCCGCGTTCGCGAACGTCGCCCGGGCGGGCGATGATCTGGCCGCGATCCTCTACACCTCGGGCACCACGGGGCGTTCGAAGGGCGCGATGCTGACCCACGCGAACCTGTTGAGCAACGCATTGACGTTGCGTGATTATTGGCGCTTTACTGCCGACGACCGCCTGCTGCACGCGCTACCGATCTTCCATACCCACGGCCTGTTCGTGGCGACCAACACGATCATATGCGCGCGTGCGGCGATGATCTTCCTGCCCCGGTTCGACGTGGGGGAATTGCTGCGTCTGATGCCGCAGGCGACGACGATGATGGGCGTGCCGACCTTCTATACCCGCCTGCTCGACGACCCCCGCTTCACCCGCGCGGCAGCGGCAGAGATGCGGCTGTTCATCTCGGGATCGGCACCGCTTTCCGCCGAGACCCACCGGGCCTTTTCGGAACGGACCGGCCATGCGATCCTCGAACGCTACGGCATGACCGAGACCAACATGATCACCTCCAACCCCTATGACGGGGCGCGGGTGCCCGGTAGCGTGGGTTTCCCGCTGCCGGGAGTCGAAGTCCGCATTGCGGATGCGGAGAGCGGCACCCCGCTTGATGGCGAGTCGGTCGGCGTGATCGAGGTGCGCGGGCCGAACGTCTTCGCTGGCTATTGGCAGATGCCGGAGAAGACCGCGCAGGAATTCCGCGCCGATGGGTTCTTCATCACCGGCGATCTCGGCAAGATCGATGCGGACGGCTATGTCCACATCGTCGGGCGGGCGAAGGATCTCATCATCTCGGGCGGCTTCAACGTCTATCCGGCGGAGGTGGAGGCGCTGCTCGACGAGGTTGCCGGGATCGCGGAAAGCGCGGTGATCGGCGTGCCGCATCGTGATTTCGGCGAGGGCGTGGTGGCGGTGGTGCAAAGCCGCGATCCGGCGCTGGACGAGGCGGGGGTGCTGACCGCGATCGACGGGCGCCTCGCACGCTTCAAGCAGCCCAAGCGTGTGGTCTTCGTGCCCGAATTGCCGCGCAACGCGATGGGCAAGATTCAGAAGGCGGCGCTGCGCGATACCTATTCGGGCCTGTTCGGCTGACCGTCCGGCACCTGCGGCGCGGCGGATCAGGCCGCGCCCAGATGCACCTTCAAAAACGCCGCGGTGAGCGCGAGATTGGCGGGCGCCTCGAACGCCGCGCCCTCGTGTCCCGCGCCGCCGACCAGCAGCAGCGATGATGGCGCCCCGGCACGGACCAGCCGGTCATGCAGCGCCTGGCTCTCGGCCATCGGTGCCATGCGGTCGCGGTCACCGTGCGCGATCAGGAACGGCGGCGCGCTGCCGGTGACGAGGTCGAGCGGGCTCGCCGCGCGTGCCGCCTCGCCCAGTCCCGCGACATCGGCATGTCCACCAACCCCGAGATAGGTCGCGCTGAATTCGTGCGGCATCAGCCGCGCTTCCAGCCCGCTGCGCAGCGCGCTCGACAACATGTCGAACACGCCGAACCAGGTGACGACCGCATCCACCCGGCTCGAACGGTCGGCGTGATCGCCGACCGCTCCCTCCAGGTCGTCGCGATCGCCCGTCAGCCCCGCCAGCGCCGCCAGGATCGCCCCCGCCGACGCGCCCCATGCGCCGATCCGCTCGCCCGCGACGCCGTGCTCGGCGGCGTTGGCGCGCAACCAGGGTACCGCCGCCTTCACGTCGTGGAGCTGATCGGGGAACTTGGCCGGGGTGAGGCGATAGTCGATCGACAGCACGGCGATCCCGTGGCCGGCCATCGCCGCCAGCCGCTGCTCCGAGTCGTCGCCGCGCGATCCGAACTGGAAGCCGCCGCCGTGCATATAAAGACAGACCGGCGGGGTGCCAGCGCCCTGCGGGCGGTAGAGGTCGGCGAGAAGCGGCTGGCCGTCGACCGTGGCGTAGCGGAGGTCGCGCGTGATCGTCACCGTCATGGCTGTCTTCTCTCCTGTCGCGCGGCGTGTCCGCCCGCGCATCGCCGCCCGTAGCGGCAGGTCGTTTCTGTCATGAGGGATAACGAACCGGGCAGAGCCAGACAAGCGGTCGACACGAAAAATTGCTATATTGAATGACAATCCTAGCGTGATTATGATGGCGCATCGACCGGGCGGGCGGCAGCCCCGGCGATCGAAGGAGAGCGACAGGCGATGGCGACCGACGTGGAAGTGCTCGTGATCGGATTCGGCCCCGGCGGCGAGGTGGCGACATCGCTGCTGGCGCAGGCGGGGCACCGCGTGCTGGCGATTGACAAGGCCGCGGCCCCGTATGGCGAGCCGCGGATGAGCCAGCTTGATGGCGAGATTGCCCGTGTCCTGCAGCACGCGGCCGATCCGAAGGAGGCGATGGCCGAGGCGATCGCGTCCAAGGTCCTGCTTCAATTCGACTCGCAGGATCAGCCGCTGCCCGAGATCAGCCTCGATTATCGCGTGTCGGGCAATTGGCGCGCCTATAACCTTCACCAGCCCCATATCGAGCAAGCGATGGAGCGGCGCGTCACGCAATGCCCGTCCGCCGAATTCCGCTGGGGCTGGCGCGCGATCCGTATCGCGCAGGACGATGACGGCGTCACTGCCGAGATCGCGTCGGTCGCCGATCCCGCCCAAACGGAGACGGTTCGCGCACGCTATCTGTTGGGTTTCGACGGCGCGAGCAGCTTCGTGCGCGGCGCGGTGGGGATCGATCTGGATGTGCTGCACGAGCATGACGATCGCTGGATCCTCACCGATTTCAACGCGCTCCGCCCACTGCCCGCGATCGCGATGACGGCGCAGTTCCGTATGGACCCCAAGCGCCCGTGGTTCGGCGGATCGAACGGTCTCAATCGTTGCCGGACGGACATGCGGGTGATGCCGGGCGAGGATCTCGATGCGATGGTCGCCGACAGGGACCAGGGCTATGCCTTCATGGAAGAGAAGTTCGGGCTGACGCGCGAAGACATCGTGATGACGCGGCGTGTCGGCTATCGTTTCCGCTCGCAGATCGCGCGTCGCTTCCGTGCCGGGCGCGTCTTCATCGGCGGCGACGCCGCGCATGCGATGCCGCCGTTCATGGGGCAGGGCGCTTGTTCGGCGATGCGCGATGCGATCAACATCGCGTGGAAATTGCGGCTGGTGCTGTCGGGTGCGACGGACGAATCGCTGCTCGACAGTTACGAGCCCGAGCGGCTGCCGCACGCCTCCTTCTTCGTTCACGGTTCGCTCGCGATGCTGCGCGCGGTGAACATCACCGATCCGGCCGAAGCGGCGGCGCGGGACGCGGCCGTCCGCGCCGGCCATGTCAAGTTTCCGCCCTTCCCCGGCCTTGTGGCGGGGGTCGTCCGCCGCGCGCCGGACGGCGGGCTTGCGTCGCTTGCGGGCAGTTTGGCGCCGCAGGGCGTCGTCGGTCAGGGCGGGCGCGAAGCGCTGGTGGACGATCTGATCGGGTTCGGCGGGCAGTTGGTGAGCCGGCTGCCGCTGGCCGGGATGCTGGGCGAGGAGCGGATGGCGCGGCTCGCCGATCTCGGCATCCATGTGCTCCATATCGGGGACGCCGAGGCGGCTGTTCTGGCGGATGTGGAAGGCACGTACCGCGCCTTCTTCGAGGAGACCGGCGCATCGGCGTTTCTGGCGCGCGCCGACTTCTATCTGTTCGGGATCGCGACCGGCGACAGCGACGTGCCGGCGCTGGTCGACGATTTCCTGCGCCAGCTGCCCCCGCCCGACGCGCCCGCCGCCGCATCCGAGCGGCGAGCGGCCTGACGCGGTTCAGTCCTCGTCCGCCCACACTTTCGCGATCGCGCTCGTCAGCGCGACGCGTTCGGAGGGTGACAGTTCGGGAAGGAAACGCGCCTCGTGCACGTTCATCCGCTTGTGCACCGTATGCGCGAGCGCTTCGCCCTCCGGCGACAGCCGCAATCCCTGCGACCGACCATCGAAACGCGAGCGTTCGACCAGGTGCCGATTCGACAGCATGGCCGCGATCGGTGCCATGTTGGCGCGCTTGATCCCCAGCGACCGGCCGATCTCGCTCTGCGTGATTCCCGGGTTCTTTTCGATCAGCAGCAATGCCGAGGCTTCGTGCGGTCGCAGCGACAGGCCGGATAGCGCCTTCGTCAGGTCGGCCTGCATGACGGTCGACGCGCGCCGCAATTGATAGCCCAGTCGCTCCTCGAGCGGGTTGATGATGCCGGCGGGTGCGCTGGCGTGTTCGGCTGAATCCATTGCGCAATATTGCCGATTGCCATCGACAATGACAATTCTGCTGTTATAGCTATATCTCATAACACTTGGGGAGGGGCGGTTGACCGATCGATCGTTCGAACGTTTGAATCCAATGACGGGGGAGGTCGCCTCCTCCGCGCCCGCGATGCGCGTCGCGGATGCCATCGGTGCGGCGGCGGCGGCGGAGCGCGCCTTTGCCGCCTGGTCGGTGCTTGGGCCGGGGGCGCGACGTGCCGCGTTGAATGCCGCGGCGGACGCGCTGATTGCGCGCGGCGACCGGCTGATCGCGGCGATGCAGGAGGAGATCGGCGCCACCGAAGGGTGGGCGCGGTTCAATCTCTCGCTCGCCGCGGGCATCATCCGCGAGGCGGCGGCGATGACCACCCAGATCGGCGGCGAGGTGATCCCGTCGGACAAGCCCGGCTGCATCGCGATGGCATTGCGCGAGCCGGTCGGCGTGATCCTGGGGATCGCGCCGTGGAACGCGCCGATCATTCTGGCGGTACGCGCGATCGCGATGCCGCTCGCGTGCGGCAATACCGTCGTCTTCAAGGCGAGCGAAATGTGTCCGCAGACGCATGCCGAGATCGCCGGCGCCTTCGCCGATGCCGGGCTGCCCGATGGCGCGGTGTCGCTTGTCACCAACGCGCCTGACGACGCGCCCGAGGTGGTCGGCGCGCTGATCGATCACCCGGCAGTGCGTCGGATCAACTTCACCGGCTCCACGCAGGTCGGTCGGATCATCGCGAAGCGTGCGGCCGAGCATCTGAAACCGTGCCTCCTCGAACTGGGCGGGAAGGCGCCGTTGCTGGTGCTGGAGGACGCCGACCTCGACGAGGCGGTGAAGGCTGCGGCGTTCGGGGCGTTCATGAACCAGGGCCAGATCTGCATGTCGACCGAGCGGATCATCGTGGTGGACGCGATCGCGGACGAGTTCGCCGATCGCCTCCGCGCGAAGGTCGCGACGATGACGGTCGGCGATCCGCGCAAGGGCGAGGCGCCGCTAGGGGCGGTGGTGGACGGCCGGACCGTCGATCACGTTCGCGGCCTTGTCGCGGATGCCATCGCCGCCGGCGCGACGCTGTTGAGTGGCGGCGAGGCGGACGGCGTACTGATGCCGCCGCATGTCGTCGATGGCGTGACCCCGGACATGAAGCTGTTCCGCGAGGAGAGCTTTGGTCCGGTTGTCGCGATGGTCCGCGCGCGCGACGAGGAACAGGCGATCGCGCTCGCGAATGACACCGACTACGGCTTGTCGGCGAGCGTGTTCACCCGCGATACCGCGCGCGGACTGCGCGTCGCGCGGCGGATCAAGTCCGGCATCTGCCACGTCAACGGGCCGACCGTGCATGACGAAGCGCAGATGCCCTTCGGCGGCGTCAAGGCCTCCGGTTACGGCCGCTTCGGCGGCAAGGCCGGGATCGACGCCTTTACCGAGCTGCGCTGGATCACGATCGAGACCCAGCCCGGCCATTACCCCATCTGATCGAGGATATACGCTATGACTGATACCAGCCCGAAGGGCACCGTCGCCTACGATGTTGTCGACCGCGTTGCCTGGGTGCGCTTCAACCGGGCGGACAAGCGCAACTGCATGTCGCCGACGCTCAACCAGGAAATGGATGCGGTGCTCGCGCAGCTCGAATTCCGCGACGACGTCGGGGTGCTGGTGCTGTCGGGTGAGGGGACGGCGTGGTCCGCCGGGATGGATCTCAAGGAATATTTCCGCGAGACCGAAGCGCGCGGACTGGGCGCGACGCGGCAGGCGCAGCGCGAATCCTATGGCTGGTGGCGGCGGCTGCGCTGGTATCAGAAGCCGACGATCGCGATGGTCAACGGCTGGTGCTTCGGCGGCGGATACGGCCCGCTGTTCGCCTGCGACCTCGCCGTCGCGGCGAACGAGGCGCAGTTCGGATTGTCGGAGATCAACTGGGGTATCCTGCCGGGCGGCGGTGCGACCAAGATCGCAACCGAGCTGATGTCGTTCCGCAACGCGATGTACCACGCCATGATGGGCGAGAATGTCGATGGCGCCACTGCGGCGGCATGGGGGCTCGTCAACGAGGCGGTGCCGCTCGCCGACCTGAAAGACCGCGTGACAGCGATGACGCAGGTGCTGCTCAAGAAGAATCCGATCGCGTTGAAGGCGACCAAGGACGCGATCCGCCGCGTGCGCGAGATGACCTACGACAATGCGGAGGATTACCTGATCCGCGCGCAGGAGGCCGCGAACTCGTTCGACAATGAGGGCCGGAAGGAAGGCATCCGGCAGTTCATCGACGAGAAGAGCTACAAGCCGGGCCTCGGCGCTTACGACCTGGCGAAACAGAATTCGGCGCGCTGACCCGCGCCACCGCTGCTGCCTCACCGAACGAGTATCGGAATGACTTCAGACCTGTCTGCCTCACCCGCCCGTGAGACGATCGCGCGGCTGCTGCGTCCCGCGTCGGTCGCGATCGTCGGCGCATCCGCGTCGCCCGGTGCACTCGGCTACCAGTTGCTCGCCAATCTGGAGCGGCAGGGCTATGCGGGGACAATCCACCTCATCAATCCGCGTCGCGCCGAGATCGCGGGACGGGCGTGTCTGGCGTCGGTGGCGGACCTGCCCGAGGGAGTGGACGTCGCGGTACTGGCGATCCCGCGCGATGCGGTGCTGGAAACGGTGCGCGCGCTGGCCGCGCGCGGCGTGGGCGGTGCGATCATCTTCTCCGCCGGGTTCGCCGAGGGCGGCGCGGCGGGGCTGGCCGAGCAGCAGGCGATCGCGGCGGTCGCGCGCGATGCGGGCATGGTGCTGATGGGGCCGAACTGCCTTGGCATGATAAACTTCCTCGACGGTATCGAACTGAGCTTCGTTACCGTGCCGCCGATGAAGAGGCGCGATGGGCCGCGGATCGGGCTGGTCAGCCAGTCGGGTGCGATGGCGGTGGTGGTCGCTACCACGCTGATCGCCAAGGGGCTGGCGCTGTCCTATTATGTTTCGACCGGCAACGAGGCACAGAGCGGGGCGGAGGATTATTTCGACTATCTGATCGACGATCCCGACACGCAGGTGATCGGCGTCGTGGCGGAGCAATTGCGGCAGCCCCGCCGCTTCCAGGCGCTGGCGCGGCGTGCGCGGGCCGCCGGCAAGCCGGTCGTGCTGCTCCACCCCGGCCGCAGCGCCGCCGCGCGCGAGAGCGCGGCCACCCACACCGGCGCGATGGCGGGCGATCACCAGGTGATGCGCGTGCTGGCGGCGCGCGCCGGGGTGATCGTCTGCCACGATCTGGAGGAATATGGCGACGTGCTCGAGCTGGCGGTGCGTTACGGCACGCTGCGCCCCGGCACCGCGATCTTCGCCGAATCGGGAGCGTTCAAGGCGCTCGCGCTCGATACCGCGGAGGAGGTCGGGCTCGATCTTCCGCCGTTCACCGACGCCTCATGCCCCGCGCTGCGGGCCGCGATGCCCGATTTCGTGGCGGTATCCAATCCGGTCGACCTGACCGCACAAGGATTGGTCGAGCCCGAACTATATGGCCGCGCGTTCGCGGCGCTGCTGGGCGATGACCGCATCGGCTCGATCGTCCTGTCGATCATCCAGACCGACGAGGGCATCGCCGATCGCAAATTCCCGTTCATCATCCGCGCGATCGAAGAGCTGCGACCCGCGACGCCCGTGATCTTCACTGGCGTGGACGAGGGTGCGCTGGTTCCGGAACGCTATATCGACGCGCTGCGCGCGCTGAATGTCGCCTATTTCCCGACCGGCGATCGCGCGCTGCGCGCGGTGGCACGGCTCGCCGGCGCCGCGCAAAGTGACGTGGACGAGGCCCCGCCGATTCCTAGCGGTGCCATCCACCTGCCGGGCGAGGGCGGCGTGGTTCCCGAATATCGCGCCAAGCAATGGCTTGCGCCGCTGCGTATCCGCTTTCCCGCCGGACAATTCGCCGAGACGGCCGAACAGGCCCGCGCGGCGGCGGCGGCGATCGGCTATCCGGTCGTTTTGAAGGCGCAGGCGGCGGCCTTGTCGCACAAGAGCGATGCGGGCGGGGTGATCCTCAACATCGCCGACGCAGCCGCGCTCGACGCCGCGTGGGATCGGCTGTTTGCGAATGTCGCGGCTTATGACGCGACGATCCGGCTCGACGGTGCGCTGATCGAGGGGATGGGCGCGCGCGGCACCGAGCTGATCGTCGGCGGCCGGAATGACCCAGACTGGGGGCCGGTGGTGCTGGTCGGCATGGGCGGCGTGCTGGCGGAACTGTACCACGACGTGCGGCTGCTGCCCGCCGATCTGCCACGCGCGGCGATCCTGGCGGAACTGGGCCGGCTGAAGGCAGCGGCGCTGCTGGCAGGCTATCGCGGCTCGCCCGCGCTTGATGTCGGGGCGGTGGCGGACATCGTGATGGCGGTCGGCGGATTGCTGCGGGCCGAGCCGCGCGTGCGCGAAATCGATATCAACCCGGTATTGGTCTATCCCGAGGGGCAGGGCGCGGTGGCGCTGGATGCGTTGATGCTGCTCGCCTGAGCGGCATCAGCCGGCGCGGGCGCGGAGGGCGGCAATCTCCGCCAGCAAGGCGGCCACGCCGGCGCGCGCGACATCGAGGACGTCGGCGCGCACCAGCGCGCCCTCGACGATCTTGTCGCCGACATTACCGATCACGATCTCCGGGAAGGCGACCGGCCGCGCCAGCGCGGAGACGAGCGTCTCGCGAATCTGATATTGCGCCCGCACGCCCCCGGTGAAGGCGAGGGATGAGGTGATGATCAGCGCCGGCTTGCCGCAGAGAGGCGATGCATTGTGCGGTCGTGACGCCCAGTCGAGGGCGTTCTTGAGCACTCCGGGGATGCCATGATTGTACTCAGGCGAGACGATCAGCAGCCCGTCGGCCGCCTCTACCTGCGCCCGTAGCCGCGCGACTGTCGGCGGCAGGGGGTCAACGTAGAGATCCTGATCGAAGTGCGGTAGCGCGCCGATGTCGGCCGTGTCGACGGCGGCAGCCGCCGTTTCGGCCAACGCCTGGAGGATGGTGGTCGAATAGGCCTGGGCGCGCAGACTGCCGGACATGCCCAGCAATCGCGGCGGACCGCCAGCGGCCGCGCCCGATACGGTCGTCATCGGCCCGTCTCGACGAACGCCATCGTATCGTTCCACCAACGATCGGGTGGCACCGTCCAACCGCCCACCTTGAACTCCGGCGCCTGCCATTCGATCGGTTCATCCTCGATGTCGATCGTATGATAATGGCTGGGGAACAGCTCGACGCGATGCCCGTCGGGGTCGCGCAGGTAGAGGAAGCGTGCGAGCCCGGGGCTGAAGTGGCGTGCCGGACCGAACTCGATCTGCCCCTCCCGCTCGCCCACAACGAACAGATCGCAGACGTGCATCAGGTGATGCGTTTCGGGCACCTGCAATGCCACGTGGTGGAGCCGCGGGCCGTTGCGGCGCGCGAAGACGAGGTCGTGCGGATTGCCCTTGCGCTGCAGGAAGATCATCTGCAGCTCGTCGTCCGCGAGCACATATTCGGTCAGCCGAAAGCCGATATTGTTGTAGAAATCGAGGCAGGGGCGCACATCCTGGGTGACGATCTGGAAGTGATCGAGCCGCAGGGCGCAGGCGCCGTGGTAGCGATCCGCATGCGCGAACAGCCGGGGGCGCGTCTCCATCGTCGCGCAAAATTCGAGCGGGGTCCCGGCCGGGTCGGTGGTGTGCAGCGTGCGCCCCTGATGCGCGACCTCGACCCAGGCGGTGGGAAAGCCGGCGGCGGCGAAATGCGCCTGGAGCAGATCGAGATCCTCCTCGGTCAGCACGCGCAGACCGACGCGCTCGACCGCTGGCTCGCCGAGTTTCAGCACGATGCTGTGATGGCATCCTTCTTCCAGCCCGCGCAGCCACAGCGTGTTCGCATCTTCGTCGCTGACGACGAGGCCGAGAAGGTCGCAATAGAAGGCGCGGCTCGCCCCCAGATCGCTGACACGCGAAACCAGATGGCTAGCGCGGGTCACATTGAAGGGAGGGCGGTAGACGGGTGTCGGCAGGTCCACGAGATCGGTCTCCGTATCGGGTGACGGGGCGGTGGGGCGTCAGAACTGGATGGTGCGGCGGTGTGCCTGGATCGGGGTCACATGATCGCGAACGAACGCCTTGTGCGCCGGATGCTGCTGATACGCGAGCCAGGCAGCATGGTCGGCGAAGGTCGCGACCAGCCCATAATCGCCGTTGCCGTCGCGAAAGCGCAGGTCCGGACCATGGCGAATGTCGGCCAGGTGCCGTACCTCGTGCGCCATCGCCTGCAGCGCGGCTGCCAGCCGCTCGATCACGTCGCTGGCCACGCCGTCGCGCCATGTGAAGATCACGACATGGGTGACCATCCGGGCCTCCGTCAAAACCGTTATTGTCTATAGCTTTCTATTGCCGATGGTCAACGCCGTTGGACGTGGCATCGATGCGATGCCACGTCCGACAGGCGCTGGTTCCAACGCGATCAATTGATCCGGAACCCCAGCCGCATGCCGTAGGTGCGCGGCGGTGCGTAATTGGCCTGATACGTCCCGGTCGAGGCGAGATAACTGGTGATCCCCTTCACCCGCGTATCCTCGATGTTGTTGACGAACGCACCGATGCTCCAGCTGTCATCCGCCGCGGCCAGCGTCAGCGAGGCGTCCGACAGCCAGTAGCTGTCCTGGATCCCGAACGCCCGGCGCTCGAAATTGACGATGCTGCTGGTCTGGAAATGGGTGTTGCCGGCCAGGATCAGGCGATAGTCCGACGAGAGGTCAAACGCCTGTTCCGCGCCCAGATTGAGCGTCCACGTCGGCGAGCGTTGCGCGCGCAGACCGGAGCAATTGATCTGGTACAACCCGGTGTTCGGCACCACCGTGCGCGGGCAGTTCGTGACGGACGGGATCGTTCCCGCCGGCAGGCCGGCCAGCGCGCTGGGATCGGTTTCGGTGAACACGAAATCGTCGTTGCGGGCGTCGAGATACTGGACGTCGGCATGCAGCGTGGTGTTGCGCAGCGGGCGCGCGGTCATGTCGACCTCGAACCCCTTGTTGGTCGACTGGCCGATATTCTCCGTCACATATTCCACGTTTCGCGCGGCCGAGAACCCGATGTGCGTGACCTGCTGATTCTTGTATTTCCAGATGAAGCCTTCGAGGTTCAGCTGCAGCTTGTTGCCGAAGAAGCGGTTCTTCGCGCCGATCGTATAGGCGGTGATCGTCTCCGGCCCGTATTGCGGCGCGATCGAGGAGAAGGAGAAACCGCCCGAGCGATAGCCGGTCTCGACGCTGGCGTAGAGCAGCGATTCGGGGCGCGGCTCGAATTCGATCGCGCCGCGATAGGTGAACTTGCTCGGGGCCTGCCGGCCGGTGACGGGAAGGTTGGACGCGCTCCAGATCACGTTCGACGTGCCGGTCACGTCGACGAACGGCGTGTTCGGCGCGAACTGGACATAGCCCAGGCTGTTCAGCACCGCGGGCAGGTTGCTGACATCCGACGGCAGGCGGCGAATGTTCGGGCAAAGCCGCGTCGGCGAGGTGCAAATCGCCGTGGCGGTGTATGCCGATCCGTCGAACTTCTTGATATCCTGCGTATAGCGGCCCGCGCCGGTGATCCGCAGCGTGTCGGTCAGGTTCCACTTCAGGCTGCCGAAGCCGGCGTAGGAGATGTTGCGGAAATCCTGCCGCTGGTTCACGCCCAGGACGATCTGGTTGACCTGGACGTCGGCATTCACCTTCTCGTTGAAATAAAGGCCGCCGACGAGCCAGTCGAATGGCCCGACCTTGCCGTTCAGTCGCGCCTCGATGCTATACTGATCGTCCTTCTCCTGATCGCCGGAGGAGAATGAGCCGATGCTGGAGACATAGTCCAGGTCGGCGCCGCGATATGCGCCGACGATCGCGAGATTCGCCCCGCCGAGATCGGCGTCGACATGCGCGGAAACGCCGTAGAAGTTGCTGTTCGAATAGGGGCGTTGCGTCAACGCGCCGATCGCCGCCCCGGCCGTTGTCGAGAAGGCGGAGTTGAGAAACGACACCGTGCGCGGATCGAACTGGCCGACATCGGGGCCGAGGTTCGACGGGACGACGGCGCCGGTCTGCGGATCGGTGCTGCCCAGGACCACGCCGGTGGACAGCGTTCCGCCGAGATGGAAGTAATCGCCCGCGAGGCGGATCGACACCGCCTCGCTGGGTTTGAACAATGCCTGCAGACGGCCACCGGCGCCACGCTCGCTATAGGTGCCATCGGTCTGATAGCCGGCGTGGGTGTAGGCGATGCCGGATGCGCGCAGCGCGATCTTGTCGGATACCGCGACGTTCACCGCCGCCTGCGCATTGGCCGCTTCGTAATTGCCAACGCTGATCGTGCCGCTCACCTCGTTCAAACCGAGGCGCGGCTGAGCCGGTACGATGTTGATCGCGCCGCCGGTCGCGTTGCGCCCGTACAGCGTCCCCTGCGGCCCCTTCAGCACCTCGATGCGGTCAAGATCGTAATAGAGCCCGAACGCCGACGTCGCACGGCCGAGATAGACCTCATCGAAGTTGATGGCGACCGCGGAATCGATGAACGGCAGGCTGGTGATCGTGCCCACGCCGCGAACGTAGAAGACCGGCGACGCGCCGCCCGCGTTACCGAATTGCACGCCGGGGGCCAGCTTCGTCAGCGATTGCGGTTCGGTGATCTGCTGCACCGCTTCGGGCGCGATCACGTCCAGCGCGACGGCGGTGCGCTGCGCCGTGCTGGCGGTGCGTTGCGCGGTGACGATGATGTCGGCAAGGCCGCTGTCACCCTGCGGGGAAGCGGGCGTGACGGCTGCGGGCGGTGTGGTGGTCGGCGTCCCTGCCGCAGGAACCGCGGGGGTTGATGCCGCCGGATCGAGGCTCTGGCTTCCCTCGGCCGGTGCCGTCTGCGACCAGGCGGTCGATGGCAGGAATGCCGCACCGCCCAACAGAATAGCTGCAAAGGTTGCACGTTTCATACGCCATCCCCTCTCTCTCTTATGGTCGCGCACCACGGCGTGACACGACGTTTATACGCCTAGGAAAGCTATGTGATATAGCATAAGGAGTGTCAAGCGATGTTCCGCGGGATTTTGGCAATTCCTCTAAAGTGACAAGGCGGCTGTCCCATTCGATGGCACGTTGCGTCCGTCGCGTGCGAGCGCTATCGGACATTACATTACCCAGGACCGTAGCAGGAGAGGATCTTTGCCTATGACCGATACATACCTGACCGGCATCGAGCGCGCGGTCGCCCGATCGGAGATCACCGAACTCGTCTACGCCTATGCCAATATGGCGGTGGAAAAGGCGGACTTCGCCGGCATGGCGGTGCTGTTCACGCCCGATGGCGAGTTCGTGCTGCCCGGCGGCCCGGCCGTTCCGATCAGCGAGATCCACAAGGTGGTGAACGGACAGGAGCCCAATTTCATCCGCCACCACATCACGACGATCCACATCACCTTCACCAGCGCGACGACGGCGGAGGCCGATTGCTTCGCGATCGTCTACACCGATCTGGCGCGTCCCGATCATTGGGGCCGCACGAGGGATTCGTTCAAGCGGATGGATGACGGCCGCTGGTTGATCAGCCGCAAGCAGCCGATCATCGAAGGGTACGCGCCGGAGGGATGGGTCGGCACCGTGCTGATGGCTGACAAGCCCGCCTGAGTATCGCAGCGTGTGCCGGTACGTGCCGGCACACGCCAGCACATGAATGCGCCGGCGCGGCCGCCCGCTATGGGGCCGCGCCGGCGCTTTTTTTCACGCCATGGCGGGAACCGGCTCGGCATGCGCGGCGGCCGGCGGCGGGACGGCGCGCAGGAATGCGTCGACCAGATCGCCGATCTCGCGCTCGCTGTCGGCAACCCCGAACAGATACACGTCGGGGCGCGACAGCAGCGTGGAGGCGCCGGTCGCATCCCAGACATCGCGATACGTTCCGTCGACATCCACAGCGTCGCCGCTCTCGTCGTCGGACACGTGCACGATCCGGGTGCCGAGCTGCTTCAGGCGGGCGAGTTGCTCCGCGTCGAGGATGTCGGTGACGGGCAGGCGGCTGATGAGCTGCGGCCCATAGCCGACGAGATCATCGATCAACCCTTCTTCGCCGTTGATCCGCACGATGCCCTGCGGCGCGAGTCGGCCGGCGTGTGGCGCCAGTTCCCCGGTTGGGGTGCGATACACGATGCCGTGCTCGAGCCCCGGGAAGTCGGGAAACTTGACATGCCCGCCGCGCACCGCCGCGTCGCGTTCCGCTGCCTTCACCGGGTCGGTCTCGCTGACGAAGCGCAGCGTCGCGAGCGAGCCGTGGACGAAGAAAGCGGAATGCGGGATCCGCTCCGCTTCGTACGTGTCCAGCAGCGATTCGTCGGCGGTGCCCGACAGCACCAGTCGCATCTTCCACGCGATATTGGCCGCGTCGCGCATCGCGCTGCACGCCCCCTGCGCCATGAACGGCGGCATCGCATGTGCGGCATCACCGCCGATGAAGACTCGGCCGTTGCGGAACCGGCGCGCGATCTGCGAGCGGAAGCGATAGCCCACGCGGCGGATGATGCTGATGTCGTCACGGGTCAGCCCGAAATGTTGCTCCATGAACTCGAACGCATGATCCTCGTTGGCCAGCTCCTCCTTGAGGTTCTCCCCGGGCATCACGCGAATGTCGGTCCGGCATTTCGTCGAGCCATTGGCACAGGCGAACCACGGGCGCGCCGGATCCATCCGGAACTGCGCCGTCATCACGATCTCCGGCAGCGGATGCTTGGCCTGGAAATCGGTCAGGATCCACTCGTCGTCGTGCTGATGAAGCACGTCGAGTTCGATGCCAACCTCGTCACGCACGAAGCTGCTCGCACCGTCGAAGCCGAGGACGTAGCGCGCCCGCACGATTTCGCGCTGTTCGGGGTCGGCCGCCGATTCGATCGTCACCTCGGCGCCATCCGCGTCCTGCGTGATCCTGGTCGCGCGCCAGCCCCAGCGATATTCGGCCGACGGCGACTCGGCGATGCGCCGCTCCATCGCTGCCTCGATATGTGGCTGGTGCGATGCGTACGAACGCCAGTGTCCGCAGATCTTGTAATCGTGCCGCACCGTCGGCAGCGGCTCACCGTCGGCGCCGAACTGCAACAGAAACTTGGATGGGATGGCGTCGCTCATCGCCTCCTTAGGATCGGCGGCATGCTGAAGCACGCGGGCGATCTCGCCATCGATCGCGCTCATGCGCCGCTGCCCATAGGGCGCCGGCGCCTTGTCGATCGCGAGCACGCGGTGGCCGCCCTGGCTGATGAGCGAGGCGGCAACCTCCCCCGCGGGTCCGAACCCGATAATGATCACGTCCACGTCTTTGGCCATGCCCAACATCCTCTCCACCTCGCATTGGCGCGCGACTCCCGTCACGGCCCACGTCCCATTCACGATATGCTTTGCGCTTTCCCGACGAAACATGCAATCCGTCCGCTTATGGTATATGTCCATTTTGTGTGGAGAGAGGAGCGGAAGATGGGGACGGGTGATCAGACGAACGAGGTGCCGGCGCATCTGCATCGCGCGCTGGGTCGAGTGGCTCTGGAAAGCGCCCGGGATACGTACCGCGCGGCATTGCTGCGCCTGGCCGAGCGGGTGCCGGCACGGGCCGTCGACGTGCGATATGGCCCCGACGAGCGCCATCTGCTCGATATCTACACGCCCCGAGACGCGGGTTCGCCGGCGCCGATCATGTTATGGGTCCATGGCGGCGGGCACGTCGCGGGGGGAAAGGGCGGCCCGGACGATCCGTTCGAGGCCAATGTCGGCCGCTTCGCTGCCGCCAACGGCTTCATCGGTGTGTGCATGTCCTATCGGCTCGCCCCCGCGCACCGCTGGCCGGCGCAGGGCGAGGATGTGGCGCGCGCGATCGCCTGGCTGCAGCGGGAAGCGGCCGGCTATGGCGGCGATGCCGGGCGGATCGTCCTGATGGGGGCGTCGGCCGGCGCGGTCAACGTCGCGACCTATCTTCAACTCGCCGGAGATACGCCGGGGATCGTCGGTGCGGTGCTGATGTCCGGCAGCTACGGCTATCTCCCGCCCGATCCGGGTTCATCGCACTTCCGCTACTTTTCGGAGGATGCCGAGCAGCGATCACGCCAGTTGCCGAGGGCGGCAGTCGAGGAGACGGCGGTGCCGCTGCTCGTCACCTGCGCGCAATATGATCCCGACCGTTATCATCGCGAATTCGTCGAGCTGCTGCGCGCGCGCCTGATGCGGGACGGCACGATGCCGCGCGCCCATGTGCTGTCGGGGCACAATCACTATACGCAGATCTTTCATCTCGGGACGGCCGACAGCAGGCTCGGCGATGAGATCCTCGACTTCGCGCGCGGGCTCTGACGGTCAGGCGTCGGCGGGCTGCCGGTGGGGGGCCGGCGCCGCCGCGAGGCCCGCGACAAGCAGGTCGAACATCGCCCGCAGGTCCGCGATGCCGCCCGCCGGGGTCGGCGATTCCAACGCCAGCCACAGTCGCACCGCGCCGAAATAGGTCGCGAAGAACAAGCGTGCCTGCAAATCCGGGTCTACACGATC
>NZ_JBELIE010000188.1:0-6036 GCF_042091075.1 Sphingomonas sp. | reverse complement strand
ACACACCCTCGCGCTGCAGCTTCTTCTTGAGCGCGCGCAGGGCCTGGTCGACGTTATTGTCGCGGACGATGATCTGCATAAAACGAACTAACTCCGACTCGAACTGGGGTTCAAACAGGTAAAGCGGCGGCGGGCATGGCCCGCGCCGAACGAACCGCCTCTAGCAGCACCCCGCCTGCACCGCAACCCGCCCGTCAAGCGATCACCATCGGTGCGGGGATAACGCGGCGGTGGCGCAACACCGGGATACGCTGACGCACCTCGGCCTGGCGCGCGGGGTCGATCTCGGCAAAGCCGATGCCGGGCGCCTCGCCCATGTCGAGCAGCACTTCGCCCCAGGGATCGACCACCAGCGAATGCCCGAAGGTGGCGCGGCCATCGGCGTGTATCCCGGTTTGCGCCGCCGCGACGACGAACGCCGCCGCCTCCACCGCACGCGCGCGCAGCAGTACATGCCAATGCGCCGCTCCGGTGGGCCGGGTGAATGCCGCCGGCACCGTCAACACCTCCGCCCCAGCATCGCTCAACGCGCGATACAAATCGGGGAAGCGCATATCGTAACAGATCGATAATCCCATCCGGCCGACCGGCGTGCTGACCACCACCGGACGATCCCCGCCGGCATAGGCCGCCGATTCGCGCCAGCTCTCGCCGCTGGGCAGATCGACATCGAACAGATGCATCTTGTCGTAGCGCGCACGGATATTGCCGGCCGCATCGATCACGAAACTGCGATTGGCCATCCGCGGGTCGGTACGTCGCAACGCCAGCGAGCCCAATTGTACCCACACTCCGTGCGCCGCCGCAGCCTCACGCACGGCGACCAGCGTGCGATCCTCATTCTCCTTCACCAGCGATGGCGCGGCGCGAGCACGGTCGCGATCCAGAAGCCCGGACATCTCCGGTGTGAACACCATCGCCGCGCCGCCCGCCGCGGCTTCTCCGATCGCGGCCACCAGCGCGGCGGCATTCTCCTTCGGGTCGATTCCGGTGTTGGTCTGAACGATCGCGATCCGGGGCACGCGTTACTCCTTGTCCGTCGGCAACGGCGGTGAAATGATCCGTCGGGGGGACGGGGTTATAAAGGTTCGGCGCCCAAACTGTTGCACGCCGGCAACAGCGAGCGGCGAAAAGCCAATATTGCAGCCCCGCAATCGGCGCGATACGTCATTAACGCAATGCTGCGCGATGCATATGATCGCGCCTTCCCGACCGATAGCGGTCCCTCCCCTGACGGAGCCCGATGTGGATCTCGCCACACGACTGCTGATCGTCGACGATGATCCCGGAATCCGCGAACTGACCGCCACGTTCCTCACCTCGCACGGTTATATCGTCGATGTCGCCGAAGATGGCACCGCGATGCGCGCGGCGATGGCGCGCGGCGATTATGCGCTGATCGTGCTGGATGTGATGATGCCCGGCGAGGATGGCCTGTCGATCCTGCGCACGCTGGATCGACGCGCCGGGCCGGCGGTGATCATCATGTCGGTGATCGGCGAGGAAGTGGATCGCATCGTCGGCCTGGAGATGGGCGCCGACGATTACATCGCCAAGCCCGCCAACCCGCGCGAGTTGCTCGCGCGCATCCGCTCCGTGCTGCGGCGCAACCAGGCGAGCGCCTTGCCGACGGTCGCGCCCGCCAATGCGCGCCCTTATCTGCGCTTCGCAGGCTGGCGGCTCGATCCGGTCGGACGGCAGCTGTTCGATCCCGATCAGATCGTTATCAACCTATCCGACGGCGAGTTCCGGCTGCTGCTGGCCTTCGCCGAGCATCCGCGCCGCGTATTGACCCGCGACCAGCTGCTCGATCTGTCGCGCGGCCACAATGCCGAGCATTTCGATCGTGCGATCGACGTGCAGGTCAGCCGCCTGCGCCGCAAGCTGTCGCGTGACGATACCGCCGGGGGCGACGAGCTGATCCGTACCGTCCGCAACGAAGGCTATATCTTCACCAGCGATGTCGACCGGCGCTGAGGGCGGCGGGGTGATACGCCGCGGTCGTTCGATCGCGTGGCCGATCTTCGCGCTGGTGATCGTCAGCGTGCAGGCCGCCATCGCGATCCTGTTCCTCGTCACCTTCCGCGGGCCGCCGCCGATCGTCCCGCCGCGCCCGCTGGAGGCGGTGGTGGCCGCGCTGAAGGAAATGCCGCAACCGCGCTCGTCGATCCCTCCGGAGATATGGCGCGAGCGCCCGCTCGACGCGGAACGCGGGCGTCCGCTACGCCGCATCGACGAACGACCGCTGCAGCCACTGGTCCTGGTGCGCGCCGCCGCGCCGCCTGCCGCGCGATACCGCGAGCACGACGATCCCGGAACGCGGGCGCGGCTGGCATCGCTGCTCCGTACCGACGAGCGCAACGTCGTCGCCTTCACCGAACTGCGTCCACGCTTTGGCGGGCGCGATCTGTTCGGTTCCTTCTCGGTGGGATGGCGTGACGGCGCGACGTGGCGGATCGTGCGCACTCCGCCGGCGCCGCTGCTCACGCACTGGCATCTCCGCACCTTGCTGGCGATGCTGATCGCCACCTTGCTGCTGTCGATCCCGGCCTGGGCGCTCGCGCGCGCGATCTCCCGCCCGCTCGCCCGGCTCGCTGCCGCCGCCGATCGTGCCGGCACCGGCGCGCCCCTGCCGCCGCTGCCAACCGGCAGCCGAGAGGTGCGCAAATTATCGCACGCGGTATCGACCATGCATGCGCGGCTGGCGCGGCACGCCGAAACGCGCACCGCCATGCTGGGCGCGATCGCCCACGATCTTGGCACGCCGCTCAGCCGCCTTGCCTTCTGGGTCGAGCAATTGCCGGATGCGGCGCGCGACCGGGCGGTGGCGGACATCGACGAGATGCGCGCGATGATCGCCGAGACGCTGCGCTTCTCTCGGGACGAAGCCGGCACGCTCGACCAGACGATGGTGGAATTGTCGAGCCTGCTCGACAGCCTGGCAGAGGATATGGCGATCGAGGGCGAGGCGATCGGCGTCACGCCGGGGCCGCGCGTCGTGGTTCGCGGCAATCCCAGCGCCCTCCGCCGCATCTTCGGCAATCTGATCGCCAATGCGCTGCGCTATGGCCAAAGCGCGATGCTGTCGTGGCGGGTCGAGGCGGATCGGGTGATCGTCACCATCGCTGATCGCGGTCCGGGTATCGACCCGAGTCAGGCCGAGCGGCTGTTCGAACCGTTCGTCCGCGGCGATCCGTCGCGCAATCGCGCGACCGGGGGAGCCGGCCTGGGCCTGGCGATCGTCCGTGCAATCGCCGAGCGCCATGGCGGCACTGCCACGCTCGGCAACCGCGACGACGGGCCGGGCGCGGTGGCGACGGTGACGCTTCCGGTCGCCCGCTGACACAAACCCCGGCCGGCCGATACAAACGGACATATGACGATCGGTCGCCGACATCGAAAGATGCGGCATCGATCGTAGCAAATCCCTGTTTTCTACGGGGACCTTACATCGATGCAGAAGCCACATACCGACGTTCACGACCGCGCGCACGACCATGATCGCGGCCTTGCGCATGACCTGATGGTGATGAGCGGGCTGATCGAACGCCGGCGTGCTTTGAAATGGTTTGCCGGGGCGGGCACCGCCGCGCTGGTGGCAGGTTGCGGCGGCTCCGACGCCAGCGTCGCCGCGACGAGCGAGGCCAGCGCGGCGGCGGCAACACCGACGCCCACCCCGACACCGACCGCCACCAGCACCGCCACGGGCGCCAGCACGGTCAGCGGCTGCGTCGCCGATCCGACCGAAACGAACGGCCCCTACCCCGCCGACGGCACCAATGTGTCGAGCGGACTAACCTCGAACGCGCTGACCGTCAGCGGGATCGTGCGCGGCGATATCCGGTCGAGCTTCATGGGCACGTCCACCGCGATCGCCGCCGGCGTGCCGCTGACGCTGACGCTGACGGTGGTGAACGTGAACAGCAGTTGCGTGCCGCTCGCCGGCTATGCGGTGTATGTGTGGCACTGCAATGCGCGGGGACAATATTCGCTCTACGATCTGCCGAGCGAAAGCTATCTGCGCGGGGTCGGGGTGACCGACGCCAACGGTCAGGTCACCTTCACGACGATCGTGCCCGGATGCTATGACGGGCGATATCCGCACATCCATTTCGAGGTCTTCTCCTCCCTGGCGACCGCGACGGGCGGGCGTTATGCGGCGCTGATCTCGCAGCTGGCGATCCCGGCGGCGATGTGCAGCGCGGTCTATGCGGACACCGCCACCTATGCGAACGGGGCGACCAACTTCGCGCGCGTATCGATCAGCAGTGACAATGTGTTCGGCGACAACAGCAGCGCGCAGATCGCCCAGCAGACACCCGCCTTCTCCGGCAGCGTCGCGGCGGGCTATACCGCCAATGCGGTGATCGGGCTGGCGCGCTGATCTGATCGCGGTGGCGCGCCGGGTGCGGGGACGTGCACCCGGCGCGCCGCCCCCGCATGACGCGCGGCATGACCCATGGCGCTCCGCTTCTCCTGTTCAACAGCCTGTCCCGTGGCATCGAGACGTTTCGGCCAATCGATCCCGACAATGTTCGCGTCTATTCCTGCGGGCCGACCGTCTATCACTATGCCCATATCGGGAACCTGCGCGCCTATGTGTTTACCGACACGCTGGCGCGCACGCTGCGGTGGAAGGGCTGGCCGGTGACGCATGTCATCAACATCACCGATGTCGGCCATTTGACCAGCGATGCCGATGCCGGCGACGACAAGATGGAAGCCGCGGCGAAGCGTACCGGGCAGGATATCTGGGCGATCGCGCGCCATTACACCGAAGCGTTCCAGCGGAATCTGGCCGACCTGCACATCCTGCCGCCGACGCACATGCCGCTGGCCACCGATCACGTCGCGGAGATGATCGCCTGGGGCGAGAAGATCGCGGCGCGGCATTGCTATCAGCTTGACGACGGCCTGTATTTCGACACGACCACGGTGCCCGATTACGGGCGACTGGCGGGCGCGGCGGACGATGCGGCGCACGCCCGCATCGACGCGGTCGCGGGCAAGCGCCATCCGCAGGACTTCGCGATCTGGCGCACGACGCCGCCGGGCGAGACGCGCCAGATGGAGTGGGATTCGCCCTGGGGGCGCGGCGCGCCGGGCTGGCACCTCGAATGTTCGGTGATGAGCCGCCGTTATCTGGGCGCGTCCTTCGATATCCACACCGGCGGGATCGATCATCGCGAGATCCACCATCCCAACGAAATCGCGCAGAACCAGGCCTATTGCGAGTGCGGGGATACCGGCGCGACCTTTTGGATGCACAACAACTTCCTGGTCGATCGGACCGGGAAGATGAGCAAGTCGTCCGGCGACACGCTCACGCTGCAACGGTTGATCGATCGCGGTTTCCACCCCCTCTCCTATCGCGTGATGTGCCTTCAGGCGCATTATCGCAGCGAGCTGGAATTCTCGTGGGACAATCTGTTCGCGGCACAGGTACGGCTGAAGCGCTGGGCCCATGCGGTGGAGGGACTGCGCGCGCGCGCCGAAGCGCCCGGCGGCGCGGACGTATCGGGATATCATGCCCAGCTCGACGCCGCCCTGTCGGACGATCTCAACACGCCCCGCGCGCTGCCGGTGCTCGACGCGCTGCTCGCCGACAAGCGGCTATCCCCGGCGGATCGCCTCGAGGCGCTGGCGATGTTCGACGCGGCGCTGGGGCTGAACCTGACCTCGCTGACCCGGGCCACGCTGCGGGTGCGGCCGATCGAGGCGACGGTCGACGTCGACACGATCGAGGCACGCCTCGCCGAACGTCGCGCCGCACGCGCGGCGAAGGACTTCGCCCGTTCCGACGCGATCCGCGACGAATTGACCGCCGCTGGGGTGGAAGTGATGGACGGCGATCCGCTCGGCTGGGATTGGAAGGTAGCGATCTGAAACCCTTGCCAGCCACGGTCGCGCACCGCACTGTCGATTGAATCACGATACGATTGGCGGAGAGACGATGACTGACAATCGGCTGACAGCGGTATTGCCCGCGCTGGCGCGTCCGCTTCTCGAACCGCGCCTGCCCGACGATATGGAGGT
>NZ_JBELIE010000187.1:0-6048 GCF_042091075.1 Sphingomonas sp. | reverse complement strand
GGAAGTTGGCCGGGAACATGCCGTTCAGCTTGATGATGTCCATCGTCGCCATCGCCAGGCCCGCGCCGTTGACCATGCAGCCGATGTCACCGTCGAGCTTGATATAGGCGAGGTCGTATTTCGACGCTTCCAGCTCGGCGGGATCCTCCTCGGTCTCGTCGCGCAGTTCCATCAGATCCTTGTGACGGAACATCGCATTGCCGTCGAAGCCCACCTTGGCATCGAGCACCATCAGCTTGTCGTCCTCGGTGACGGCGAGCGGGTTGATCTCGATCTGCGAGGCGTCGGTGCCCAGGAACGTGTCGTACACCTTGCCCGCCAGGCTCTGCGCCTGCTTGGCGAGATCGCCCTCCAGGCCCAGCGCATTCGCGACCGCACGGCCATGGTGCGGCTGGAAACCGGTCGCGGGGTCGACGTCAAAGGTGTGGATCTTCTCGGGCGTGTCGTGCGCCACGGTTTCGATGTCCATCCCGCCCTCGGTCGAAACGACGAAGGCGACGCGCCCGGTGGCGCGATCGACGAGCAGCGCGAGGTAGAATTCCTTGGCGATGTCGACGCCGTCGGTGACGTACAGGCGGTTCACCTGCTTGCCGGCCTCGCCCGTCTGGATCGTCACCAGCGTGTTGCCGAGCATCTCGGTCGCGGCGTGACGCACCTCATCCTCGGTCTTGGCGAGGCGGACGCCGCCCTTGCTGCCCTCGGGCAGTTCCTTGAACTTGCCCTTGCCGCGGCCACCGGCGTGGATCTGCGCCTTGACGACGTACAGCGGCCCGGGCAGCTTCTTCGAGACGGCGACCGCCTCATCCACGCTCATCGCGGCATAGCCGGCGGGTACGGGAACGCCGAACTTCGCGAGCAGCTCCTTGGCCTGATATTCGTGGATGTTCACGGGGCCGATCTCCCAGCAGTGATAGGGTCAAAGAAAGAGTCGCGCTGGCTAAAGCACACGGCTTGACGGGAATCCACCTCCTTCTTTGCAGATGCGAAGCGATAGCGACAGCGGGTGGGTGGTTGCCAAGCCGTACCGGCGGGGCCACCTGCGTCGGGTGTCCGCCCTGTCCTATCCCGCGCTTCATGCCAGTCATTCGGGCATCTGGATGGCTCGCGACGGGGAGACTCGCGCGCTGTCGCGCGGCGAGGCGATCCGGCTGGCGGCGGATACGCCCGCGATCCTGCTCAATGCCCCGCTGATCGGCCAGCGGCTGGGCTATGGCGATCTCTCGGGGCTTGACGTGCTAGAGCTGTTCGCCTTCCTCCATCCGGCGCGGTTCATGGTACCGACGCCCAAGGGGCTGGCGCAGGCCTGCGGTCTCGCTGTGCCGGGCCGCGACGCGGACGTCGCCCTGTTCCTGCTGGCGGCGGCCGAGCGGTTGCTGTCCGTCACCGACGGCGACTGGCCGGAGCGGGAGGGAGCGTGGACCGCCGCACAATCGCTGTCGCGGGCGCGCTGGGCATGGGCGCCGCTGATCGCGTCGCGGCTCGCCAAGCCGGCGACCAACGAGCGCTGGCTGTTCGCGCGCTTGCCGGAATGGAGCGAAAGCGCGCCGCGCCCCGCGCCCAGGACGGTGACGCTGGAGGACAATGCCGTGCTGGAGCGGCTCGACCGGCTGACCGGGCAGGGCGCGGAGGCGCGGAGCGGGCAGCGCGCCTATGCCAGTGCCGCCACCGCCGCCTTCGCCCCGCGGTTGGCGCGTGACACGCCCAACCTGATGCTGGCGGAGGCGGGCACCGGGATCGGCAAGACGCTGGGCTATCTGGCGCCGGCTTCCTTATGGGCCGAGCAGGCGGGCGGCGCGGTGTGGATCTCAACTTATACGAAGGCGCTGCAGCGCCAGCTGGGGTATGAAACGACCCGGCTCCATCCCGATCGCGCGATCCGCAAGGCGCGGGTGGTCACCCGCAAGGGGCGGGAGAATTATCTGTGCCTGCTGAACCTCGAAGACGCCTTGCAGGGCGGTTTCGCGGGGCGCGCCGCGATCCTCGCGCATCTGGTGGCGCGCTGGGCGGCCTATACCGACGATGGTGACATGGTGGGCGGCGATCTGCCGGGCTGGTTAACGACGCTGTTCCGCCGCAACGGCAGCACGGCGTTGACCGACCGGCGCGGCGAATGCGTCTATGCCGGCTGCCCGCATTATCGCAAATGCTTCATCGAGCGTGCGGCGCGAGCCTCGGCGGAGGCCGATCTGGTGATCGCCAATCACGCGCTGGTGATGGTCAATGCGGCGCGCGGCCGTGAGCTGTCGACGCGCCCGACGCGCTATGTCTTCGACGAGGGGCATCATGTCTTCGATGCCGCCGACGCGATGTTCGGCACCGCGCTGACCGGGCAGGAGACGATCGAGCTGCGCCGCTGGATCATCGGGCCGGAGGGCAGCGCCCGCGGGCGGCGGCGTGGATTGCAGGCGCGGCTGTCGGATGTCGCCAGCTATGACGAGCAGGGTGGGCGGGCGATCGGCGAGATCGCGGCCGCCGCCACATCGCTCGCCGCCGAAGGCTGGCTGGCGCGGATCGCGGAAGGGGCGCCGTTCGGCGCGATCGAGACGCTGCTCGCCGCGGTACGCGGGCTCGCTTATGCACGCGCCGAACAGGGGGCGGAGGCGGGCTATGGGCTTGAGACCGAACTGGCCGAACCGACCCCTGCGCTGATCGAGGCGGCGGCCCCCGCCGCGCACGCGCTCGACACGCTCGTGCGACCGATGGTGGCGCTGGGCAAGCGGCTGGAGGCGGTGTTGGCGGACGCGCCGGACTGGATGGACGGCCCCGCCCGCGCCCGCATCGAAGGTGCGATCGCTTCGCTGGGGTGGCGCGCGGGGACGGTCGCCGGCTGGCTGGCGCTGCTGGCGCGGGTCGGCGGCCCGGCGGATCCACGCTTCGTCGACTGGCTGGCGGTCGATCGAATCGAGGGCCGCGAGTTCGACATGGGGCTGCACCGGCGGTGGCTCGATCCCACCGTGCCATTCGCCGAAACGGTGCTGAAACCGGCGCATGGCGCGCTGATCACCTCCGCGACGCTGACGGCCGGTGGGGACTGGGACATTGCCGAAGCCCGCGTCGGCGCTCCGCATCTGCCCCGCCCGCCGGGACGGTTCAGCGTGGCGAGCCCGTTCGACTATGCGCAGCATGCCGAAGTGTTGATCGTCACCGACGTGAAGCGCGGCGATATCGCCGCGCTGGCCACCGCCTATGCGCGGTTGATCGAGGCGAGCGCGGGTGGCGCGCTGGGGCTGTTCACCGCGATCCGCCGGCTGCGCGCGGTGCATGCGCGGGTCGCCGATCGGCTCGCCCGCGCCGGCCTGCCGCTTCATGCCCAGCATGTCGATCCGGTCGATACCGGCACGCTGGTCGATATCTTCCGCGACGATTCGCATGCCAGCCTGTTCGGCACCGACGCGCTGCGCGACGGGGTCGATGTGCCCGGTCACTCGCTTCGCCTGGTGGTGATGGAGGGCGTTCCCTGGCCGAAGCCGACGGTGCTGCATGCCGCGCGGCGGCTGGCCGCCGAGGATCACGGCGGCGGCAGAGGCTATGACGACCGGATCGTGCGCGCGCGGCTGGCGCAGGCGTTCGGCCGGCTGATTCGCCGCGGCGACGATGCCGGCCTGTTCGTGCTGCTGTCGGCGGCGATGCCGTCGCGGCTGCTCGATGCCTTTCCGCCGGGTGTCCCGATCGTGCGCCTTCCGCTCGACGAAGCGGTCGATCGAGTGCGCAGCCGCCTTTCCTCGGCGACCGCGATCGGGCATGAGGCGCACATCGACCAAGGCTAACGGAGATCAGCACCGGTGAAGACGCTGACGCTGCTGCGCCACGCCAAATCGGGCTGGGACGATCCCGTCGCGCGCGATTTCGATCGCCCGCTCAACCCCAAGGGGCGGCGTGCCGCCACGACGATGGGGCGGCATTTGCGGTCGATCGGGTTGCGCTTCGATCGGGTGCTCGCGTCTCCGGCGGTACGGGTGCAGGAAACGCTCGAAGACGTCGGCCAGGGTTATGGCGCGCTGTCCCCCGAATGGGACAAGCGGCTGTATCTCGCCTCGGCGGCCAGCCTGCTCGACATCATCCACGAATGCCCCGCCTCCATCGCCTCCCTGCTGCTGGTCGGGCACAATCCGGGGCTGGAGGATCTGGTGCTGTTGCTCGCCCCCGACGAGCCCGGCACGCTTCGCGACTGTGTGGAGGAGAAATATCCCACCGCCACGCTCGCGGAATTGACGTTCGCGGTCGACGATTGGGCGCAGGTGGTGGCCGGCGGCGCGACGCTGACACGCTTCATCCGCCCCCGCGATGTGGATGCGACGCTGGGGCCGGAGAGCGCGTGACGCTCGGCCCGGATACCGGGGCGATTCGCCGCCGGCTTTGACAGCGCCGTCGACGGTCGCCACGTTTCTCCTTTGGCGGCCAGGGGGAGCGGGATGACCGGGGAAACGCAGACGCACGACCTGTCGCGCACGTTGGGGCTGGTCCGGGTGATCGAGATGGATCCGCTCGGTCGCGCGCGGCTGGAATATCATGCCGGTGCGCATATGTGTCATTCGGGCGGGGTCGTGCAGGGCGGTTTCGTCACCGGCTGGATCGACGCGGCGATGGCGCATGCCGCGATCGCGATGGCGGGCTCCGGCGTGGTGCCGATGACGCTTGAACTGAAGGTCAGCTTCTTCGCCCCCGCGCGCCCCGGCCTCGTGATCGCCGAGGCGTGGGTGGAGCAGCGCGGACGGCGCACCTGCTTTTTCGAAGGGCGCTTGCTCGATGGCGGGGGGAAGGTTCTGGCGAAGGCCAGCTCGACGCTGATGCTCGCGGAACGGGCGCGGGTGGAGCAGGCATCACAACAGGCGGTGGCCGAGGGATAGGGCGTGTCGACCGCTGCCGTCAGCGTCCGCACGTCACCTGCGCATCGCCGCTGCGCCGTACGGTGCAGGGCGATGGAGAGGTGACGGTGACGAGCGACGTGCCGGTGGCGTTGACGCTCGCGGCAAAGCGCGCGGTAGCTGTCACCTCCGCCGTATCGAGCGCCTGCACCGCTAGGCGGTCCACCGCCAGTCCGGCGGCGTGGAGCACGCCATGGCCGTTGGCGATCAGGCGAACGTCGCCGGCGCGCCCGGCAAGCGTCATCGCGCCATCGCCGACCAGCGTCGCGGCGAGCATCGGCGAGTCGATCTGCTCGATCGTGAGCGTGCCGCCCTCGGTGACGGACAGGTCGATCCGGTCGCCGCGCATCGCATCCACCGCCACCGTCGCCGCGCTATACAATGCCACGGCCGCGAGCCTGGGGGTGGAGACGGTAACGGTGGCGCGATCGTCCGCCGTGGCAGGCGCGGCCCCGCGCGGCTGGCGGATCAGCAGCGTGTCGCCATTTGCCACTACCGTCAGCCGCGCCAGGGTCGCCGCGTCGGACGCCGTCGCCCGCACGCCATTGCCCGCGCCGGTGACGATGCGCACTTCGACCGGCGCCTCCACTCGCACCCGTTCGATACTGCCGATGCTCCACACCCGCTCCGCCGCCACGGCGGGCGCCGCGATCAGCAGCCCCGGCAGGATCGCGATCGCGCCGCGCCTCACCGGCAATGGACGCTGCCGGAGCCCATCTTCGTGACGGTGCAGGTGGCGTCATTGCCAAGGTCGACCGAACCGGACCCCATCATCCTGACGTCGGCATTGCCGCGGATGGTGGCACGCACGTCTCCCGAGCCGGCCATCTCGATCGCGCCTTCCGATGCGACCAGCGCGGGCGCCGCGACGGTGCCCGACCCCGCCAGCTTGACCTCCAGCCGTTTCGCCTCGCCGGCGGCGGCGATATCGCCCGAACCCGCGATCGTCAGCCTCGCCTCGCCAACGCGAAGCCGCGCCAACCGCAGGTCGCCCGATCCCGCACTGGTGGCGGTGAAGGTGCCGCCCTCGATCCGGTCGACCGACATATTGCCCGAACCGACGATGCTTGCCGCCGACAAGGCGGGCAGCGTGACGTACACGCGGATAGCGTGATGGTCGGGAAAGATGCCGTTGCGCCGGCCGATCGATAGCTGGCCGTCCTTTCGAGTGATCTTGAGGCGA
>NZ_JBELIE010000186.1:0-6138 GCF_042091075.1 Sphingomonas sp. | reverse complement strand
GTCTTCTCCGACATATCCGCCAGGGTCAGCGTGTGATCGGCGGGAACGGGGTTGCCGATCCCCGGTTGCACATCGCCCCACCATCCATGATAGGCGCCCGCGAACCGCACGAGGCGGCGACGCCCGGTATGATAACGCGCCAGCCGAACCGCCTGCATCACGGCTTCGGTGCCGGACATATGGAACGACACTTCATCATGGCCGGACAGCGCCCGCAGCCGCTCGACATTGCTGGCCACAACCGGGTGGTAGGCGCCCAGCACGCCGCCAAGCGGCTCGGCGGTCTCCAGCGCCTCGCGCATCGTCGCCTTGTAGAAATCGTTGCCGAACAGGTTGACGCCATAGGAGCCGGTCAGGTCGATCAGGCGATTGCCGTCGAGATCGATCAGCCAGGCACCGTCCGACCGTTCGAGGAACGCGCCCGACGGCAGCTTCTCGCGCACCACCGCGCTGAACGGGAAGGGCACCCGATAGCGCCCGGTGAACTGCAGATCCGACAGCCCGGGCCGGGTCGCGGCGGTGAGCGCCAGGGTCTTGGCGAAACGCGTGGCGTACAGTTCGGACAGGCGCCGAAACCCTTCCTGACGTCGCACCGCGACCGCATCGTCGCAGCGATCGACGCGGAAGAAACGCGCTTCCGGATGGTCATAGGCGGGCACCTGCGTGGCCATGCGCTTGGCCATGCGGACATGGCCGGCGGGCCCCGGATGCTTCGCGCGCGACAGACGCCAGCGGGCATGCAGCTTGGGCGCGGCGAACAATGTGGCGGCGGCAGTGCCCAGAAGGGCGGCATAGCGGTTCCGGATCATGCCGCCTCTCACTCCCTCTCGATGACGCAGGTGTGACAATGCGATCGGCTTTCCTTCGTTTGCTGATGCAGGAGGATCTGAATTTCCTGCTAACCAATCGCCTGCCGCGCCGCTGGGCTACCCGTATCGTCGGCCGGATCGCCGCGATCGAACATCCGCTGGTGGCCCGGCCGGCGCTGGCTGCGTGGCGCTTTTTCAGCGATGTCGATCTGTCCGACGCGGCGACCACGCGGTTTCGATCGTTGCGCGACGGGTTCGTGCGCCGGCTCAAGCCTGGGGCGCGACCGGTCGATCCCGATCCGGCCGTCCTCGCCAGCCCCTGCGATGCGATTGTGGGCGCGCATGGACAAATTGCGGGGCAGGGGGTGTGGCAGGTGAAGGGCTATCCCTATCGCCTGGACGAACTGATCCCGGACGCGGCACTGGCCGAGCGGTTTCGCGACGGTTCCTTTGTGACGCTGCGGCTGACCGCGGCGATGTACCATCGCTTCCACGCCCCCGCCGACCTGACCGTGGAGGGCGTCACCTATCTTTCCGGCGACTGCTGGAACGTGAATCCGATCGCGCTACGCCGGGTGGAGCGGCTGTTCTGCCGCAACGAGCGCGCCGTCATCGAAGCGCGGCTCCAGGGAACGGCGTTGCCGTTGCTGCTGGTGCCCGTCGCGGCAATCCTGGTGGCCAGTATCCGGCTCTCCTTTCTCGATACCGAGCGGAACCTGCGCGAACGCGGGCCGGGGCGGACGCCCTGCGAGGTGGCGGTCGCCAAGGGTGACGAAATGGGCTGGTTCGAACATGGCTCGACGATCATCGTCATCCTGCCGCGCGGCATCTCGTTGGCGCCTACTCTGATCGAGGGCGCGCCGATCCGTGCCGGGGAACGACTGGCGATCATCGATCAGCGCTGATCGCTTGCTATCCCCCACAGGCGACGAGGATGTCGGTGCCGCCAGCTGACGGAGACCCGTTCTAGCCCCGTAAGCTCGCCGCCGCCCGGGCGCGCTGCTGTATCTCGGGCAGCGTGCCCTCGGTAACCCAGCTGCCGCCAACGCACAGGACGGGATCGATCGCCAGCCAGTCTGGCGCGGTCGCCTCGGTGATGCCCCCGGTCGGGCAGAATTTGCACTGGTAGAAGGGGGCGGCGAGCGCCCTCAGCGCCTTGATCCCGCCGCTCGTCTCCGCCGGGAAGAATTTGAAATGCGACAGGCCCATGTCCAGCCCGCGCATGATATCACCGGCGGTGGCGACGCCCGGCAACCATGGAATGCCGGCATCGGCGATCGCGGCGCCGAGAGGCTGCGACAGGCCAGGCGACACGATGAACTCCGCGCCGGCGGCCTTCACCTGTGCGACCTGTTCGGTGGTGACGACGGTGCCGGCGCCCACGATCGCCCCCGGCACCTGCTTCATCTCGCGAATGGCGTCGAGCGCGGCGGGGGTGCGCAACGTCACCTCCAGCACCTTCAGCCCGCCAGCGACCAGGGCTTCGGCGAGGGGACGTGCCTGGGCGGCGTCGTTGATCACCAATACCGGGATGACCGGGCTGGTCTGCATGACGGTGGCGATGTCGCTCAACGGGTATGCTCCTGCGCAAAGGCCGCCGCCGCCCCGAACAGGCCCGGCTGCGGGTGGGTAATGAGTTTGACGGGAATCTTCGCCATCAGCTGCTGGAAGCGGCCCTTCGCGACGAAACGCTGATCGAAGCCGGAGCGCAGCAACTTGTCCTTGATGCGCAGCCCCAGGCCACCAGCGATCACCACGCCGCCAGCGCCATGCGCCAGGGCAAGATCGCCCGCGATCGCTCCCAATGCGAGGCAGAAGCGATCGAGCGCGGCCAGGGCAAGCGAGTCGGTGCCCTCCAGCGCCTCTGTCCAGATCACCTTGTCGTCCATATGACGCACCGCGCGCCCCTCCAGCTCGGCGAGCGTTTCGTAAATGGCGACGATACCGGGGCCGGAGGCGATGCGCTCGGCGGACACGCGGGTGTATGTCTTGCGCAGCCGGCGCAGGATCGCATCCTCGATCCCGTCGAGCGCGGCATAGTCCATATGCCCGCCCTCGGTGGGCAATACCCGATACCCGGAATCGTAACGCAGCACCTGCGCGACGCCCAGTCCGGTACCGGGTCCGCACACCGTCGTCACCCCCTCAGCCGGCAACGGCACGTCCGGCCCGCACAGATGCTCGAAATCGTCATCGGGCAATTGCGCGACGGCATGGCCGACGGCGGCGAAATCGTTGACGATCGTATAGACGTCCGCGCCCAGCCGCTCGGGAATCAGCGAGGGACGGATGACCCAGGGGTTGTTGGTCAGCCGGATCACGTCGCCGGTGATCGGCGAAGCGACCGACAGCGCCGCGCAGGTCGGCAAGGTGCCGCCCTGCTGCGCGCGATACGCCTCCCACGCGGTTTGCAGGCTGGCATGTTCGGCGGTCTTCAGCGTCACCGGCTCACCCAGCGCGACGACACGACCGTCGCTTACCTCCGCGATCGCGAAGCGCGCGTGGGTGCCCCCGATGTCCACCGCTACGACCTGCATATGTCCGTTTCCCTTCCCGTTGCGATCGTCACTTGGCCGCAGGCCCGATCCCGGCTGCGTGGACCGACGTTTATATCAGAGCCCGGCGCCCGCCAGGATCGCACTCGCACCCTTTTCGGCCTCGTCCGCCAGACCACGGAAGATGCCGAACAGCTCCCGGCCCATGCCGGTCGCGGGGGGCGGCGCGATCGCTGGTTCGCGCGCCGCCCATTCCGCGGCGTCGACCAGCGCGTCGAGGGTTCCCGCCTCCGCATCGACCCGGATCAGGTCACCATCACGGATCAGGCCGATCGCTCCGCCCGCGCCCGAATGACCGGGCAGCGCCTCCGGTGAACAGTGGATCGCACACGGCACCTTGCCGCTCGCACCCGACATGCGCCCGTCGGTGACCAGCGCGACCTTGAATCCGCGGTTCTGAAGCACCCCCAGCGGCGGGGTCAGTTTGTGGAGTTCGGGCATGCCGTTGGCGCGTGGGCCCTGGAACCGCACGACGACGACGACGTCTCGTTCCAGTTCACCGTTCCTGAATGCCTCGATCACCTCCAGTTGATCGGCGAAGACGCGCGCCGGTGCCTCGACGATCCAGCGCTCCCGCTCGACCGCCGAGACCTTGATGCAGGCGCGGCCGATATTGCCCTGCAGGATGCGCATGCCGCCATCGGCGGAGAAGGGCGTCGCGGCGGGGCGCAGGATCGTCTCGTCACCGCTCGGTCCGGCGGGGCGCCATGAAAGCCTGTCGTCGTCGATCACCGGCGTTTCGCCATAGGCCGACAAATCGGTGCCCGCGATCGTCATCAGGTCGCGGTGCAGAAATCCGCCGTCAAGCAGCTCGCGAATGACGAACGGCATGCCGCCGGCCGCTTCGAACGCATTCACGTCCGCCGATCCGTTGGGATAGACACGCGCGAGCAGCGGCACCGCGGCAGAGAGGCGATCGAAATCCTCCCAGTCGATGATGATCCCCGCCGCACGCGCGATCGCGGGCAGGTGCAGCAGGTGATTGGTCGATCCGCCGGTCGCGAGCAGTCCGACCGCCGCATTGACGATCGCCTTTTCGTCGACGCAATGCCCCAGCGGGCGATAATCGTCACCATGAACGCCGATCGACGCAAGCCGGTGCACGGCGGCGCGGGTTAGTTCCTGCCGCAATTTGGTGTGCGGATTGACGAAGGCGGCGCCGGGCATGTGCAGCCCCATCACTTCCATCATCATCTGATTGGTGTTGGCGGTGCCGTAGAAGGTGCAGGTGCCCTGCGTGTGATAGGCCTGGATTTCCGCGTCGAGCAGTTCCTCGCGCGTTGCCTGTCCTTCGGCAAAGCGTTCGCGCACCGCCGCCTTGGCCTTGTTGGGCAGGCCGGAGGGCATCGGGCCGCCCGGTATCAGCACCATCGGCAGATGGCCGAAACGTAGCGCCCCCATCAGCAGGCCGGGGACGATCTTGTCGCATATGCCCAGCAGCGCCGCCCCTTCGAACGTTCCATGGCTCAGCGCGATCGCGGTCGACAGCGCGATCGTATCGCGGCTGAACAACGATAGCTCCATGCCGGGATAGCCCTGCGTCACCCCGTCGCACATCGCTGGCACGCCGCCCGCCACCTGCGCGGTCGCGCCAACCTCTCGCGCCCAGACCTTCATCAGTTCCGGATAGCGGTAATAGACCGCGTGCGCCGACAGCATGTCGTTATAGGCGGTGACGATCCCGATGTTCATTGCCTGATGGCGTGACGTCATTGCGTCGCGGTCCTCCGGCGTGCCGGCATAGGCATGCGCCAGGTTCGCGCAGCCAAGCCGCGGCCGACCGATCCAGCCATCGCGCTCGCGCTCGATCAGCGACAGATAGGCCGCGCGAGTCGGCCGCGAACGTTCGATGATACGGTCGGTGACCGTACTGACGGCGGGGTTCATAGGCTCGACTCCTCGTCGTGCCGGGACGCTCGATGCCCGGCCTCTGCGACCGCGCGGGCTCGCGGCGGGTAGCTGTGGGCCACCGCCGCGCGGGGGACAAGCCCGACGGCCATGGCGACCATATGGAATTGCGGCGTTATGCCGACCAGTGAATATCGACAGGCAGCTCGACGTCGGCAAGCACGCGGCCGATCGGATAGGGTGAACCGGCGCCTTCCTTGATCGCGTCCTCGATCACCCGGCGCTTGGCGTCGCCGGTTACCGCGAGCATCAGCGCGCGCGCGGTGACGATGCCCTGTTTGGTCAGCGACACGCGCGCCACAGGCGCCTCGGGCGGCAGCGGGTCAGGCATCACGCCCAGGGCGCGGCGTTCCCTGGGGCCGCTCAGTGCCTCGTCGTAATCGGGGCCGGGGAAGATCGAGGCGGTATGTCCGTCCCCGCCAACACCCAGCAGGCAGAGGTCCAGTGGCCAGTGCAGATCGCCCAGCAGCGCATCCGCGGACCGCCCCGCCGCCTTATAGTCGTCAACCGCCTTAGGGACGATCGGGATGACGCGCGCGCCCTTCGGAATGAAGATCTTGCCCAGCGCGGTGACGTTCGACAAGGCGTCGCCCAGCGGAACGATCCGCTCATCGGTGGGAATGATCGTCACCCGCTTCCAGTCGAGCTTCGCCTTGGCGAGCCTTTCATAAGCGGGGAAGGGCGTCTTCCCTCCCGCCAGCGCCACGACCGCGGACCCGCGCGCGTCGATCGCGCTTTCGATGACGAACTGGATATCTCCCGCGATCGCGTCGGCCAGCTCGGCCGCGTCGTCATATTCCCACCATTCGATCTCGGTCATATGTACTTTCCAGTTACCGTTCGCCCTGAGGAGCCGCCCGGCCAAG
>NZ_JBELIE010000185.1:0-6168 GCF_042091075.1 Sphingomonas sp. | reverse complement strand
CCCGTGCGCATCCTGTCGTCGACGCGGCCTTCCAGGCCTTCCCCGGGGCCGAACTGATCGAGCCCAAACCAGCGAAGCGGAGCATTACGTGAAGGATCTCAACAATATCCTTGCCATGGCGCAGAACGTTCAGAACGAACTGCAGAAAGCGCAGGACAATCTCGATACGATCGAGGTCGAGGGCGCGGCGGGCGGCGGGCTCGTAAAGGTGAAAGCCTCGGCGAAGGGCCGCATCATCTCGGTCGCGATCGACGATTCGCTGATCGTCCCGTCCGAAAAGCAGATGCTGGAGGATCTGGTCGCCGCGGCGTTCAACGATGCGCGCGCCAAGGCGGATGCCGCTTCCTCCAGCGAAATGTCCAAGATGACCAGCGGCCTGCCGCTGCCGCCGGGCTTCAAACTGCCGTTCTGATCGAAAATCGTCCAAGAGGCCGGCGGCGCAATCGGCGACGCGACAACATGAGCGCTGCCGGCCGAGCGCATCGTGGCGGGCGGACAAGAACCGCGTCTATCGAAGGCAGTCGTCCAGCCCGCCGCGACGCACCACGCCGATGTAACGCGACAGCGCATTGCCATGCCGGCGGACGAAGCCGCGCGGATCGATCGCTTCGCGTTTCTTCGGCAGTGGCAGTACCGCGGCGATACGCCCCGCCTCGGTAAGGCTCAATCGCGCCGCCGAGTGATGGAAATAGCGTTGCGCGCCGGCTTCGACACCATAAGTGCCGATCCCGGTTTCGGCGAGGTTGAGATAGACCTCCATGATCCGCTTCTTGCCCCAGATCGTCTCGATCAGCACCGTGAACCACGCCTCGACTGCCTTTCGGGCATAGCCGCCGCCCTGAAACAGAAAGGCGTTCTTCGCGGTCTGCTGGCTGATCGTCGAGCCGCCACGCAGGCGCCCCCCGGTCATATTGCTCTTCGCCGCGGCAGCGATCCCGCGCCAGTCGAAGCCGTGATGCGAACAGAAGCGCGAATCCTCGCCCGCGATCGCGGCGCGTGCCATGTCGGGATCGATATCGGAAAGCGGCGTCCAGTCCTTGGTGATCGAATGCCCGCCGATCACGTCTCCCAGCATCGTGAAGGTGAAAGGCGGCGGAACAACGGCATAGACCGCGACCCATAGCACCGACACCAGAACGAACCCGATCACGATCTTGAGCAACAGGCGCAGGGCGAAGAACATATCGGTACCGTTACAGCAGCCAGCGCGAGGTGTCAGCCGCCAAGGATCGCGCGCGCCGCGAGGATGCCGGTTTCATAGGCGCCATGTGCGGTTGAAAAATCGGTCGGGTGGCAGGCTTCACCCGCGAAGAAAAGGCGATGATCGACTGGCTTGCCGAGTGTCTGACGGGCGGCGGCATGGCCGATGCGCGCGTGCGAATAGCTGCCGGCGATCCACGGTTCGCGCCGCCATCGCGATGCGGCGATCGGACGGAGCCTGTCGCGCCACCCACTGCCCAGCAGGGCCACGCATTCGTCGATCGCGACGGCATTGGCGGCCCCGTCTTCCAGCGCACTGGCGGTGTCGCCGCCGAAGAAGCTCTCGATGACCGGCCAGCCAAAGGGGCTCAGCCGGTGGCTCGCGGTATGGCGGCTGCGCGGGTTGCCGAGCAGGTGCACATTGGCGGGCCATTCGGGGCGATCGACCGCGAGGAACACCTTGTTGGCGACGCCCAGCGGCAACGCTGCCGCAGCCGCTGTCTTTTCCGGCAGCGGGGGATCGAAGCGGAGGCGTTCGTCGGCGAGGAGCGGCGTGGGGACGGTGACGATCGCCCGCTCCGCCTCGATCGTACCGGCGGGGGTGTCGATGCGAAGCAGGTGCCTTCCATGATCGATCCTGGTGACGGGAGTCGACAGCCGGATCGGCAACCCCCGCGCATGATCGGCGATCAGTGCCCCATAACCCTGTCGTACCGCCCAATTGTCGTCGGTGGCGGCATTTTCATAGGCAAGCCAGTCGTGCAGGGAGACGCGGTCGAGCGGTGCGCCATTCACGAAGCCGGAGATCGCGTCGACTTGCTGATACCACGGATCGTCACGCGCGATGAAGGCGGATAGCGGCTGATCGGCGCCATCCGCCGCGGCGCGGGCCTTCATCTCCCAGCGATCCCATGCGGCGCTGAAGGCGGCCTGCTCGGTCGGGGAATAGCCAAGGTCGCGCCATTGCTGATCCCAATGGGCGGCATCGGTATCGATGACGAAGCCACGTTCGCGCGCGATCGCCGCCCAGGGATTGCGTTTCGCCGAGTGGAGCCATCCGCACCCCAGGTCGAGGTGCGCGTCACCATGCCGGATCGTATGGGCCCGCCCGCCGATCCGTGCCCCGGCTTCGAGCAGGAGGATCGCGCGACCGGCATCGTGCAGCAGCCGTGCGGCGGCGATGCCCGCCGCCCCGGCGCCAATGATGACGGTGTCGTAGCGGGATGCCATGCAAAACGATCTTCAGCTGTCGTGACACTAGCCGATTGCCGGATGACGGGGCCGATCCCGCCCTCCGTCCGACAACACGCTATCGCCGCCGGGCGACCGGGCTACCGATCGCCATCGGATTGGCTCAGGCCGTCAGCAACCTCTTCTCACCCGCCAGCCGCATCATCGCACGCTGCAGCTTCTCGAACGCGCGTACCTCGATCTGACGGACCCGTTCGCGGCTGACGCCATAGACCTGCGAGAGTTCCTCCAGCGTCTTCGGATCGTCGGTGAGGCGGCGCTCGGTCAGGATATGCTTCTCACGATCGTTGAGATCCTCCATCGCGGAGACGAGCATGTCGTGGCGGACGTCGGCTTCCTGCTGGTCGGCGACGACGCTGTCCTGCAACGGCGCATCGTCAGCGAGCCAATCCTGCCACTGGCCTTCACCATCCTCTCGCATCGGCACGTTGAGCGACGTATCGCCGCCCATCGCCATGCGGCGATTCATGCTGACGACATCGGCCTCGGTCACGCCGAGGTCAGTCGCGATCTTGTGGACGTTCTCCGGCGTCAGGTCGCCGTCCTCGAACGCATCGAGCCGCGCCTTCATGCGGCGCAGGTTGAAGAACAGCTTCTTCTGCGCCGCGGTGGTGCCCATCTTCACCAGGCTCCACGAGCGCAGGATGAACTCCTGGATCGAGGCGCGAATCCACCACATCGCATAGGTGGCCAGGCGGAAGCCGCGATCGGGCTCGAATTTCTTCACGCCCTGCATCAGGCCGATATTGCCCTCCGAGATCAGCTCGGAGACGGGCAGGCCGTAGCCGCGATAGCCCATCGCGATTTTCGCAACCAACCGAAGGTGCGACGTCACCAGTTGCGCTGCCGCCTCGGTATCGCCATGCTCCTGAAAACGCTTGGCAAGCATATATTCCTGCTCGGGCGCGAGGATCGGGAATTTCTTGATCTCGGCCAGATAGCGGTTGAGCGACTGCTCCCCGCCAAGGGCAGGAATCGTCGCCGGGACGTTGCTGCGGGCTGCCATGATCCTTCGTCTCCCTTCCTCGCGGAGAACGCCGGGCCGCCCTTTTGCGGCACGATCCGGCGTGTTCCGAACCTATACGACAAGCTGACTGAACAGTTCCTGCATGTCGGGCGGCATTGCGCTATCAAACGATAAAGCCTCGCCGCTGATGGGGTGGATGAACCCCAGATGCGCGGCATGCAATGCTTGGCGCCGGAAATGCAGGGTTTCCAGCACGCCCTTGTGAGCCTGTTTTGTTCTACCATAGACCGGGTCACCCAGCAAGGCATGCCCGATCGACGCCATATGTACGCGCACCTGATGCGTGCGGCCGGTTTCCAGCCGGCATTCCACCAGCGCCGCCTCCCGCAGCGGCGTGAGCGTGCGAAAGTGGGTCACCGCGCGCTTGCCGCCCGCGACGATCGCCACCTTCTTGCGATTGGTGGCGGAGCGCGCCAGCGGCGCATCGACCGTGCCGGCCGGCGGCAACGGACGCCCGCCGACGATCGCGCGATAGCGTCGGTCGATCGAATGCGCCGCGAACTGCTTCGCCAGCCCTTCGTGCGTGCGATCGGTTTTCGCCGCGACCATCAGGCCGGAAGTGTCCTTGTCGATACGATGGACGATCCCCGGGCGCGCGACGCCGCCGATGCCCGATAGCGATCCGCCGCAATGGTGCAGGAGCGCGTTGACGAGCGTACCGTCGAGATTGCCCGCGGCGGGATGAACCACCAGCCCCGCCGGCTTGTCGATGACGATCAGATGCTCGTCCTCGAAAACGATCACCAGCGGAATATCCTGCGCTTCATTGTGCGCGGGGAGAGGGGCGGGAACGCTCACGGAGAAACGCTCGCCACCTTTCAGCTTGCGCGCGGGATCGCGGATCGCGACCCCGTCCTGCGTCACCTGGCCGGCGTTGATCAGCACCTTCAATCGCTCGCGCGACAGCGTCGGCACCGCTTCGGCCAATGCGCGATCCATCCGCCAGCCTTCGGCGGTGGCTGCGATCGTCGCCTCGATGATGGAAACCCCCCGGTCCATTGTCCTGTGGTAGATGGGGCAGATGATGCGTCTTTCAATCGCGGTCCGAAACGAAATCCTCGAACACGCGCGCGACGCCGCCGACGTCGAGGTATGTGGCCTGTTGTTCGGTGAGGGTGACCGCATCGATCGGGCGATGCCGTGCCGTAACGTCGCCCCCGATCCGACGACGCGCTTCGAAATCGATCCAGCGATGCTGATCGCGGCGCATCGTGCGGCGCGGCGCGGAGAGGGGCCGGCCGTGATCGGCCATTATCACTCACATCCCAACGGTCGCCCGGATCCCTCTCCGCGCGATGCCGCCGCCGCCGCGCCCGATGGTCACCTGTGGCTGATCGTCGCAGACGACACGATCACGGCATGGCGCGCAACGGCGAATGGTGCGATCCACGGGCGCTTTGATGCGGTGAAGCTGGTGACCGATGGTTGCGGTCCCGCCATCGATTCGTCACAAGGCGCTTCCGCCGCCACCCCCATTCGTCCCGTTTCTTCAAGGTGATCCGTGCCATGCCGATAAGCCCGGTCGAATTCGCGAGCCTGCTGTGCTCGCGCCTGTGCCACGATTTGCTTTCACCGATCGGAGCGTTGAACAACGGGCTGGAATTGCTGGGCGATGAGTCCGATCCGGCGATGCGCAAGCGCTGCCTTGACCTGCTCAACGAGAGCGCCCGGGTGTCGGCTAACAAGCTGAAATTCTTCCGTCTCGCCTTTGGTGCGGGCAGTGCCTTCGGCGAGCGCGTCGACGTGCGCGAGGCGCGCAACGCCATCGAGGGGCTGTTGGGTGACAACAAGCGCCTGACGCTGCACTGGGCGGTCGAGGAACAGATGCTGTCGAAGGCGGCGGTCAAGGTCTTGCTGAACCTTGCGCTGATCGCTGGCGACACGCTCGTGCGCGGGGGCACGGTGACGATCGGCGCGGAAGAGACCGCCGACACCACCGAGATCGTGCTGCAGGCCGCCGGCGACCGGGTGATCCTTGATCCCGAGCTTCGGGCGACTTTGGTGAACGGCATGGCGGAGGGGGCCGACGGGTCGATCACCGTCACCCCCCGCGCCGCCGCCGCGTTTCTGATCCATTCGATCGTCGATGAGGCGGGCGGATCGGTGATGGTTGGCGATCCGGTGGAGGGAAGCTTGCTGTTCGGGGCCGCGCTGCCGAACCGATAGGGCGCTGCCCTCCGCGAGAAAGACGGGGCGGGGCGGTAAAGCTGCTTTTAACTTCATGCGTGCCAAGTGCGATCCCGTACCGGAACGTAACGGGGCCGCATGGACGATCTGCTGCAGGAGTTTATCGCTGAAACCCGGGAGACGCTGGAGGCGCTTTCCGGCGAGATCGTCGGTTGGGAAGCCGATCCGACCGATCGCGCGCGGCTCGATTCGATTTTCCGCTTCGTCCATACCATCAAGGGAAGCTGCGGCTTCCTCGATCTGCCGCGGCTGGCGCGGCTGAGCCACAGCGCGGAGGACGCGCTGGCGGCGGTCCGTTCCGGTGAGCGCGCGGCCGACCAGGCGTTGGTCAATGCGATCCTGGCCATCATCGATCGCATCAGCGAGATCGTCGAGGCGATCGATGCGGGCGAATCGCTGAGCGACAGCGGTGAGGAACTGCTGATCGCCGCACTCAATCCGACCGCGGTGACGCCGAACGAGGCAGCGTCGGAAGCGACGCCCGCTCATGACGTGGCGGATCG
>NZ_JBELIE010000021.1:0-30727 GCF_042091075.1 Sphingomonas sp. | reverse complement strand
GCCTATTGCAGCAGGCGGGGCTGGGGATCGGCCGCGACGAACTGCCGCTGACGATTCGCGACAATCCGATCGAGCGCCGCAAGATGGCGAACGGTTCCGAACTGTTCGCGGTGAGCGGGCAGATCACCAATCCGTCCGCGACGCGCCAGCGCGTGCCGGATATCCGCGCCGACCTGCGCGATTCGCAGGGCAAGATCGTGTTCAGCTGGACGATCACGCCGCAGCAACGCTCGCTCCCGCCCAGCGGCGCGATCGACTTCAACTCGGCGCAGGTCGACGTTCCCGCCAGCTCGAAACAGCTCGATCTCAGTTTCGTCGGCGAGAACAGCTAGCCCCACGATCCCCGGCATGGCGATCCGGCGGTTTTGCCGTTGCCAGCGGCGTGCCGCTTTGATAGGGGCGCGCTCCTGCCAATCGCCGGGCCCGCCCGGTAGATATCACGTGCGGTCGTGGCGGAATTGGTAGACGCGCAACGTTGAGGTCGTTGTGTCCGAAAGGACGTGGAAGTTCGAGTCTTCTCGACCGCACCATTTTTGAGCAGATGAGAGCGCCGTGGCCCTCCCGGACGGGATCCCCGCCGCGCCGACGGCAATCGCGGACATTCACGGCATACGGTTCGGCATCACCCTGAATGTCACGATGCCGGCGGTCGCCCAATAACCGCCCAGGCCGCGTTGAGCCGGCACGATAGGCGGTGGTGGTTGGGGCCCGGGGGCGTCAGCGCACAGCCCAGCCTTGCGGGGATCATCGCATCGGCCATGCGGCTGACGATCCCGTCACATGATGGCCCCAGCATGGGTCAGCGTCGGCATGGGGCGCGGGCCATCGGGGATGGCGCGCACCTATACGCCGACGCGCCTTCCCCCTTCGTCCACGGTGAGCCGCTCGTATGTGGCGATCGTCAACCAGGTGACGGGGCGCGACTATGGCTGGTTCTTCGACGCCTATCTACGCGAGGCCGCACTTCCGCACCTGGAAACGCACCGTTCGGGCGACGTGCTGAGTCTCGAATGGCGGGTGCCGGGGAACAGGCCCTTTCCGATGCCGGTCGAGGTCAAAGTAGGTGACCGAATGGAGACGGTGCCGATGGCGGACGGGCACGGCAGGCTGACCATATTGGCCGGCGAAACGACGATCACCCTTGATCCGCGCTCGAAGATCCTCCGCCAGCTCGACGGCATCGATCGCTTTCAGAGGTGGCGAAAAGCATCGTCGGCGCCGGCGGCTGGCGCGCGATGAGGGCCTCATCGGGCGTCAAGGCCGCCCTTCCCTGTCGTGGTGGCCAACATCCGCTGATGGCCGGCGGACGCGCTGTCACGCACGGATCAGATCAATGACGGACAGCCCGCCGATCACCCGTCGCGCCGCCCTGGCGCTTACCGGCGCCGGCCTGATGTGGCGCGTGCCCGCCGCAGCACGATCCCCGCTACCCACCGTGTCTTTGTCAACGCCGTTCGGCGACATCGAGATCGACGTCGATACGGCACGCGCGCCGATCACCGCGAAAAACTTCCTCCGCTATGTCACGCTCGGGCTCTACGAGGGCGGATGCTTCTACCGGGTCGTGCGGCCTGACAATGATCACAATCCCGCGACGATCCGCGTCGTACAGGGTGGCCGCAACGCCGACAGTGGCTCGCTGCCACCGATCGCCCATGAGGGCACGCGGCAGACCGGTCTTCTGAATCTCGACGGCATTCTGTCGATGGCCCGCAACGCGCCGGGAACAGCGACGTCCGAGTTTTCGATCAGCATTGGCACCAACGCCGCGCTGGACGAGGGAGGCGAGCGCAACCCCGACGGGAAGGGGTTCGCCGCCTTTGCCCATGTCCGTCAGGGCATGCATATCGTCAGAAGGATCAACGGCTTGCGCGCGGATGCGCCAACCGATGATCCCTATCTGGCTGGCCAGATGCTCAATCCGACGGTGCCGTTTCTGGCGGTGCGCCTGATACGTGGATGAGGCACTTGGCACGCCAGCGCATATCGCGCCGGTGATCCTGCAGGCGCCGCGCCGCACCGGGCGTCGCCGGCAAGGTTCGGCGCCGGACCTGTCACCCGGCCGTCGCATCCGCCTGAGGGGCCGAGCGCGCTTCCAGCGCTCGTCCCAGCGCCTCCCGCCGATCGGCGCGTGCCCGTGCCGCCAACGGGCTGCCGGGGACGGCATCGAAGGCGTGACAGGCGCCGGGGTAGACGTGCAGTTCGGTCGGCACCCCGGCGCGGATCAGCCGCCTCGCATAGTCGAGGTTCTCATCGACGAACAGGTCGAGTGCGCCCGTCGCGATATAGGCTGGCGGCAGCCCGGAAAGATCGTCGGCGCGCGCGGGAGCGGCATAGGCGGAAACGTCAGGTCCCCCCGGTTCGTGGCCCAGCATCGCCTCCCAGCCGAAGCGGTTGTGCGCCGCGGTCCAGACGAACTCGCCCGTATAGGGATGCACGTCGCGTGTGCAGGTGCGATCGTCGAGCATCGGATAGGTCAGGCACTGGAACGCCAGCGCGGGCAGCCCGCGATCGCGCGCCAATAGCGACAGCGCCGCGGCATAGCCGCCGCCGGCGCTTTCACCCATCACGCCGATCCGGCTCGCATCGACGCCGGTCGCCTCGGCATTGGCGAAGAGCCAGGCCAATCCGGCGTAGCAATCCTCGATCGGCCCCGGATACGTGGTTTCGGGGGCGAGGCGATATTCGACCGAGACGACGACGCACGACAGGTCGGACGCCAGCTGACGCAATATCGGCTCGAGATCGGCGACCTTGCCCATGACGTAGCCGCCGCCATGGATATGGTAGATGCCGGGCAGCGCACCATGGTCGCCCCCGGGCCGGAAGACATGGAGCGTCACATCCGGCGCCCCGGGCGGTCCGGGGACGAGCTGTTGCCGGTGCGTGGTCAGCGTGGGGTCGGCGGGCGGAAAGAACGCGGGGCGCGCGCGCAACGCGGGCAAGGCCTCGCGCGTCAAGGTAAGGTTCGGCATCAGATCGAGGACCGGGCGCAGCGTCGGGTCCACGAGATGAAGGCTGTTCATGGCATGATCCTCGTTGGCCAGAATATCATATCGCGGCCGGGGGAGCGGATGGCCGGTTCACCCGCGATCCAGGCCTCGCCGACATCTTCCGTGCCGTCATCGATCGTCTCGCGGCCCCGTTCGGGCCGCACGATCGCTCCACTGCCGCCGGGCGAGCGTGACGAAGCTCGTCGGCCCCAGCTCTGCCGCAGATCGACCGATGGCGAAACCATAGCGCCCCGCCGCGAGGCGCCACGCGCCGTCGCGATGGTCGGCAATGATGCGAGGTTCAGCGTCGATCGTCACTTCCCTGGCCTCGCCCGGCGCAAGCTCGACCTTCGCGAACCCAGCCAGCCGGCGGGTCGGCCCCGCCGGGGTGGACACAAGGTACAGCTGCACCACATCGCCGCCGGCCCGCGCGCCGCTGTTGCGCACGGTGATGCGGGCCGTCGGGGCGGCGCCGCCTGACAGGATCGGGCGCCCGTGCGCAAAACTGGTGTAGCTGAGCCCGAAGCCGAACGGGAACAGCGGCACGTCGCCACGTCGGGCGTGGAAGCGGTAGCCGACGTCAGCGCCCTCGATCGCATAATCGATCGGAAAATGGCGCCCCGATGCGGCGGCGGCGACAAACGCGGCCTCGCTCATCCCCGCCCAGGGCAGCGCCGGTCGGGGCAGTTGGCCGGTACTGGCGGGAAACGTGACGGGCAAGCGCCCCGACGGGTTGGTCCGGCCGAACAGCGCATCGGCGATCGCCGGCCCGCCCTGCGCGCCCGCATACCACGCCTCCATCACCGCGCCGGTACGGTCCAGCCACGGCATCAGCACCGGGCCGCCCGTTTCCAGCACCACCACCGTCCGTGGATTGGCCTCGGCGACCGCGGCGATCAGCGCGTCCTGCCCATCGGGCAGCGACAGATCGGGCACATCGGCCCCCTCGCTCATCCACTGCGTCGCGAAGACGATCGCGACATCGGCCGCGCGCGCGGCAGCGACCGCCTCGCTGACGTAGCGCCCGTCGCGATAGGTGATCGCGGCCTGGGGGGCGAGCGTGCGGATCGCGCGTAGCGGAGACGAGGCGTTGAATGTCTGATTGTTGTATTTGGCGAGCGGCCCTTCGCCGCCCATCGGGATCGATACCGCGGGGCCGCCTTGCGCCTCCACCTGGCTGGATCCGCCACCCGACAACACGCCGGCATCGGCATGCCCGCCGATGATCGCGATCGAGCGCACCGACGTGGACAGCGGCAGCAGCGCATTGCGGTTGCGCAGCAGGACGATGCCCTCGTCGGCCACCCCGCGCGCGACGCGGGCATGGTCCGCGACGTCGATTGCCGCGCGGGCCGGCGGGTGCGCGTCGAGCCCTACCGCGTAGATCGAACGCAGGATGCGGCGGTTCATGTCGCGCAACCGCACGGCATAGGCCGGGTCGCGCGCCGCCGCCGCAGCAAGCGGCGCGCCGAGAAACGTCTGCTTGTCGATCTGCGCGCCCGATTGCTGATCGAGGCCGGCGAGCGCGTAGGCGACGCTGTCGGTCGCGCCCCAATCCGACATGACGAAGCCGGGATAGCCCCAGTCCTGCTTCAGCACGCGATTGAGCAGGTCATCGCTGCCGCACGCCGGCGCGCCGTTCACCCGGTTGTACGCGCACATCACCGCGCCGGGGCGGCCGCGCTCGATGGCGATCTGGAAAGCGAGCAGATCGCTCATCCGCAGCGCATCGTCGGAAATGAGCCCGTCGACCACATGGCGGCCGGTTTCCTGCGCGTTCAAGGCGAAATGCTTGACGGTGGAGAGGACGTGGCGGCTCTGGATGCCGTCGATAGCGGCCCCGCCGAGCAACCCGGAATGCAGCGGATCCTCGCCCAGATACTCGAACGTGCGGCCGTTTCGCGGATCGCGGATAAGGTTGATACCGCCCGCCAGCAGAACGTTGAAGCCCTTCGCCCGCGCCTCATCGGCGATCATCGCGCCACCGCGGCGCAGGAGGCCCGGGTTCCATGTCGCGCCCATCGCCATGCCCGACGGCAGCGCGGTCGCGCCGTCGCCGCGCAGCCCGGCGATGTAGGACACGCCCAGGCTGGCATCGGTCTCGGTCAGCGCGGGCACGCCGAGCCGCTCGATACCTTGCACATAGCCGGCGCCCGTGACCGCCTCCGGCGGAATGACGACGTCGGGGATCAGCGGAATGGCCCATAGCCCGTGCGTCAGCGTGGTACGCTCGTCAGGTTGCATCCGCGCTTCCGTCGCGGCCGCCCGTGCGTCGGGGTCGACGGTCCGCGGGGCTTCCTGCGCGCTCAGCTGGGTCGCCGCCGTCAGGACTGCGCCACCGAGCGCGAGGACACGGGCGAAACCTTTGCGATACGGCATCGATCGATCGGACCTCATATTACTGCCCCTATATCACCGCCACCGCGTCGATGGGTGGCACCGGCGGGAGACGCCGCGTCGTCAATTCGGCGAGGATCGCCCGATGCCGTCCCGCATCGAGCCGGTAGAACAGGCAGACGAGGCAGGCCGCGAAGGCGAGCAGACCTGTCCCCGGACCGTAGATTATTCCGATCCACATCGTCGCCCGTGGCGGGAGCGCGACGGCGGCCGCCGCCCCACCGTGCACCGCGGCGCCGCTGGGCATGTCGATCAATTGCACCGCCACCCCCGCGATCAGCGAGCCGACGCCCAGCGCCGCCTTGCTCGCGAACGCCCAGCCGGCGAAATACAGTCCCTCGCGCCGGGCCCCGAAAAGATATTCATGCTCGTCGGCGGCATCCGCCATCATCGAGGCGAAAGCGATCGCAGCCATGGCCAGCATCGTCCCACCGACAAACACCGCGCCGGCCAGAATCGCCACTGGCGGGCCGCCTTCGACCGGCAGCATGCCGACGAGCCGCGCTGTCGCGGGTAGTGAGAAGGCGGCGGCAAGCCCGGCGATCCCGGCGATCAGCACCGTGCGCTTTTCCAGCCGGCGCAGCACCGGCCCCGCGAACGGAGCGCCGCACAGCAGCCCCAGGAAAAGCGCCAGCGTCACCGTCTGTATCTGCGCCGGCTGCATGCGCCAGAAATAGGTGTTGGCATGAATCGCGAGCGTGGCGTGAATCGCCGAGGAGGTGAAGAGTAGCAGCGCCCCGGCGAACAGTGTTCGAAACGACTGGTTGCGGAACAATTCACCCAGCTCACGCCACAATCGGGCACGCATCAGTCCCTCCGATCGCGTCGGCGCATGCTGCCGCTCGGGCATGGCATACAGCGCGCGCATCGATACCAGGGTGAAGATCGCGATGATCGCCCCCAGCGTCAGCGCGAAGGGGAGGTATGCCGCGCGGTTCGACAGGCCCGTCGGCCCGGACATAAAGACGCCGAACCCCAGCGCGATGGTGATGACGCCACCCAGCATCGCGATGCCCCAGCGCCACGCCGCGATCGCCGAGCGTTCCTCGTAATCGTCGCTCAATTCCGCGCCGACCGCATTGTACGGTAAGAGGAAAAGCGAGATCGAAACGCGTAGTCCGATCGAGCCGGCCACCAGCCAGGCGGTGAGCGCCGGAACGCTCCATCCACGCGGCAAGGCAAAGATGATCGCGAGGAACAGCATCGTTCCCGGTACGCCCAGCATCATGAAAGGCAGCCGGCGGCCGAACCGCGACCGCCACCCGTCCGACAGCGAACCGATCAGCGGATCGACGACCGCATCCACGAGCAAACCGACCGCAAGCGCGGCGCCGACCAGCGCGGCCGGCATGCCGCACACTGCCGTGGCGTAGAAGAACAGAAACAGATTCACCGCCTGCGTTGCGGCGCCATCGAGGATCGCCCCCGATGAATAGGCGATCGTCGCGGCGGTGCGGATCGGCGGCAGAGACCGCATCGTCGCCCTTTCGGATGCCGCCAGGCCGGAATCGTCGCTCATCGCCCGGTCCCCAGCCACCCATCGCATTCCAGCCAAGCGTGAAACGCGGGCATGAACCCCGTGCTCGTCGTGCCGAGCGTTCCCATCCCGAACCCGTGGCCACCACGCGCATAGACGTGCAGCTCGACCGATCCACCTGCCGCGCGCCACCCCTCGATCAGGCCGTAACCTTGCCGACCGTAGAGTTGGTCGTCGGCCGCCATCGCCGCGAACAACGGCGGCGGATCCGCACGCACCGGGCGCCGCGCCATAGAGGGGTAGATGGCCGCCAGAAACGCCGGCGCGGCGTCTTTCCCGTCGCGCTCGGCCAGCGCCAGGCCGATCATCGCGCCCGCCGAGAAGCCCAGATAGCCGATGCGCCGGGGATCAATCGACCATGCCGCCGCGCGCTCACGCACCAATCGCATGGCGGCGGCGGCATCGTCGATCATGAAGGGCGGCACATCGGAGGGGGTCATCGAGGCGGCATTGGCCGCCGCGGCGGCAAAGCGCTCGATCAGCGCGGTCCTGAATTCGCTATCATCAACGGGCGTGGGCTGAAGTCGATACTTGAGAACGAAGGCCGCTACGCCGCGCGCGGCAAGCCACCGTGCCTGCGCCCAGGCTTCGGTTTCCATCGATTCGATCAGATAGCCGCCACCCGCAGCGATGACGACCGCCGTGCCATTCGCCTCCTCCCCATCCGGCAGGAACGGGGTCAGCGTCGCGCCGGAGACGTTGCGCACCATCGTGCGCCCGCCGAACGAAAACCAGTTTTCAACAGGTGGAAACCCGGTGGACAGATGGTCAGGCGCCGGCCCGGTTTCGAGCGGGATCGCCCCCTGATCATCCGGCGCGTCGAGACGGACGATATCGATGGCGGGCGGCTCAACCGCAGGCGGGGGACCGTTTCCCGTCATGAGCGATGCCCCTGACGCGGTGCGGTCGCCTCAGCGCAGCGCGCCGCCGGGCGCCCTCGCACACCGGGCCCGGACACCGGCAACCAGCCGCCGCACATCATGCTGACCATGGTTCTTCTCTCCTGCCTGCACCCTAAGCCCCCGTCATCCAACGAGTCAAGTTACGTGCATGCTTGACAGTATGTTTATTTCGGCGCAGCTTATGAACAGGTCGTAAGCATAGCGACGCGAGGAGAGGGTATGATCGTTTGGAGGATTCTTGCCGGCGTCAGCTTCGCCGCTTTGGTCACCGGCTCAGCGCAGGCCCAAACGGCTGCGCCCCCGCCCGGGCAGACGGCGGATGCAGCGAACGACACGTTCGGCGACATCGTCGTCACGGCGCAGCGCCGCACCGAGAATCTGCGCGACGTGCCGATCGCCATCACGGTGGTCAACGGCGAGTCGATCCGCCAGACGGGCGCCAATCAGCTGGCCGACATCACGCAGCGCGCGCCGAGCCTCAATTTCACGGCGACGCCCGGCGTGCCGAACTTCTCGATTCGCGGCGTGGGCACCAACTCGTTCGATTTCGGCATTGAGTCCGCCGTCGGCATCGCGGTGGATGATGTCAACATCACGCTCCCCCGCTTCGTGCCACTGAACTCGCTCGCGGACGTGTCGCGAGTGGAGGTGCTGCGCGGACCGCAGGGGCTTCTGTTCGGCAAGAACACGACCGCGGGTCTGATCTCGATCACCACGAACCGCCCGGAACTCGGCACGTTCAGCAGCCAGGGGCGCGTGCAGGCGGGCAGTCGCGACCAGGTGCAATCGCAGGCCATCGTCAATCTGCCGATCGGCGAGCGCGCGGCGCTGCGCGTCGTCGGCGGATACCAGTATCAGCATAGCTCGACCGACACGGTCGGCCCGGCACGCCTGGATCCGGTGCGCCGCGGCTTCGTGACCGGCAAGCTGCTGTGGAAGCCGACCGATCGGCTCAGCCTCTACGCGATCGTCGATTATCTCGACAACAGCGGCATCGAATCCTATTCCACCATCCGCAAATTCGGTGGGAACGACGCAACGCCGATCCCCGCGCAGGCGCGCCCGTTCGCACCGGCCAATTTCGTCCAGGCACAAAATGTCGCGCTTGGCGTCATTCCGTCCCCGACGAACAATCGCACCGCGGTCGGCAGCAACGATATCGTGCGTGACGAGCGCAGCCTGGGCGCGCAATTCACGGCTGCCTATGATGCGGGCGCGATCGCGATCACATCGGTGACGGCCTATCGCCACCTCCGGTCGGAAGCGAACAACGACGTCGATCAGACGCCGATCGCGTTTTTCGACACCAATCGGGGCGACATCCGCGCGTACCAGCTCTCTGAAGAGCTACGGATCAACAACACGCAGCCGGGTTTCGTGGATTACACGGCCGGGCTGTACTTCTTCCGCCAGCATATCGACGCGTACGTCCTTCAGGCCGGCACCTTCGGCGTGTTCCCGGCGTCGACCCCGTTGCGCCTGTCGCCGATCAACGGCCAGGTCGATTTCGACTACACCACCAAAAGCTACGCCGGCTTCGCCCAGCTGACGTTCAACCTCACCCCGGGGCTGCGCCTGATCGCGGGCGGGCGCTACACCCACGACGAAGTCGATTCGACGACAGCGATCACGCGCGCTCCGAATGTCTGCAACCTCGTCACCTTCCTGTTGAGCAGCGGACGCACCTGCGTCGGGGCGCTGACGCCGCCGCTGGTGTTGAACCGTAATGCCAACGGCTTCTCGGGTCGCGCGGGCGTCGAATATGAGGTCACGCCCACCGCCAACCTATATGCCACCTATACGCGCGGCTATAAGGGCCCGGCGGTCAGCTCCGCATCAGGCGGTGCGGCGTTCGCGGTCGATCCGGAAAAGGTCAACGCCTATGAAGTGGGCGCGAAGGTCGACCTGTTCGATCGCGTGCTCAACCTGAACGTCGCCGGATTCATCAACGACTTCCGTGACTTCCAGGCGCAGGTGTTCGATCCCACGCTCAACGGCGGGCTGGGCTCGTTCCGTACCGGCAATGCGAGCAGCCTCAAGACCCGCGGTATCGAGGCGGAGGCGCTGGTTCGCGCCGCGCGCGGCATCAGCATCTCGGGCGGCGTCACCTATCTCGACACGGAATACGGCAATTACCGGGTGGCCTGCTACGTTGGGCAGACCGCGGCGCAGGGCTGCAACCTTAGCGGTCCCAGTTTCGACGCGAAGGGCTCGCCACTCGTCGGCGCGTCCAAATGGAATACCAGCCTGGCGGTCAATGCCGAGCGCCCGGTGAGCGAAGGGCTCAAGGTTTTCGTCAATGCCGACTGGCGTTATCGCAGCAGCTTCTACTATGCGATCAATGACCCCAACACGATCCAGGCCGGCTATTCGATCGTGAACGGGACGATCGGCATCGGTGACATCGGGGATCGCGCGCGTTTCAGTGTGTTCGTGCGTAACCTGTTTGACCAGCGCTACGCCGCCACCATCTACCCCGGTAATTTCTCGGCCGGTATCTATGCCCAGACCCTGCCCGACGCCGCGTTCCGGCGCATCGGCGGGGCGTTCGAGTGGCGCTTCTGATCCAATGTCCGTCGCTGGCGGGCGATATCCCTCGTCCGCCAGCGCCTTCCTCACGACAATCCGCAGGATGACCCTTGACCGCTGACCCCACCCGCTTTCCCCCCGGTTTTCTCTGGGGATCGGCGACCGCCGGCCATCAGGTCGAGGGGAACAACGCCAACAGCGATTGCTGGGCACTCGAACATGCCAGCCCGTCGATCTTCGCCGAGCCGTCCGGCGATGCGGTGGATCAATGGAATCGCTTCGACGACGACATGGCCGTGCTCGCCGCGATCGGGTTGAAAGCCTATCGTTTCGGTATCGAATGGGCGCGGATCGAACCCGAGGAGGGCGTATTCGCCGCATCCGCCCTCGCTCACTACCAGCGCTGCCTCGATGCCTGTCATCGCCGCGGCATCACGCCGGTCGTCACCTTTCACCATTTCACCATTCCCTTATGGCTTGCGCGAAAAGGGGGGATGACCTGCGACGCCTTTCCAGCGCTCTTCGCGCGCTATTGCGAAAAGGTGACACGCACGCTGCGTGGTCTCGTGGTCGTGTGCACCATGAACGAAATGAACGTACCGCTTATCATCCGCGGCGTGGCCACCGCGCTGCTGACCGGCGAGATCGGTGAGGCGAAGCGCCGCGCGGCCGAAGCGGCGCTAGGCGGGTCGATCGAGGCGAACTTCCTCTTTACCCCGCCCGATGCGCTACTGCGCAACGGGCTCGGTGCGCACGCCGCGGGACGCGATGCCATCAAGGCGGTATCGCCGGCGGTGCAGGTCGGCATCACCCTGTCGCTTCAGGATGAACAGGCCGAACCGGGAGCAGAGGCGGTGCGCGACCAGCGCGTTGCCACAATGGTGGACCCTTTCCTTGATCTGGTGGCGGGCGACGATTTCATCGGCGTCCAGACCTATACCCGCACGACCTCACGTGCCGATGGCAGTCACGGCCCGCGCGCCGGCGAACCGCTCACCGTGATGGGTTATGAGGATCGCCCCGACGCGCTGGCGGCGGTCTGCCGCTATGTCTGGGAACGCACCAGGACACCCATCATCGTGACGGAGAACGGCTTTTCCGGGGATGACGACGCGCGACGGGCGTCGTTCGTGACCGAATCGCTCGATGCGCTGGGTCGGGCGATCGCCGATGGCGTGGACGTGAGGGGCTATTTCTACTGGTCGTTGCTCGACAATTATGAGTGGATGTCGGGCTATGGTCCCAAATTCGGCATCGTCGCCGTCGACCGCTCGACCCAAACGCGGACGATCAAGCCGTCCGCGCTCGTCTACGGCGCGATCGCGCGCGCGCATACCGATGACGGCGGGAATGCGACGGCACGGCCGGCCATGCCGCAGCCATCCCGATCCGGAACGCCGCTCGGCATCGAATGATCATCATCGCCCGCCTAGCCTCGCGTGAGAGGATTGCTTAGGCAATGACCATGGTGATCGCCATCGACAGCAAAGCGCCGCCGCGCCCCTCCAAGCGGCGGACGCAGGAGGAGCGCACCGCCTCCACACGGCAGGCGTTGTTCGAGGCCGCCGTGCGGACGATCGATCGTCTCGGCTATGCAGGGGCGAACAATGCGACGATCGCGGACGATGCCGGCATCAGCCGGGGCGCGATCACGCACCATTTCTCCACTCGCGCTGCCTTCATGGCCGAGGTGGTGCATTGGGTGTTCGATCAGGAAACCCGCCTGTTCCGGGATCTGATGAAGCAGCGCCACGTCGGCGCCCGTGTGTCGGACTGGCCGGCATTGCTGTGGGACGTCTTTTCGCGCCCGTCCGGCGTCGCGGTGTTCGAGATCCTGGTCGCGTCACGTAGCGATCCGGAACTGGCGGCGCTGGTCCTGCCGATGCAGGAGAAGATCGAAAAGACCGGCGCAAGCAACTTCATGCACATGGTCGGCGAAGGCGACTCGAACATGGCGGCGATCCGCCTCGTCGTCTGGGCGATCCGCGGAATGACGGTCGGCCGCAGCTTTATCAACGATCCGGAGGGGATGGACCAGGCGGTCGGCGTGCTTTCGCGTTTGCTGGAGCGCGCGGTGCCGAGCGGCAGGTTCGCCGACCTGCAAAGCATCTAGAGGGACGGCATCCCTATCCGGCTGGGCGGCGTGCGGATCGCGCCGCTGTCGCCGTAAAAATTGCCCGTCGCTGCCGAATCTTGCGGTGGCGCGTTATCCGATGCCATGGCCGTCCTCGCCCATATCAATGCCATCGGCACGGCGACCCCGCCGCACGATATCCACCCCGCCTTCATCGATTGGGCGGCGCGGCGGCTGGACGGGCGCGACGCGCGGCTCTTCGCACGTATGGCGGCGCGCAGCGGGATCACGCGGCGCTGGTCGGTTCTGCCCGAGGCGGCGGGATCGCCGGTCGGGCCGGGCGGCTTCTATGCCGCCGATCGCCTGCCCGGCACCGCCGCGCGGATGGCGATCTACGCCGCCGCCGCGCCCGAGCTGGCCGTGCACGCGATCGGCGCGCTCGACGAGCAGGTCACGCTGGGCACGATCACCCATCTTGTCGTGGCGAGCTGCACCGGGTTCGTCGCGCCGGGCGTCGACCAGATCATCGCGCGGCGGCTGAGCCTGGCGGCCGACGTCGAGCGGACGCTGGTGGGCTTCATGGGCTGTTACGCGGCGGTCGCGGCGCTGCGCACCGCGCGGCATATCGTTCGCTCCGAGCCGCTGGCGCGCGTCCTGGTCGTGACGGTCGAACTGTCGACGCTGCATCTGCAGGACGACCTGCGGATCGAGCCGCTGCTGGCGATGCTGCAATTCGGCGACGGCGCCGCCGCCGCGCTGGTGACCGCCGAGCCGCATGGGCTGGCGATCGATCGCCCGTTCGCGATGGCGCTGCCCGAATCGGCGGCGCTGATCCGCTGGGACATCACCGATTCGGGCTTCTCGATGCATTTGTCCGGCGAGGTGCCGGGGCAGATCGCGCTGGCGCTGCGCGATCCCGCGGTGCGCGAGATTCTCTACGCCGACGGCCCGGTCGATCGCTGGGCGGTCCACGCCGGCGGGCGCTCGATCCTCGATGCAGTCGCGGAAGCGCTGCACCTGCCCGATGCCGCGCTCGACGATTCGCGCGCGGTGCTGGCGGCGAACGGCAACATGTCGTCCGCGACGCTGATGTTCGTGCTGGCGCGCATCCTGTCGGGCGCGCCGATGGAAAACGGAGTCGCCCTGGCCTTCGGCCCCGGGCTTGCGGCGGAGGGCTTTGCCTTCCGGAGGCCGGCATGAACCTGTCCGCGCGCCTCCACGCCGACGAATGGATGGACGCGGATGATCTGCCGGCGGAAGTCTATGCAGACGTGGTCGGCGATCTGGCGCGCGTCAACCGGGTCACGATGGCGGCGCGGCCGACGCTGGCGTTCCTGTCGCGCGTGGTGACGCCGGGCACATGCTGCCGGATCCTCGATGTCGGCTACGGCGATGGCGACATGCTGCGCGGGATCGCCCGCTGGGGGCGGAAGCGCGGGATGACGCTGGAGCTGACCGGGATCGACATCAACCCGCGCAGCCACGCAGCCGCGCTGGCGCATACGCCGGCGGACGTGGCGATCGACTGGCGCGTCGGCGATTACGCCGATCTGGCAGGGGAGCCGTGGGACGTGGTGCTCTCCAGCCTGGTGGCGCATCACATGACGCAGACGCAGTTGATCGGCTTCCTGCGCTTCATGGAGGCGCATGCGCGGCAGGGGTGGATGGTCAACGACCTGCACCGCCATGCCGTCGCCTATCATGGCTGGCCATTGCTGGCGGCGCTGTATCGTTGGCATCCGATTGTCCGGCACGATGGCCATGTGTCGATCGCGCGCAGCTATCGGCGACCCGAATGGCAGGCGCTGCTGGCCGAAGCGGGCGTCGCCGACGCGCGTATCACGCGCCATTTTCCCTTCCGGCTGTGCGTGGAGCGGCAGCGGTGACGCCGATGATCCTGGGCGCCGGACCGGCCGGCAGCGCCGCCGCGATCACGCTGGCGCAGGCCGGTATCCGTGCCATGCTGATCGAGCGGCATCGCGAGATGCCCGACGCGATCTGTGGCGGATTTCTCAGCTGGCGCACGATCCGTTCGCTGGCGGCCCTGGGGATCGATCCCGCCGCGCTGGGCGATGCCAGGATCGGAACGGTGCGCCTCTTCGCGAGCAGCCGCGTTGTCGAAGCGCCGCTGCCCGCGCCGGCGCTGGGCGTATCGCGCCGCCACCTCGATACCGTGCTGCTCGACAGCGCGATCCGGCGGGGCGTCGCGGTCGAGCGCGGGGTGGCGGTGCGGGCGATCGAGCCTCGCGGGCTGCGCACCGCCGATGGCGCGATCCTGTCGCCCGATGCGCTGTTCCTCGCCAGCGGCAAGCATGACGTGCGCGGCGGCGCACGCCCGGCGGCGGCGCGCGGCGACGATCCGTCGCTGGGGCTACGCTGGCGGCGCGGCCCCTGCGCCACGCTGTCGCGGCTCGTCGGCGATCGGATCGAGCTGCATCTGTTCGACCGCGGCTATGCCGGAGTGGTGCGGCAGGAGGACGGCAGTACCAACATCTGCCTGGTGGTGCGCGGCTCCCGCTGGGACGAGGCGGGCAGCGTCGCGTCGCTCCGCGAATCGCTGGCGCGCGAATCACCCGCGCTGGGCGAGCGGCTGACCGGGGGTGACGCGATCGGCGACGGCGATGCGATCGCCAATATCCCTTATGGCTGGCGCGCGCGGTCCGGCGCGGCGGGAGTGTTTCGGCTGGGTGATCAGGCGGCGGTGATCCCGTCGCTGGCGGGCGAAGGCGTCGGCATCGCGCTGGCCAGCGGCCGATCAGCCGCCACCGCCTTCGCATCCGGGGGCGCCGCCGCCGCGCCGGCATGGCAGCGTGATTTCGCCCGACGCGCGCGCCGCCCGCTCGCGATCGCGGCGGGCGTGCGCCATCTCGCCGAGCGCCCCGCCCGGTCGGCCGGCTGGCTGCCGCTCGCGGCGCGGCTGCACCTGATCGGGATGGTCGCGGCGATGACGCGGATCGACCATGATCGCCCCTTGAATCATTCCCCGAACCCGTCCCATTGAACCACTGATACCGGAGGGCCAGATCAACGCCATGGAACAGCTCAATCTCTCCGAAGCCGAGTGGAAGCAGCGGCTAACCCCCGAACAATATCACGTCCTGCGGCAGGCCGGCACCGAGCGTGCCTTTTCCGGCCGCTACAACGACAACAAGGCGGACGGCATCTATCACTGCGCCGCCTGCGCGCTGCCGTTGTTCGACAGCGTCGACAAATATGATTCGGGCTCGGGCTGGCCCAGCTTTACGCAGCCGATCGCCCCCGATGCGGTGACCGATCATCAGGATACCAGCCACGGCATGACCCGCATCGAGAGCCGCTGTGCGCGCTGCGACAGCCATCTGGGCCATGTCTTCCCTGATGGCCCGCCCCCCACGGGATTGCGCTATTGCATGAATTCCGTGTCGCTCGATTTCCGCGCCCGCAAGGACGTTTGACGCCGCTGGCGGCCCCTCCGGCGCGGCCCCGATCGCCCCGCCGGAGGGGCCATGCGATACGAGCGTGCCAAATTCCTTGTTAAGGCTCACTCAAGCCTCTATCCGCCAAGGGCGCAGCCATGGCCCGCGCCTCATCCCCCAGAACCCGCCCGACCCCCGCCCCCCGCTGGCGCCGTCGCCTGATGTTCACCGTCAAGGCCGGCATGGTGCTCGCGCTGTTGGCGCTGGGTGCGCTGATCACCGCGGTCTATGTCGCGCGCGCGCAACTGCCGAGCTTCGAAAGCCTGAAATCCTCGCCCAATGGGCAGATGATCCGCGTCCATGCCGCCGACGGTTCGGTACTGGTCGCGCTGGGGCCGAGCTATGGCGAGTGGCTGAGCTACGATCGCATTCCGACGGTCATGCGCGACGCGACGATCGCGGTGGAGGACCGCCGCTTCAACAGCCATCTCGGCGTCGATCCGATCGGGATCGCGCGTTCGACGATGGTGCGGCTTGAACGCGGCCGCTGGGTGCAGGGCGGATCGACCATCACCCAGCAGCTGGCGCGCAACATCTTCCTGAACAATCAGAAGAAGTTTGGTCGTAAATTCCGTGAATGGATCCTCGCGCTGGCGCTGGAGCGCAAGTTCGACAAGGATCAGATCCTCGAGCTGTATCTCAACAAGGTCTATTATGGCGGCGGCGCCTATGGCATCGATGCCGCCAGCCGCAAGTTCTTCGGCCATGGCGCCGACCGGCTGAGCCTGGCGGAGGCGGCGGTGATCGCGGGGCTGGTCAAGGCGCCGTCGAACTATTCCCCCACTGCCGATGCCGATGCCGCGAAGGGACGCGCCGGCGTCGTGCTGCAGCAGATGGTGCGCAACGGCTTCATTTCGCAGGGCGAGGCCGACCGCGCCGATCCCGGCGACGTCGCGCTGGCGCCCCCCGCGCGCCAGAACAGCGTACGCTATTTCACCGATTGGGCGCTGCCGCAGCTCGACCTGCTGATCGACGAGACGGTCAAGCCGCTGGAGGTGTGGACAACGCTCGATCCCGCGATGCAGCGGGCCGGCGATGCCGCGATCCGTGCCAACGTGCCGCGCGGTGCGCAGGGCGCGTTGGTGGCGATCGATCGCGACGGCGCGGTGCGCGCGATGGTCGGCGGCACCGATTATGTCTCCTCGATCTACAATCGCGCGACCCAGGCGCAGCGCCAGCCCGGATCGGCGTTCAAGCTGTTCGTCTATCTCGCGGCGCTGGAGGCGGGTAAGACGCCCGAGGACAAGGAAATCGACGAGCCGGTGACCATCGACGGGTGGAGCCCGCGCAACGATTCACGCCGCAATTCGGGCGAAGTGACGCTGCGCACCGCCTTCGCCTATTCGCTCAACACCGTCGCGGCGAAGCTGGGCCAGGCGGTCGGCTTTCAGACCATTGCCGATATGGCGCGGCGCTTCGGCATCACCACCCCGGTGAACACCCATCCCTCGATGGTGCTCGGCACATCCGACGTGCGGCTGATCGATATGACCCGCGCCTTCGCGTCGGTCGCCAACAAGGGGGTCGCGGTGACGCCCTATGGCATCACGCGCGTTACCAGCGATGGCGAGGTGATCTACACCCACGAAGTGGACCGCAGCCATGTGCTGGTCGCGCCCTATGTCGCGGCGCAGATGACCGACCTGTTGCAGACCGCGGTCAACACCGGCACGGGCCGCGCCGCGCAGATCGGACGCCCGGTCGCTGGCAAGACCGGCACCACCAGCAGCAACAAGGACGGCTGGTTCCTGGGCTTTTCCTCGGGGCTGACCACGGGGGTGTGGATGGGCCGCGACGATGCCCGGCCGATCGCGGGCCTGCATGGCGGCACCGCGCCCGCGCGCGCCTTTGCGCAATTCATGAAGAGCGCAGTCGCCAGCCGTCCGATCGAGCAGTTCGATACGCAGGTGACGCTGCCCGAGGCGCAGCTCGAGCCGGATGCGGAAAGCTATTACGGCGCGCCCGACAATATGAGCTTCGTCGACGAGGATGGCGGCCCGCTCGACGATGGTCCGCGCGCCCCGCCGCCGGCCTATGGCGAAAACGATCCCGGTTTCGGCGTCGAACGCCCGGTCACGCCACCGTCGCGCCAGCGCGATCCGGGCCCGCCACCGGACGACGGCACCGAGCGGCTGGACCAGGATTGGCTCGATCGCGCGACGGGCCGCCCCCCGCCGCCCCCACGCGAGCAGCAGCGGATACCGAATCGCCCGACGGCGACGCCGCAATAATCCTCGCCGCAAAAGGCGTGACCGCTGACGTATCGGCGGCCGAAGAGGCTGAAGCACAGGCGCGGACGAACGTGGGGCTCCCCCTCCCCCGCGTCCCCCAGCGCGGACCCTTGTAACGGGCGGTTCGGCATCGAGGAGCGATCGGCCATCCGTCGCGCACGAGGATCGGCGGAAGCGCGACTATCCCCGGCCGTACCAATGCAGCGCGGCGCCATGCTCGCGCAACCAGGCGCGCTCGACATCCGGCGCCCGCCCGAACACCCGCGCCACCGCCGCATGAAAAGCGGGCGAGTGATCCATATGCAGCCGATGCGCCACTTCGTGCGCGACGGTGGCGCGGCGGACCTCGGGCGGGGCGAGGAGCAGCCGCCAGCTATAACGGATCGCCCCGCTTGCCGCGCAGCTGCCCCAGCGACCACGCGGATCACCGACGGTGACGCCGGCCACCGTCACCCCCGCACGGTCCGCATAATATGCTGTATCGTCGATGAGGACCGCCAGCGCGTGCCGACGGAGCCACGCCTCCACCCGCCGCCCGACATGCTCCGCCGGGCCACCGATCAGCAACATATGCCCCTCCGCCCGCGGCAGGCGCGCGGCATCGGGGCGCCACGTGATCGTCAGCGCGCGGCCGTCGACGGGAATCGCAACGCCATCGGCAAACGGACGCGCCTCAGGCAGCCGCTCGCGCTGGCGGTCGATCCATGCCTGCTGGCCACGCGCCCAGACGAGCGCGCGATCGAGCGCGGCGCGCGGCGGTAGCGTCAGCCGGGCGCGTCCCGTGAGCGGATCGAACGACAATTTGGTCCGCCGTGCGCGCGGGTGCCGCACGATCACGAACCCGGCGGCCTCCTCGGCGGCGCGGCTCACAGGATACGGTCGACCATATGGTGTTCGAGATCGCCGGCGTCGTCCTCGCTGATCGTCCAGCCGCGCACCGATTCACCGGCACGATGGACCGCGTCACGATCGCCACTGACCAGATAATGCCAATCGGGCAGCGGCCTGCCCTCGGCCCGCAGGCGATAGGCGCAGGTCGACGGCAGCCAGTCGATCTGATCGACATTGCCCGCGGTCAGGCGCACGCATTCGCTGACGAAGGCACGGCGGTGGCGATAGTTGGAGCATTGCGCCGAGCGTCGGTCGAGCAACCGGCAGGCGACGTTGGTCGGGATCAGCTCGCCGGTTTCCTCGTCCTCCAGCTTGTGCAGGCAGCATTTGCCGCAGCCGTCGCACAGCGCCTCCCATTGCGCGCGGTCCAGCCGGTCGAGCGGCGTATGTTCCCAGAAGCGGCCGGTGAGCGAGGTCACGTCAATGCGCCCATTTCGTCAATTCGTCCGCGATCGCCTGCGGCGGCCCTTCCGGCAGCAGCGCGAGCGGCTTGCCGTCGGGATCGAACAGATAGATCTGTCGGCTGTGGTCGACCATATAGCCATCGGCGGTGCCCGCGCCGCGCCGGTAATAGATGCCATAGGCCTTGGCCGTCCGCGCGATCGCATCGGCCGAGCCGGTCAGCGCCACCAGCCGGGGATGGAAGGCGGCGGCGAACTGCCGCAGCACCGCGGGCGTGTCGCGCGCCGGATCGACGCTGATGAAGATCGGCACGATCCGTCGGCCGAGTGCCGGATCCTTCGCCTCGACCAGTTTCAGCGCGGCCGACAGATTCTGCACATCCACGGGGCAGACATCCGGGCAGAAGGTATAGCCGAAATAGACGATCCGATATCGGCCCGCGAAATCCCGATCGGTGACGGTGCGCCCATGCTGATCGGTCAGCGTGAACGGCCCGCCGATGCGCGCGCCCGCCAGCGGGGGCGTTTCCGCCGGCGTGCGCGAGCAGCCGGCGAGCGGCGCCGTGAGAAGAAGGCCGGAGAAAAGGGCGATCGCCACCGCCCGGATACGCATGTTCATGGTGACGGCAGATGTGATCGGTTATACCCCGATCCGCAACCCCAGCTGAGGTTTCCGACGTCCATGGTTCTTCGCTCGCTTCGCCCCCTGCTGATCCTCGCCGCCGCGACGCTCGCCCTCCCCGCCGCGGCGCAGCAGCAGTCGCAGGGCTACAAGTTCCTTGAGGCGGTGCGGAAGGCCGATGGCAATACCGTCATCAGCATGCTCGATCAGCCGGGACAGCGCGTCGTCAACGCGCGCGATGTCACCACCGGCGAGGGCGCGGTGCATATCGTCGTGAAGCGCGGTGACAGTACCTATCTGCGCTATCTGCTGCAGCGCGGCGCCGATCCGAACCTGCGTGACGGCAATGGCGACACACCGATGCTGCTGGCGGTGCAATATGGTCAGCCGGAACTGGTGAACGTTCTGGCGACGATGCGCGCCAACGCCAACCTGGGCAACAATGCCGGCGAAACGCCGTTGATCCGGGCAGTCCAGCGGCGCGACCTCGCCCTGGTACGCGCGGTGCTGGCCGCTGGCGGCAATCCCGATCAGACCGACAATGTCGCCGGCCTGTCAGCCCGCGATTATGCCAAGCGCGACGCGCGTGCGACCGCGATCCTGAAGCTGCTCAACGATACGCCGCAGGCCAAGCCGCGCGCCGTATCGGGGCCGGTGCTACGCTAGGCCGGGTCTGCCGCTCCGCGAGACGGCGGGGTTAGAACCCCTGCACCGCATCCGGATCGTGCGCGGCGATCAACCGCCGCGCCGAGCGCCGGGCAAAGGCAAGGGTGCAGCGCTTGCGGACGTGAGCCGGCAGCGGATCGGTCCGCGCCTCGCGTACGATTGCGGCATCATAGCGATCCGCGACGATCAGTCCGGTCCGTTCGGGCAGGAAGGCCTCGCCATCGATCGGCGAGGCATCGAACCCCGCCGGCACCGCCCAGTAGAAACGGTCGCAATGCGCGAGATAGTCCTGCCACTTGCCATCGCCGAGCAGATCGGCGCGCGACACCTTGATCTCCACGATCACCAATTGCCCACGCGCATCGATCGCCATCAGGTCGGCACGACGCCCGCCGTCGAGCGGCACTTCCGCGATCGCGGTCAAATCATGCCGCAGCAACATTCGCGTCACGCCACGCGCGACATCGGCGGCGCATAGCGAAGCCGCGCCGGTCGCCGGATCGGCATCGGTCATATCGTGGCAGGAGGCGGGTGTGGTCAGCATCGCCACAAAGAATAGAACATCCCGCGAACAAAGGTAAACCCCCGATCGCGATATGATGCGTGCTGCGGGCTGACGCAGCAGCCCCGGCGCGGTCCGGCGCCCAATCGTCAGCGATAGAAGATATGATGACCGATCGCCGCCACGCGCACGCGACGCGGCAGCCCGGCGCGACGGCCGTTGAAATAGAGGGCGTTGGTGGCGTCGCTTTCCCAGGCGTTCTTCATCGCGACCTTCGCCACCGCCACCGCCGTGCGCCAGTCGCGATTGTTGGGTGCCGCCGGCACCCGCCCGCCACGAACGAACGAGAACTGGCCACGCTGGGTGACGACGTCGCACACGCTGCCGCCGAAATGACGCGACTGCGTGCGGTTCAGCACCACTTCCGCAACGGCGAGCTGGCCATTGAGAGGTTCGCCACGCGATTCGAAATAGATGGCACCGGCAAGACAGCGCAGATCCTCGTCCGTGTCGGACGGGACGGATTGATCGGCCACCGCGGCGGCGAGCGTCGGATAGGCGACCTCTTCGTCCGCCTCGGTGCCATCGTCATCCGTGGTGACGGCGGGAGCCTGCGTCGTTTCGATCAGGACGGCGGGACGGGCCGAGGCGGCGGCGGGCGCCGGGTCGAGCGTCGATACGGGCACCGGGGCGGTTCCACCATCCGCCGCCTGTACCACCGCAGCGGTGGTCGAAAGACCAAAGGCGAACAGACCGAGAGCGGCATTCCGAACGACACGCGACAGCGACAGCATCCACAAACATCTATATGCGGTGGGTGCACGAACACGGCGCCGCAAAGCCTGGTGGCTTCGGTATCCGGACGATCAACCCCCCGACTGCGTCACCGGAAGGTTTGGCCCCCCACCCGGCACAACGCGCTCAGTCGATATCGGACCTATTCCGGCCGCGCCCGGCAGCGTCAATCAGGCGAGGATCGTTTCAGCGACGAACCGTTCGGCGTGCGGGATGTCCAGTTCCACGACCCACAGATCGGGGTCGCGTGAACGGCGCGTTTGCCAATATTCCTCCACCGCGCGTTCCTCGCCGGTGGTCGGGCCCGCGGGAATCAGCTGGTCGCGATCGTCGAGTCCCCGCATCCGCTCGACCGCGCGCAGCGATCGCCCATCGACCAGCAGGACCAGGATCGCGCCCGACATCGGCTCCCCCGACGCGCGCACCGCCGCAAAGCCGCCCGCGTCATTCACCCGCCGCAGCAGGGCCGCGACCACCACATGACTCGGCAAGCGCACACTCACGCGGGGGCATAGCCCGGCAGCGTCGCCAGCGGGATGCGCGAGCGCATGAACGTGCCCGTGCCACGCGCCACCTCTTCGCCATCGGCGGCGATCAGCCGCGCCTCGGCGATAAAGACCCGCCGCTGCCCGCTGATCCAGCGGCCCTCCGCGATCACCGGCCCCTCCCCCAGCGGACGGGTGAGCAACAGGCTGAACTGCGTCGTCAGCAGAAATCGATCGGTGACGAGGCTGTTGCAGGCGTAAAAGGCGGCATCGTCGAGCATCTTGAAATAGCTGGTGCCATGCGCCGCACCGGCAGCGTGAAAATGGCGCTCGTCGACGGTGAAGCGGATCCGCGACTGGCCTGCCGCCGGAATATCGAGCGCCGAATCGAAGAAGCGGTTGATCGGCGCGGCGGCATAGAGCGACTCGAGCGCGCGGTAGTGCGCGGCCGCCCCCTCCGGCGCCACCCGCGATGATTCAGGCGGCATCGCGGGCCTCATCGGCGGTCATCAGCGCATAGATCGCATCGGGCGATCCGGCGCCGCGCAGCTTTTCGACGAAGCGCCGGTCGCGAAAGCGCCGCGCGACCCGCGCCAGCGCCTTGAGATGCTCCGCCCCCGCCGTCACGGGCGAGAGCATCGCCACCACCACATCGACATCACGATCGTCGACCGAATCGAAATCGATCGCCTGTGCCAGCCGCACCACGAACACCGCGATGCGATCGAGCCCTGGCAGCCGGGCATGCGGAAAGGCGACCCCGCCGCCGAAGCCGGTCGAGCCCGTTTTCTCCCGCGCGGCGAGCGCGTCGGCGATCGCGCGGGCATTCAGCCCCAGCGCGGGGCCGGCAAGCGCCCCGAGCTGGGTGAACAACGCCTTTCGCGATGTCGCATGAAGCCCGACCGCCCCCAACCCGGGAACGAGCAGATCGCTGAGATCAGCCATGGCGGTGATCGGTCGCGGCGTTGGGTTGGCGGACAGTCGGCGGCAAGGTCGACGTGCGGAATGAATCAGCCACCGCGCTGCGGCTCGACCCAGCCGATCGTCCCGTCACCACGTCGATAGACCATGTTATAGGAACCGGTGCCGGCATTGCGGAATAACAGCGCCTGGGTATTGCGCAGATCGAGCATCATCACCGCATCCGATACGCTGGCATCGGGCACGTCGACGCGGGTTTCGGCGATCACCAGCGGCGCATCGCCCGCCTCGTCCTCATCCACGGTTTCGGCGAACAGCGTGTAGCCGGCATTGTCGTAACCGTTGCGTTCCTGCTCCGCCGCCATTTCGGCATGCGCGGGCGAGCGGTCTTTCAGACGGCGCATATACCGGCGCAGCTGCTTCTCGATCTTCTCCGCCGATCCGTCGAACGCCAGATGCGCATCATGCGCGTGATGGCTGCCCTTCAGGATCAGGCCGCGCATCACATGCGCGACGATATCGCATTTGAACCCGGCATCATGCGGCCCCTTGCCGAACGTGACCTCGGCGGAAATCGCACGGGCAAAATACTTATCGGCGATACCCTGGAGCCGGTCTTCGACATGGGCCTTCAGCGCGTCGCCGATCGCCACCTGGTGACCTGAAATCCGGATATCCATGTTCATTCTCTCCAGTCGTTGGCACCGGCCCGTCCCCTCGAACCGGCCCGAATGGCGTCATCCGGACGCCCCGGTCCCCCACAACGGCTCCTTTATCTTCTGAACAAACGCCGCATGCGCCGCCAGTTCCTCCGCCGACGGCGAAAACACCCGCACCGGGCGCGCCGCGGCGGGCGCGCTGGCGGGCGTGCCGACGACGATCGGCGCGGTCTGCTCGCTGACCAGCCCCAAGCCGATCTGCCGCCCGCCGAGCAGCTCGACATAGACCTGCGCGAGCAACTGCGCGTCGAGCAACGCGCCGTGCAGCACGCGATGCGATCGATCGACCCCGAACCGGCTGCACAAGGCGTCAAGCGTATGCTTCGCGCCGGGATGCCGCGTCCGCGCGATCTGCAGCGTATCCACCATCCGCGAGCGGCACACCGCCGCCCGGCCGCAGCGCTCCAGCTCGCCATTCAGGAACGAGAAGTCGAACCCGGCATTGTGCGCGACCAGCGGCGCATCGCCGATAAACTCCAGCAGCGCTTCCACCCCGGTGGCGAACAGCGCGTGTTTCGACAGGAAGTCGATCCGCAACCCGTGCACCCGCGCGGCCTCTTCGGGCATATCGCGTTCGGGATTATAATAGGCGTGGAAGGTGCGGCCGGTTTCCACCCGGTTGACCAGTTCGACACAGCCAATCTCCACCAGCCGGTCGCCGCCCGCGAAACTGAGTCCAGTGGTTTCGGTATCGAAGACAATCTCTCGCATCAGAGGATCGTTATCCGCGCTCGCCGCGCGTCACGCAAGCGATCACGTCACGCACCGCGGCGCGCGTCGCGTCCAGCGAACCGTCCGTCGGGATGACGACATCGGCGCGCGCGCGCTTGGCCGCGTCCGGCAGCTGCCGCGCCAGGATCGCATCGAACTTGGCGGGCGTCATGCCGGGGCGCTGCAACGTGCGGGCACGCTGCACCTCGGGTGCGGCGGATACCACCACCACCTTGTCGACCGCGCCCTCGCCACCGGTTTCGAACAACAGTGGCACGTCGAACACCAGCATCGGCGCATCGGCGTGGCGCGCCAGGAATGCCGCACGTTCCGCCCCCACCGCGGGATGGACGATCGCCTCCAGCGCCTTCATCGCCGCCTCATCACCCAGCACCGCCGCGCCCAGCGCCGCGCGATCGACCCCCTCCGCCCCGGTGGTGCCGGGAAAGCGTGCCTCGATCGCCGCGACCAGCGCCCCCCCCGGCCCCTGCAGGCGATGGACAGCGGCATCCGCATCGAACACCGGCACACCCTGTTCGGCGAACATCCCCGCGACGGTGGATTTCCCCATCCCGATCGAGCCGGTCAGACCGATGATGACGGGCCGCGACGTCATGCCAGCAGCCGCGCCCGCAGCTCGTCGTCATGTTCGCGCGGGGGAGCGGCGCCGAAGAACAGTTCGAACGCCAGCGCGGCCTGCCCGATCAGCATCTCCAGCCCGTCGACGGTATCGAGCCCGCGCGCGCCGGCGGCGGCGAGCAGCGGCGTCTCCAGCGGCGCATAGACGATGTCATAGACCACCGCGTCCTCGGGCAAAGGGGTCAAGTCGAGGTCGAGCGGCGGCTGCCCGGTCATGCCCAGCGCGCTGGTGTTGACCAGCAGGGCGGCGGCCGGCAGCCGTGTGGACAGCGGCAGCGCGTCACCGGCCAGCCCGAAGCGCGCCAGCAGCGCCGCCCCCTTCAGCGGGGTGCGATTGAGCAGCGTGACGCGACCCACGCCGACCCGGGAGAGAGCGAACAGCACCGCACGCGCCGCCCCCCCTGCCCCGATCACCACCACGGGCCGACCGGACAGATCGAGGTCGGCGATCGGCGAGAGGAAGCCCGCCGCATCGGTATTGGTGCCGATCCACCCGCCGTCCTCGCCCCGAAAGACGGTGTTGATCGCCCCGATCGACTCCCGCAGCCCGCCCGGATCGGGCACGTGATCGAGCGCGGCGACCTTGTGCGGCACGGTGATGTTGCAGCCGCGCCAGTCAGGATCGGTCATCCTTGTCGCAAGGAAGGTGCCCAGATCGTCGGGGACGACGCGCGTGGCGCGATAGCCGGCGTCGATCCCCAGCTTCTCCAGCCAGAAAGCATGAATCAGCGGCGATTTGGAATGGGCGATCGGATCGCCGATCACCTCGGCGAAAGCTGTCCTGGTCACGCCGCGGCGCTCCTTTCCGTCATGCCGCGCTCATGCCGGCAACACCCCGCGCGTGCGCAGATAATCGAGCACCGGTAGCAACGGCATGCCGAGCACGGTGAACTGACTGCCGTCGATCCGCGCGAACAGCTGCGCCCCCGGCCCTTCGATGCGATAGCAGCCGACGCAGCCGGCGATCATGGGCCATTCGGCATCCAGATAGGTGTCGAGGAATGAGTCCGACAGCGGGCGGACGAACATCCGCGCCTTGTCGACGAACCGCCATACCGCCCGGCCGTTTTCCGCGATCACCGCCGCGCTGACCAGATCGTGGCGTTTGCCCGACATGCGTTTCAGGTGATCGCGCGCATCGCCGCGGTCGACGGGCTTGTCGAGGATCGTGCCGTCGTCGAGCACCGCGAGGCTATCCGACCCCAGCACCAGATGCCCGGGGTGGCGCGCCGATACCTTGAGCGCCTTCAACTCGGCGAGCGCATCGGCGATGTCGCGCGGGGGCGCCCCCACCATTGCCTGCTTGAGCGCGGCCTCGTCGGCATGCGCGGGTTCGGCGGTGAACGGCACCCCGGCGGCAGCGAGCATCGCGGTACGCGAGGCGCTTTGCGAGGCGAGGATCAGGCGCATCATCTCGGCCATCAGTCGATCGCGCGGGCCGCCAGCCCGCGCCGTTCGTTGACGAGCGCGATGATCGCCGCCGCGGTTTCCTCGATCGAGCGCCGCGTCACGTCGATCACCGGCCAGCCGTTGTCGGCGAACATCCGTCGCGCGAAGGCGATCTCCCGTGTGACCGCGTCCTGATTCACGTAATCGGTTTCCGGCGCCTGGTTGAGCGAGAGCAGACGGTTGCGCCGTACCTGGATCAGCCGGTCGGCGCTGGTCGTCAGGCCGACCACCAGCGGCGTGCGCAGCGTGAACAACGGCGGCGGCGGCGGGCTTTCCACCACGATTGGAATGTTGGCGGTCTTGTACCCGCGATTGGCGAGATAGATCGAAGTCGGCGTCTTCGACGACCGGCTGACCCCGGCCAGCACGATATCCGCCTCCTCCCATTCCTCCCACGCGATGCCATCGTCATGCGCGATCGTGAACTGGATCGCATCGACGCGCGCGAAATAGGCGGCGTCGAGCACGTGCTGGCGCCCCGGCCGCGCCTTCGCCTGCTGCCCCAACAGCATCGACAGCGCGTCGTTGACCGGATCGAGCGGCGCCACCGTCGGCAGGCCCAGCGCGCGACAGCGGTTTTCCAGCGCGGCACGCGTCGCCGGATTGACCAGGGTGAAGATCACCAGCCCGGGGTTCTGCGCGATTTCCTGCAGGATGCGATCGAGATGCATCTCGGTGCGCACCATCGGCCAGAAATGCCGCACCGTTTCGACATCGTCATATTGCGCCAGCGCCGCCTTCGCGATGTTCTCCAGCGTCTCGCCGGTGGAATCGGACAACAGATGCAGGTGGAGCCGGACCATGATCGGCTCAGCGGGATGGATCTGTGGACAACATGGGGACAGCCGCTAGCGCAACTTGTCCCCATGGCCAAGCGAGCGTCCACGCCGTGGATCGATCGCCTTTCATCCACAATCCCGTCCCCAGCCCGTCCTTTCGTCCACAGGCTGTGGATAACGTGGAAGAGCGCGCACGAATCCCGCTGCGAACGGGCGCTTTGAGGCGTCAAGCTGTTGGCATTTCCGGTGACGGCGCATAAGCCCCGCAACTCACGCGCCAACATCATCAACAACCCCTTTTTAGAATCTTCTTAAAAGGTAGAAGGGCCGGCATCCGATCGTGGACAAACCCCTGCTTCGTGTTCTGAACGGTCGGAAAAGCGATCGAGCGCCGGTGTGGCTGATGCGACAGGCGGGCCGCTATCTGCCCGAATATCGCGCGCTGCGGGCGCAGAAGGGCGGCTTTCTCGCGCTCGCCACCGATCCGGTCGCGGCGGCGGAAGTGACGATCCAGCCGATCGACCGCTTCGGGTTCGACGGCGCGATCCTCTTCTCCGATATCCTGATGGTGCCATGGGCGCTGGGGCAGGACCTGACGTTCGGCGCGGGAGAGGGGCCGCGGCTCACCCCACCGCTGGTCGATCACGCGCTCGCCGCGCTCGACGCGATGCCCGCGCGGCTCGATCCGGTCTATGCCACCGTCGCCGGGGTGGCGGCGCGATTGCCGACGGCGACCACCTTCCTCGGCTTCGCGGGATCGCCCTGGACGGTCGCCACCTATATGGTCGCTGGGCAGGGCAGCCGCGATCAGGAGGAGACGCGCCGCTACGCCTATCGCGATCCCGTGGCATTCGCCGCCATCGTCGATTCGATCGTGGCGATGACGATCGAGTATCTGGCGCAACAGATCGCGCATGGCGTGGAGGCGGTGCAGCTGTTCGACAGCTGGGCGGGCAGCCTGTCGCCCGAGCAGTTCGAACGCTGGGTGATCGCCCCCAATCGGGCGATCGTCGATGGCCTGCGCGCGCGCTGCCCCGGGGTGCCGATCATCGGCTTTCCGAAGGGAGCGGGGGGCAAGCTGGCCGCCTATGCGGCAGGCACGACGGTCGATGCGATCGGGCTGGACGAAACAGTCGACCCGCGCTGGGCGGATGCGGTGCTGCCACCGGGCATGCCGGTGCAGGGCAATCTCGATCCACTGGCGCTGCTGACCGGGGGTGAGGCGCTGGATCGCGGGATCGACCGTGTCCTGGCGGCGTTTCCCGAGCGGCCACATGTCTTCAATCTGGGTCACGGGATCGGCCAGCACACGCCGGTCGCGCATGTCGAGCGCCTGCTGGCGCGAGTGAGGGGTCAATGATCGCTGGGTTCTTGGGCGCCACCTATGACTGGGTGAAGGCCGCGCATGTCATTTTCGTGATCTTCTGGATGGCGGGGCTGTTCATGCTGCCGCGCTATCTGGTCTATCATCAGGAGGGGATGGGCGATCCCGCCGAAGCCGCGCGGTGGATCGATCGCGAGAACAAGCTGCGTCACATCATCCTGACCCCGGCGATGATCGTCGTCTGGGTGCTGGGCGTGCTGCTGGCGCTCAACGCGGGGATCGCGGACGGCGTGCCGGGGCTGGGCTGGCTGCATGCCAAGCTGCTGCTGGTGGTGGTGCTGTCGGGCTATCACGGCTGGGCGGTCGGCTATGCCCGAAAGCTGGCGCGCGGGCAGACGGGCGTGTCGAACAAGGCGCTGCGGATGATGAACGAGATTCCGGCGCTGGCCACCGCGCTGATCGTGGTGCTGGTGATCGTCAAGCCGTTCTGACCGCGCGTCACCGCCGTGTCCGCGCCGGCGGGAAGCATGGGGAAGACGGTCTGCGCTTGACTATCCCCGGCATGAATCATACCTCGCGCCTGTGACGTTGCCGGTCCTCGGTGTGCGCCGCATCCTCTACAGCTTCGTTTCTCGAGCGTTTTCCATCGCCGGCCGAGCTTTCCCCGACCCCCGATCATCTCGGACACTTTATACATGCATCTGAAAGACCTGAAAAAGAAGGCGCCGGCGGAGCTGGTGCAGCTGGCCGAGGAACTCGGCGTCGAGGGCGCGTCGACGCTGCGCAAACAGGATCTGATGTTCGCGATCCTGAAGGTGCAGGCCGAAAATGGCGAGCAGATCATGGGCGAGGGCACGATCGAGGTGCTGCCCGACGGGTTCGGTTTCCTGCGGTCGGCGCAGGCGAACTACCTCGCCGGCCCGGACGACATCTATGTCAGCCCCAATCAGGTGCGGAAGCACGGGTTGCGCACCGGCGACACCGTCGAGGGCGAGATTCGCGGACCCAAGGACGGGGAGCGCTATTTCGCGCTGACCCGGCTGACCAGCGTCAATTTCGAGGACCCGGATCGCGTTCGCCATCGCGTCAACTTCGACAATCTGACCCCGCTCTATCCCGACGAGCGGCTGAAGATGGAAATCGAGGACCCCACCATCAAGGACAAGTCGGGCCGCGTCCTCGACGTCGTCGCGCCGATCGGCAAGGGGCAGCGCTGCCTGATCGTCGCGCCGCCGCGCGGCGGCAAGACGATCATGATGCAGACTATATCCCGGGCGATCAGCGCGAACCATCCCGAGGTGTTCCTGATCGTGCTGTTGATCGACGAGCGCCCCGAGGAAGTGACCGACATGCAGCGCACGGTGAACGGCGAGGTGGTTTCCTCCACCTTCGACGAACCCGCGACGCGCCACGTGCAGGTTGCCGAGATGGTGATCGAAAAGGCCAAGCGCCTGGTTGAGCACAAGAAGGACGTGGTGATCCTGCTCGACAACATCACTCGCCTGGGCCGTGCGTACAACACGGTCGTGCCGTCGTCGGGCAAGGTGCTGACCGGCGGTGTCGACGCCAATGCGCTGCAGCGGCCGAAGCGCTTCTTCGGCGCGGCGCGCAACATCGAGGAAGGCGGCAGCCTGACGATCATCTCCACGTCGCTGATCGATACCGGCAGCCGCATGGACGAAGTGATCTTCGAGGAATTCAAGGG
>NZ_JBELIE010000184.1:0-6178 GCF_042091075.1 Sphingomonas sp. | reverse complement strand
GCCCGCGTAATACGGCATCGCTGGGAACAGTTGAACTTGCCTATTTTCGCGACCCTGACGGCAACAAACTATGCGGAATTCATTTTCCTGCCTGATCTGTCCAGCACGGGTCCGCTTTGACCCTAGCGGACCCGGATTTTGCGATCGCGCGAATGTCCGCTTCCCTGCCCACACCGGTCGCTAGAGGCGGTTCGGCGCGATGGCCAAAAGCGGACGTGCCGCTCACGCTCAGCTTCGCTCCGCCACTCTACTAGACACGGTGCGCGGCGAGGATTGGACCGTTCGCGCCATCCTGAACGAGGATCGCTCCCGCAAGCCCCTTGGGCACTGCTCGTTCTACGCTAAACCGGGTAGCACTTCCGTTCCAGCTACCCAGCCGGATCAGTTGGCGCACGACGTTGCGGTGATCGATCTTTCGGCCGCCATTCTCGCCCCGGCCGATGGCGACGCGCAAAGTGCGGGGGTCGTAGCGGACGAGCCACACGGTCGCGGGCGTCGCGGTGCGGGGGCCAGCCGCAACGATCACACCAGACCCGTTTGCCGCGATCGCCGGACCGCCTGTCAGCCGCGGGGTCGACCCGAGCGCCGCATCCAGTTCCGCCCGCCGCCCGCCGACGATCGAAGTGCGACCGTTGACGATGACTTGCGGCGTGAAGACGCCCGGTCGGCCGCCCGCCACCGCGTAGCGGCGCTGCCGGTCGGTAAAGGCGGGATCGCCGAACGTGTCCTTCCATCCCAGGCGGTCCCAATAGGTGACGGCAAAGGTCAGGGCGAGAACATCGGGCCGGTCGGCGATCGCGTTGACGTTGGCGATCGCTGGTGGACAGCTCGAGCATCCCTGACTCTGATACAGCTCGACCACCAGCGCGGGTTTGGCATCGGATGTGCGGGTCGGCACGGACGATGAGCCCGCAGCACTACAAGCTGTCAGCGCGATTGCTGCGGCGAGCAGCGGCGCGTGGGACCTCAGCTGGGCAAGGGTCATGGGATGCTCCTGTCGTTGTCGATAGCACACACCAGGCCGTCGGTGATCCATCGGCCGAGCCAGCCGCCGGTCCGGCGGATGCCCTCGTCCGGGCCGAATGCCTCGGCCGCGTGCGCGCACAGGTCGCCGAACGGCAGTCCGGCACGGACGCGTCGAAGCGCCTGCGCCTCGATCGAATCGGCGACGCGGATGCGCGCTATGCCCGCCTGCCGCCAGACGAAGAGGACTCGCGGTGTATCGAGGGGAGCAGCGTCAGGCGGCATGGCGCCGGCGCACAGCAACTCCCATAGCTCGAAGGCGTTCGTCGTCGCGTCGATCAGCTCGAGCGTCGGCGTGATGCGGAGCACGGCGCGGTCCCAGTCACACCCGGAGAGGTTGTCGACGCCGATCACGGGCGAATCCGGCCCAACGAACGCGCGGTCGAGCGCGAGTTCGATCGCGGCGATTTCCGCCACTTCCGGATCGTCGGGATAGCGCAGCGCGAGCGTCGCCGGAAAATCCTCGCTATAGGCATCGAGCGTCCAGCTGCTCGGCGGGATGCGCCCGATATGATGGATCACGGCGTCGAGGAACGCGTCGTCGCCGATCCACGCGCGCGTCCGCGGGAAGCCGGCCTCCAGACAGGCGACCAGCGCGGCGCGGTGATTGTTGCGATAGACCGCGAGGCCCGGTGCGGCAGCCGTGCCGAACCCGGCGGCCTCCCCGGCGGTCAGCCAGTCGCGCATCGCCCGCTGCGTCGCGGCCAGCGTCATGCCGCGCGCCGGATGCCGGCAGCGGCGATCCGGCGGGCGGTTGCGAGTTCGCCGAGCAATTCGGCCAGCGGCGGAATATCGTCGTCGCGTTCGATCATCGTCGCGACCGCGCCCAGCTTCGGCAGGACATAGGCGTAGAGATCCCAAACCGAAGGCGGCACCGGCCGGTCGTGCGTATCGATCAGCAGGTGCTCGCCCTGGCTGTGCCCGGCCAGATGGACCTGACGGACGCGGGCGTGGGGCACGCCGTCCAGATAGGCGAGCGCGTCGAAACCGTGATTGGCAGCGCTCACGAACACGTTGTTGACGTCGAGCAGGAGCGCGCAGCCGGTGCGATCGCACACGGCCTCCAGGAATGCCCATTCGGTCATTTCGGCGGGACCGGGGGCAAGATAGCTCGATGGGTTCTCGATCAGCATCGTGCGCCCCAGCACCGCCTGTGCCCGGTCGATATTGGCGCACACGACCGACAGCGCCTCCTGCGTATAGGGGATGGGCAGCAGGTCGTGCGCACTGAACCCGTCGATCCGCGACCAGCTGAGATGGTCGGACACGAACAGCGGATCGACCTCGTCCACCAGCGCGCGCAGTCGCGCGAGATAGGCGGGGTCGAGGCCGTCGGCGGAGCCCAGCGACATCGATACGCCGTGCAGCGCGACCGGATAACGTTCGCGTACTTCGCGCAGTATGCGGCGCGGCTGGCCGCCATCGACCATAAAGTTTTCGGAGATGACCTCGACGAAATCGACGGGCACCTTGTGCGACAGGAATTCGGCATAATGCGGCTTGCGCAGGCCGAGGCCGAAGATCGGGCGGGGCATCATGGGATCGGTCCTCGATGGGGCGGCCCGGCACGATCGCGCCGGGCCGCGTCGCGGGGGTCAGGCGCCCTCGGTCAGGCTGCCGCCGGCCTTCTTGCAGGCCTTCGCGCTCATCTCCTTGAAGCCCTGGCCCTTGCATTCGTTCTGGCCGCGGCACTCGTGCGCGGCGGTCTTGCAGTCCGACGTGCCCTTGCACGTGTTGACGCCGTAGCAATGGATCTTGCGGGCGGCGACCGCGTCGGCGGGCGCGGGGGCGGCGGCGGACACGATGGCGATGGCGGCGGCGGAAGCGGCGAGGCCGAGGCCGGTGTCGAGGGTCATCATGGGGCTCTCCTGAAGGAAGCGTTCAGCCGGATTGGCCCCCTATATTCGTCCGGCCCCGTGATCCGGTTACGCGCCCTGCGCGGAAAAACCGCCGCTCACCAGCGCAGCAGGCGCGGGCCGAGCAGCGAACCGATCCCCGCTGCCAAGAGGATGCCGAGCGAGTACCAGGTAAGGACGAAGATCGCCGACACTTCCGGGCAATGAAGGCAATAGACGGTGGCGGCGAACGCCCCTGCCGACAGGCCGGCGGCGGCCCCCGCCGCGCGCAGCCGGGTCGGCGCGAACCGTCGGAACGACCAGAGCAGCCCGGCGAAGATCGGCGCCGACAGCGCGAGAACGCGCCACGGGCACGTCTTCCAGCTGCGGCCCAGCCACATCGACAGCCATTCGGTCGAGGGCGTCCGCACCAGCTCGGCGACGCCCGCCAGCGCGAGCAACGCCACCGGGATCGCCAGCAGCCAAAGCCCGCGCGTCCGCACCGTGTCGGGCCGCGCCAGCTGCACCGTCACCGCCAGCGCCGCCGCCGCCAGCGACAGCGTATAGCCCCATTTAAGCCAGAACACCGGCCCCAGCATCGCCCGGTCGAGATCGGGCCGGATGCCGAGAGCGGTGACGAGCAGCACCGCTGACAACAGCCCGCCTGCCACAAGCCCGGCGAGCAGCCGGCGGCCAACCGCGCCGCGTTGCACGGGCGTGGTATCGGCGGCCAATTGCCGGATCAGATCGTCGGTCCTCATCGCGTGCCTCCCTGCACGCGGGCGACGAGCGCCTTCAACCCGCGATGGACCGATATCTTCACGTCCGACTGGCCGATTCCCTCGGCCGCGGCGGCGTCCGCGACGCTCAACCCGTCGAGCCGGGTCGCGCGGATCATCCGCGCCTGTTTGGGCGAGAGCCCGGCGAGCAGCGTGTCGATGTCGAGCCGGGCGATCGCCTCGGCCTCGAAATCGTCCGCCGCGGCGATCGCATCCGCATCCGCGATCGGCGACAAGCGCGCATGGCGGCGGAACTGGTCGACCATCTTGTAGCGCGCGATCGCGAACAGCCATGCGGTGAACGGGCGGTCCGCGTCCCAGGTCGCCCGGCGGGTATGAACGGCGATCAGCGTTTCCTGCACCAGATCCTCGATATCGTCGTTGCCGCCGCGCACGCGCCGGCGATAGAAGCCGCGAAGCAGGGGCACGAGGGCGCGGAGCAGCGCGGCGTGCGCACCCGCATCGCCGCCAAGGCCCGCGACCATCAGGTCCCGCAATGCCGCTTCGGTGGTCCCCATCCATCCTCCTCGCCGCCTTGTTCGGGCGAGCGGGCCGCTTGGTTACAGAGGGACGCCAAACTTTCCCGCAAGCGCCGGTGTAACCGATGCCGCAACGCCCGCGAATAGCCCGCCGTGACGTGGGTCCCCCGCCTCCTTCCCCGTCACCGCGCGGCCCGGCTGCTCTCTGCCGGGCCGCGCGACGAGGCGACCCACTGAAAGGATCCCGTATGTCCGCCACACCCGCCGCGCTTGCCGCCACCATTGCCATCGCCGCCGCATCGCTCGCGGTCCCCGCCCACGCACAGCAGAAGCCGGCGATGGAGAAATGCTACGGCGTCTCGCTCGCGGGCAAGAACGACTGCGCCGCCGGCGCCGGAACGAGCTGTGCCGGCACGTCGAAGGTCGATTATCAGGGCAACGCCTGGAAGCTGGTCAAGGCCGGCACCTGCACCGCGATCAAGACGCCCAAGGGCAAGGGTTCGCTGACTCCGATCAAGGCCTGAACGGCACGGGACCGGTGCGCCTCGGCGAGCCGGTCCTATCCTTATTCGAGGGACGACCATGCACGCCGTCAAACTCTATCGAAGCGGCACGGCCGCTTTGCGCCCCCTGTTGCCGGATGCATTGCTGTTGCTGCTCGCGCGGCTGGCGATCGCTGCCATCTTCTTCCTGTCAGGGCGAACGAAGGTCGAGGGCCTGCTGCCGATCACCGACGGTACCTATGAGCTGTTCCGCAGCGAATATGCGCTGCCGGTCGTGCCGCCGGAGGTCGCCGCGATCGCGGCGACAGGCGCCGAGCATCTGTTTCCGATCCTGCTGGTCCTCGGCCTCGGCACGCGCTTCGCCGCGCTGGCGCTGATTGGCATGACGCTGGTGATCCAGCTTTTGGTCTATCCCGACGCCTGGCCGACCCATCTTAGTTGGCTGGCGCTTCTCCTGCCGCTCGCCTCGCACGGTGGTGGCGACTGGGCCCTGGACCGGCTGGTCGTTCGGCGCGCTCTTAGCTGACTTCGTCCAGCGGTGCCTCTCGTTAATCCGATACTTCCACTTGCGGGAGCATTCGCTGAGTGCGGCTTTGCAGACCTATGACGGCGACGGCTCGAAGCGCATTTGGCCGGTCGACCACCGTGCAAACGCCGTGGGCGAAGAGGCATTTCGATCGAGGGCTGACTACCGATGCCCGGCTTCGCGATTTCGATCCGCGATCAGATGAACGAACGGCCGGTTTCGGGTCGCGTGCAAAGGCCGCCGAACGACCGCATCGGGGTCATTGGGTTCGCGCCTGATCATCAATGGTCACGGGATCAGGCGATCGGCGCGCAACCGATCGAAGAGGGCGAAGAACGCGTCGTCCGTCGGTTGATACCCCGTAAATCCGAGGCGCCGGCTTTTGCTCATGTCTGTGACCACCTCGATCGGGCGGCCGAGATCGGCATCGGTGTGCCAGGGAGAGGCGAGGCGGTTCAGATCGGGTTCCACCAGCCCATCGCGCGCCGCGATCGCGCGCCACAGCCTAGCGTCATCCGCCATCTGCTGTTTGAGCGGCCGTACCGTGCCGTCGAAGGGTGCTGCCTCCAGCCCGAACCATTCGGCGATACGGCTCCACATCCACTGCCAGCGAAATACGTCACCGTTGACGACGTTGAACGCCTGGTCGTGCGCGGCCTTCGTATCCGTCGCCCAAAGCAGGTGATCCGCAAGCTGGCCCGCGTCGGTCATGTCGGTCAGTCCCGACCATTGCGCGGTTGAGCCGGGGAAGACGAAGGGCCGCCCCGTCTCGCGACATAGCGTTGCATAGATGGCGAGTGTGGTGCCCATGTTCATCGCGTTACCAACCGCGAGCCCGATCACGGTATGCGGACGATGCACACTCCAGGTGAAGCCGTCGCGTGCTGCGGCGGCGAACAGCTCATCTTCCTGCGCATAGTAGAAGTTCTCGATGTCGAGGCGGCCCTGTTCCTCCCGGAACGGGGTCTGCGGCAGCACGCCCTTGCCGTAAGCCTCGAACGGTCCGAGATAATGCTTGAGCCCGGTAACCAGC
>NZ_JBELIE010000183.1:0-6236 GCF_042091075.1 Sphingomonas sp. | reverse complement strand
CGTGCCGGCGGAGGCTGCGCGCCGTTAACGCCGGAAGCACGGCGGGGCGGGCGGTCCATCGCGGCCGCCCGCCCGCCGATCATCACGCCGCGGTAGCGGCCTGATGGAGGCGATCGACGCGGACCTTCGCCGCCTTCATATGCCCGTCCAACCCTTCACTCGCGCTTTGCCGCGTGGCGGGCGGGCCGACTGTCAACACCGCCTCGTCCTCCAGCCATTGGTGGGTCGCGATCTTCACATAGCTGCCGACCCACAAGCCGCCGGTATAGCGCCCCGCGCCCATGGTCGGCAGCGTGTGGTTGGTGCCGACGGTCTTGTCGGAATAGACGACGCTGGCGTTCTCGCCGATGAACAGCGAGCCGTAGTTGCGCAGCTTCGCCGCCAGTCCGTGCGCATCCTGCGTATGCACCTGGAGATGCTCGGCAGCGACATGATCGGAATAAGCGATCATCGCCGCTTCGTCCGCGCACAGCACGATCTCACCGTAATCGGCCCAGCTCGTTCCCGCGATCCCCGCGGTTTCCAGCGTTGCCAGCTGCCGCGTGACTTCTTCCGCAGTCTGCTCCGCCACTGCACGGTCGGTCGTGATCAGGCCGACGCGGGTGCGAACGTCATGCTCCGCTTGCGCCAGCAAATCGGTCGCGATCAGCCGGGGATCGCCGCTGGCATCCGCCAGCACGAAGATCTCCGACGGCCCGGCGAGCTGGTCGATCCCGACCGGCCCGAACACCTGCCGCTTCGCCTCGTTGACGAAAGCGTTACCCGGGCCAACGATCTTGTTGACCTGCGGCACGCTCTCGGTGCCGAACGCCATCGCCGCGATCGCCTGCGCGCCGCCGATACGGAAGATGCGATCAGCGCCCGACATGTGACAGCCCGCGATCATCGCACGGTGCGCATTGGGCGGCAGGCACGCGACCACCTCGCGGCACCCCGCCACCTTGCCCGGCACGATCGTCATGATCGGGGCCGATAACAACGGGAAGCGGCCACCGGGCACATAGGCACCGACGCGGTCGATCGGGATCACACGATGCCCCAGATGCAACCCGGGCAGCGGCTCTACCTCCAGCGGCAGGATCGTCGCCAGTTGCGCTTCGGCAAATCGCCGGACGTTGGCGATCGCGAATTCGGTATCGGCGCGCGTCTGCGGATCGAGTTCGGCGACCGCCGCCTCACGATCGGCCATCGACACTTCGAACATGTCCAGATCGGCCTGATCGAACTTCCGCGAATAATCGCGCACCGCCGCGTCGCCCCGCGTGCGCACATCGGCCAGGATACCCTCGACCAGACCCGCGACGCCCTGCTGGTCGCCGATCGAGTCCCGCGCGGGCGCCTTGACATAGACTGTGGTCTGCTCAAACCCCTTCGGTGCCGCGTCGGCCATTCCGTCCTCCTCTTGCAAGCCACAACATGGCGTGACGGATGCTTATTGAATTCGAATTCACATGTCACGGGGGTCAAGTGGCCAAGTCAGGCAAGAAAAGCGCGAAGGCGGGTGAAGCGGAGGCCCCGGCGGCGTTCGGCAGCGTGCGTCGCGCCACCTCCTATGACGTCGCTCGGCTGGCGGGCGTATCGCAGTCTGCGGTGTCGCGCTGCTTCGCACCTGGCGGCAGCATCGCCGCAGCGACGCGCGAGAAGGTGATGAAGGCGGCGACCGAGCTGGGTTATCGCCCCAACGCGCTGGCGCAGGCGCTGATCACCCGCCGCACCAATCTGGTCGCGGTGTTCATCTCGCGGCTTACCAACCTCCATTATCCCGAGGTGCTGGCCGAATTGAGCCGCCGCCTGACCGAGCGCGACATCCGCGTCCTGCTGTTCGCACTAACCGCGGAAAGTGAGATCGACTCGATCCTGGAGCAGGTGTGGCGGCACGACGTCGACGGCATCATCTCCGCCGCGCGGCTCGACAATGAACAGATCGCGGGGATCCGGCGGCACGGGATCCCGATGGTCCTCTACAATCGTACCGCCGGCGAGCATCTGACTTCCAGCGTCTGGTGCGATTCGGCCACGGGCGAGCGCGATCTGGTCGAGCGATTGCTGGCCGCGGGGCATCGTCGCTTCGCGGTGATCGCCGGACCTGAAGACAGCGCGGTCGGCGAGGAACGGCGGCACGCCGCGCTCCAGCGGCTCGCCGAGGCCCGGATCACCGACACCCCGGTCGTCCGCGGCGATTTCAGCTACGCCAGCGGGCGTGACGCGATCGCCACGCTGGCACAGTCGACGCCGTCGCTCGATGCGGTGATCTGCGTCAGCGACGTGATGGCGATCGGCGCGATCGACGGTTGCCGCTTCGACCTCAAGCTACAGGTGCCCGACGACATTTCGATCGTCGGCTTCGACGGGTCCGAGCCGGCCGGGTGGATGAGCTATCAGGTCACCTCGATCCGGCAGCCAGTGCGCCGGATGACCGAAGCAGCGGTGCAGATGCTGATGGAGCGCATCGAGGACCCGTCGCTGCCCGCGGAGCGCCGCTCGTTCGTGGGCGCGTTCGTACCGGGGCGATCCGCGCGCCTCTGACCAACGACCGACGTCTGCATCCGGATGCATATTTTAGTGGACAGCATTCGAATGCAACAATAGCCTTTGTGAAGGCGGCGCAGCACGACCCGCCTTGCACAAAAGGGGAAAAGCATGACCAAGCGCGCGGCAAGCGGCATTTCTTTCGCGGTCCTGGCCGTCGCGCTGGCGACACCGGCCGCCGCGCAGACGGCCCCGATCGACGCGCCCGCCGGATCGGCCGAACAATCGCCCGCCGCCGCGCCTGCCAGTGCAGCGTCGGAAAGCGCATCGACCGGCGCACTCGGCGACATCGTCGTTACCGCACAACGCCGCACCGAACGGTTGCAGGACGTGCCATTGTCCGTCACCGCGATCGGCGCGGCGGACCTCGCCCGGGCGCGGATCACCGACGTCAGCCGCCTGCAACTCCTGTCGCCCGGACTGACTTGGGGACAGCAGGGCTCCGACTCCTTCCCCGCGATCCGCGGCGTGCGCACCCAGCTGGTCAGCGCGCAGAGCGACCCGGTCATCGGCTTCTACCTCGACGGCATCTATCAAAGCCGGACGCAGCAGCAGAGCATCCCGCTGTTCGACGTTGCGCGCGTGGAGGTACAACGCGGCCCGCAGGGAACGCTTTATGGCCGCAATACCTTTGGCGGCAATCTGAGCGTCACGACCAACGCACCGACCAAGAAGTTCGAGGCAGGCGTCAACGGCACGATCGGCAATTATGACCTCTATCAGTTCGACAGCTACCTGAACCTGCCGGTCAGCGATGCGGTGCAGCTGCGCGTCGCCGCTTATCACAGCCAGCATGACGGCTATGTCCGCTCCACACAGTCCTTCCGCCTGCTGGACGAAGACCAGACCGCCTTGCGGGGCTCGATCGCGATCGCGCTGACCCCCGACATCCAGATCGACGCGCGCGGCGGCTATTGGAAACGCGACAACACGGGTGGCGGCGCCTATGGCTACCGGGTCGGTGGGACGCTCATCAATCCGGCGACGGGACTGCGCTCGATCAACGGCCAGCCTTATGCGGTCAATCCCAGCGCACGCAACGGGACCAACATCGTCAGCGGCGTCGACATCGGCGTGTCGGTCACCGGCGATCCTTATACCAATTCGTGGGACTACAAGCCGTTCGAGCAGCTCGAACAGGCCTATGGCAGCGGCTCGATCGCGTTCGATCTGGGGTTCGCGACATTGCGCTCGATCACCGGCTATACCGATTTCCATGCCTATCGCAGTGCCGACCTCGACCAGTCGAACATCGTCTTCCCCGCAACCGGCACGTCGGGTGGCTTCGCGGCATCGGGGCTGCAAGCCGCGAACACCTATACCACCTCGGTGACGCAGGAAGTGCAACTTGCCTCGGCGGGATCGACGCGGTTCGAATGGATCATCGGCGGATATTATTTCCACGACAGGATCACCGAATATTATCAGCAGGTGTACACCACGTCCGCGACACGCGGCACGCAATCGCGCACCGACATCAACACGAAAGCCTATGCCGCTTACGGGCAGGCCAGCTTCGCGCTCATCCCCGACACGCTGAAGATTATCGGCGGCGTCCGCTATTCGGACGAGAGCAAGGGCTATATCATCACCAACTTCACCGCACCGGCGGGAACGTTCGACTTCAGCACGCAGACCGCGGCGCGCGCCACGGGTGAGCCGACGTTCGACAAGGTGACGTGGAGGGCGGGTCTCGAATATACCCCCAGCCGCCTGATGATGCTCTATGGCACCGTATCGACAGGCTTTTCGTCGGGGGGCATCAACAACAATTCGTCAAACGCCGCGATTCCCTTCTCTTACGCACCGCAAACGGTCACGGCCTATGAGGTGGGCAGCAAGAACACGTTGATGAACGGGCGGATGGTCCTGAACCTGTCGGCCTTCTATAATGATTACAAGAATCTGCAGATTACGATCCTCGATCAGCGGACCAACCTGTCCTATTATGCCAGTGCCGGCGCGGCGCGCAGCTATGGCGCGGAAGTCGAGTTACGCACCCTGCCCGTCGACGGGCTGCACGTCGACCTGACCGGCGCGTTGCTGGACGCGAAGTTCACCGCTTATACTCGCCCCAACCCTTTCTATACCGCCACCAACGGCGATCCGATCACCACCAATCTGGCGGGCAAGGACGTGCCGATGTCGCCGACCTTCAAGGGGACTGCCAGCGTCTATTATGACCTGGACTTGGCGAGCGGCGCTCGGATCACGCCCGCGGTCAACGTGCTTTACTCGACGGCCTATTATTCGACCGACTATAATACCGCGATCGACCGGCAGAAAGCCTATGCGCTGCTGGACGCCAACCTGCGCTGGACGTCGCCGTCGACGCAGATCTACGTCGAGGCGTTCGGGACCAACCTGACGAAGCAGGCGGTGCTGTACAGCTCGACGGTGGGCAACAACCAGCGCATCCAGCAATCCTATGGCCCGCCGCGCGTCTACGGGCTGCGCCTCGGCGTCCGGTACTGACACGGGTGGCCGCCGCCAGCCTGCCGGCGGCGGAGGCCGCGCTCGCCGGGATCGCCCCCACCGCCGTATCCGAACCCGCAGGTTCCGCGCGCCCGCCGCTGGCGCGCGCGATCATCGCCTTCGCGTTCCTGATGGTGGCGGAGTTCTTCTACAGCTGGGCGTGGAACAGCGTCGACGTGCTGCGCCCGTTCATACGCGACTCGCTTGGGCTGACGCTGACGCAGGCGGGGTCGGGCTATTCCGCGCAGGGTGCCGGGGCGCTGGTGGGGGCGGTCCTGATCGGGCAACTCGCCGATCGCTACGGTCGCCGCGCGATGCTTACGATCGTCATGCTCGGTTATGGCGCGACGCTGATCACCGGAAGCCTGGTCGACAGCTACCAGAGCTATCTGGCGCAGCGGGTGGTGCTAGGCCTGTTCATGGGCGGTATCTTCCCGATCGTCGTGGGCATCTATGTCGGGCTGTTCTCGCCCACCGTCGCCGGGCGGCTCGCCAGCCTCATCAACGCGATCTTCTCCAGCGCGATAACGGTGATGGGGCTGGCCAGTGGCTGGGCGAACGGCGACTGGCGCGCGCTGCTGATCGCCGGCGGGCTGCCCCCGATCCTGCTCGCCGGGTTTGCGCTCGTCCTGATCCCCAGAAGCGTCGATGCGCGCGGACGCGCGGCGGAGCGACCGTCCCGGGTGCCGGTGCTCGATCTCTTCGCCCCCGGCCTGCGCGCGCGGACGCTGGCGCTGGCGGCGCTGACCGGGCTGAACTTCTTCGGATATCAGGCCTATAGTGGCTGGCTGACCACCTATCTGCGCGACGTTCGCGGGCTCGATCCCGCCGCCATGGGGTCGCTGGTGGCATGGCAGTTCGGCGCCAATATCGTCGGCGGCTTCGTCTGGGGATGGGCCGGGGATCGCTTCGGGCGCCGCTTCAATGCGCTGGGATTCCTCGCGGCGGCGGTGGCAATCCTGCTGTACCTGCATGTCGAGACCGATCCGCTGCTGCTCGGCTGGATCGGGATCGTCTATGGCTTCATGCTATCGGCCAGCGTCATCTGGGGGCCGTGGTTGACCGAATTGTACCCGGCGCATCTGAAATCGACGGCGGCATCGATCTTCAACTGGGGACGGCTGGTGTCGTTCTTCGCCCCGCTGGTGACCGGATCGCTTGCCGCACGCTTTGGGCTGGGCGTGACGATGGGCAGCGCGGCGGCGGCCTTCACGCTGGCCGCGCTGATCTGG
>NZ_JBELIE010000020.1:8077-30819 GCF_042091075.1 Sphingomonas sp. | reverse complement strand
AAGCTGCCCGCCGAACATTATGCCACCGCCAACGGGGGGTGGAGCAACATCACCTCCAATGCGAAGCTGCGCTGATGCGATCCCGGTTCCTGCTTTCCGTCGCCCTGCTGGGGGCATCGCCAGCGCTGGCGCAGGAGGCGCCGCCCGCCGCGCCGGCTCCCGCCGCGCCGGCCGCCGCGGTCGCGCCCGCCGGGCAGACGCCCCCGCCGCTGGAAGTGGACGTCACCGGCGGGATCAGCGCGCCGATGCCGATCGCGATCCCGTCCATGCCGACGACCCAGGTGGTGCAGACTCCCGCCGGCTCGACCGACGCGCTGGGCCGGCAATTGTCGGAGATCGTCGCCAACGACCTGCGCAATTCCGGGCTGTTCACGCCGCTGCCGCCAGCGCAGCTGCGCATGGTCATGTTCCCTGAGGTGACCGCGCCGGCGTTCGACTATTGGGGCGGCACCGGCGCGCAGGCGCTGGTGCAGGGCTATATCCGCGCCAATGGCGATGGCACGCTGACGGTGGGCTGTTACCTGTATGACGTGTCCGCGCGCACCGAGTTGACGCGGCAGGGGTTCGTCGTGCCGCCGTCGGACTGGCGCCGCGCCGCGCACAAATGCGCCGACATGGTCTATACCCGCCTGACCGGCGAAGGCCCCTATTTCGACAGTCGGGTGGTCTATGTCAGCGAAACGGGGCCGAAGGCGAACCGCATCAAGCGGCTGGCGATCATGGACCAGGATGGCGCGAACCACCGCTTCCTGACCGCCGGTTCCTCGATCGTGCTGACGCCGCGGTTCGCCCCGAACCAGCAGTCGATCGTCTATATGAGCTATGTCGGCAAGAAGCCGGCGATCTACGTCTATGATATCGGATCGGGGCGGCAGCGGCTGGTGGTGCAGAATGTCGCCACCACCTTCGCGCCGCGCTTCTCGCCCGACGGGCGCTGGATCCTGTTCTCGATGGCGACCGGCGGCAATACCGATATCTATCGCGTCGCGGCGGCGGGGGGCACGCCGCAACGGTTGACGACCGCGCCGGGGATCGACACCGGCGGCAGCTATTCGCCGGATGGGTCGCGGATCGTGTTCGAAAGCGATCGTTCAGGCGGCCAGCAAATCTATGTGATGGACGCGGACGGATCGAACCAGCAACGGATCAGCTTCGGCGGCGGGCGCTATGCCACCCCGGTGTGGAGCCCGCGCGGTGACCTGATCGCCTTCACGAAGATCGCCGGCGCCTTCCGCATCGGCATCATGGCGCCGAACGGATCGGGCGAAAAACTGCTGACCAATGCGTGGCAAGACGAAGGACCAACGTGGAGCCCGAACGGCCGCGTCCTGATGTTCTTCCGGCAGGGGCAGGGCAATGCCGGCAAGGCCGACCTGTGGTCGGTGGATCTGACCGGCGTGAATGAACGTCGCGTGCCGACCCCGCTGGACGGGTCCGACCCGGCCTGGGGGCCGTTGCGCCCCTGAGCGGTTTCAAGATGCGATTTGAAGGCGTAGTTGACGACATGGCTAGGGAGATAGGCCGATGGCACGACTGACCACCACGATCCTGATGGCAACGGCGCTGGTCGCCACCGCCGCCTGTTCGAAAAAGCGGCCCGAAGTGCTGCCGCCCGCGCCGGGTGAGACCCCGGCCCCGGTCACCAGCACCGGCCCGACCGACCCTAATGGCGGCATCACGCCCGGATCGGCGGCCGATTTCAAGCGGACGGCGCAGAGCGATACGGTGCTGTTCGGCACCGACATGTACGACATCGACGCCACCGCGCGCGCGATCCTCGACAGCCAGGCGGTGTGGTTGCAGCGATATCCCAACGTCAACATCACCGTCGAAGGCCATGCCGACGAGCGCGGCACGCGCGAGTATAATCTCGCGCTTGGCGACCGCCGGGCGAATGCCGCCAAGAACTATCTCGCCGCGCGCGGTATCTCTCCGTCGCGGATCACGACGATTAGCTATGGCAAGGAACGCCCGGTCGCGCTGGGATCGGACGAGGAAAGCTGGGCGCAGAATCGCCGCGCGGTGACGGTGGTCGTCAACGGGTAAGGAGGGGGGAGCGGACGCCGCTCCTCTCGCTTTCCTCACCTGAGGCGCAGCGACCAGCGGACCATTCGGCTGAGGCCCCCCGCGCCGGTGCGGATCGCGGGGCGGAGGAGCGGATTTGGCTGGCGGCGGTGCATTGCCGCCGCCCAGTCCGGCAACAAGTCGACAGCGGCGGCGCCCGCGATCGACAGCCCGGCCGCCGTCGCGGCGTCTTCGCCGGGCGCGAGCAGCGCGTCGGCCACCTCGCGCACGCGATGATCGAAGCGCAAATGCGGACGCAGCCGTGCGAAATAGGCGGCCACTTCCGCGCGTGAACGGGGTACGTCGCGCGCGCCAAGCCGTTCGGCGACGATCGCGACATCGGCGAAATAGCGATCCTGCTCCACCGTTGACAGCGATGCGTCGCGATAGCGCAGATAGGCCCGCAGGAAGCTGTCGACCTCCGCCACGTGGATCCACGTCAGCAGTTCGGGATCGTTGGCGTCATACGGCGTGCCATCGGGCAGGGCGCCATGGACGCGATCATGGATCGAGCGCACCTTGGCGATCGCACGATCCGCCGCGTCGGCGCCCCCGAAGGTGGTGACAGCGATGAATTGCGCCGTGCGTTTCAGCCGCCCGAGCCGGTCGCGACGGAAATCGCTGTGATCCCACACCCCGGCGAGCGCACGGGGGTGCAGCATCTGTAGCAGGAGCGCGGCGATGCCCCCGATCATCATCGCGGCGAAATCGCCATGCACCCGCCAGGCGGGGGAATCCGACGCGATCAGCCCGGGGTCGCCGGGCGACCGCGCCAGATCGACCTCCCCGCTGCCGACCAGTCGGCGCAGCCGATCGGCGATGGCCCGCCGGGGCCGCGTGATCAGGGCATCGGGGATGGCCAAATCGCGCGGCTCACCGGCGGATCAGGTGGTCAAACGATCAGGCGTCGCCGTTCGTGGCCGCCTTGCGACGACCGCGCGGTGCCGCCACCGGAGCGGGCTCGGCCGGGGCTTCGCCACGGCGCTGACCGGGCTTGCGGCCCAGGCCGATCTTCTTCGCCATGTCGCGGCGCGCCTGCGAATAGCTTTCGGCGACCATCGGATAGTCCGCCTTCAGGCCGTAACGCGTGCGATACTCATCGGGGGTAAGGCCATGGCCGGCGAGATGGCGGCGCAGCGTCTTGTACGGCTTGCCGTCGATCAGCGAGATCAGATGGTCTTTCGACGACAGCGACTTCCGCACCGATACCGCCGGCGTATATTCCGCCACGGTTTCTTCGGTCGAAACTTCGCTGGTGCCCGACGACAGGTTCGCCACTGCATCATGCATGGTGCGCAGAAACGCCGGAACGTCTTCACCGGAGGCGCGGGTATTCGGATTGGACAGCCATGCGATCGTCAACTCGGTGGCGAGTTCGACTGCATTGGAACCGGAAAACTCATCGGACATAGGGCGACTCCTGAAAATGGGGCTTGCGTCGTCTACGGATGCCTACCCTGACGGTCAATATTAAGACCGAAATGATTTCAACTTTGTATCATTGTGGTTATCCGTTGTTAAATTCCTCCTGTACCCACTCGAGAATGATGGGTGGACCTGCCGTGGCCAGTGGCGAAGGTGACGCCATAATGTCGGCCCGCCGTTCTTCCTCCCTGGCGAGGCGTTTGTCGTGGCTTCCACTTGCTGCAGCGATCGGGGCGAAGATGATCCCGTGCAATCCGCCGAACCCGGACGGGCATCTGATGTTACCGATTGTGTTGCCGATCACACGAACGCGGCGCTTGACCGTTGCCCGACCCGCCATGCATGATGCCGGTCAACTACCGACATAATAGAAAAAGGGGTATTTAACATGAGGTTGGGTCACGGCGCACGGGCGCTGGCGACGCTGGCTGCCGTGGCCTTGCCGCTGGGCGCCTGCGCGACGAAGCAGGAGCGGCCGAAAAGCGCCGCGGCCAAGGCTCCGCCCGAGCCCTATGCCCGCGATCCCTATCCGTCGACCTATCGGCCCTATCCCGGCGTGCCGACGCTGGTACGCAACGTCGTGATCTTCGACGGGGAGGGCAACCGGATCGACAATGGGTCGGTGCTGTTCGCGGATGGCAAGATCGTCGCGGTCGGCGCGGCGGTCGAGGCGCCGGCGGGCGCGACCGTGATCGACGGACAAGGCAAGTATCTGACCCCCGGTGTCGTCGACATTCACAGCCATCTGGGCGACTATCCGTCACCGCAGGTGCAGGCGCTGTCCGACGGCAACGAAGCGACCGCGCCGGTGACCGCCGACGTCTGGGCGGAACATAGCGTGTGGCCGCAGGATCCCGGCTTCGGCCGCGCGCTGGCCAATGGCGGGGTCACCACGCTGCAGATCCTGCCCGGCTCGGCCAATCTGATGGGCGGGCGCAGCGTCGTGCTGAAGAACGTCTATGCCCGCACGATGCAGGCGATGAAGTTTCCCGGCGCGCCTTATGGCCTGAAAATGGCGTGCGGCGAAAATCCCAAGCGGGTCTATGGCAGCAAGAATCAAAAGCCGTCGACGCGGATGGGCAATGTCGCGGTCGATCGCCAGACCTGGGCCAAGGCGGTGGCGTACAAGCGCAAGTGGGACAAGTATGAGCGCGATGGCGGCGACATGCCCGATCGTGATATTGCGATGGATACGCTGCGCGGCGTGTTGTCGGGCGAGATCCTGGTGCAGAACCATTGCTATCGCGCCGATGAGATGGCGATCGTCCTCGATATGGCGAAGGAGTTCGGCTATCATGTCACCGCGTTCCACCACGCGGTCGAGGCCTATAAGATCGCCGATCTGTTGAAGGCGAATGGCACCTGTGCCGCGGTCTGGGCGGACTGGTACGGCTTCAAGATGGAAAGCTACGACGGCATCGGCGAGAACCTTGCCATCCTCGAAAAGTCCGGTGCGTGCGCGATGATCCACTCGGATGACGAAAACGGGATCCAGCGGCTGAACCAGGAGGTCGCGAAGGTACTGTCGTCCGCGCGCCACGCGGGGATCGCGATCGCGCCGGAGGTGGCGTGGAAGTGGCTGTCGCTGGGGCCGGCCAAGGCATTGGGGATAGATCGTCAGACCGGCAGCCTGCGTCCCGGCAAGATGGCCGATGTGGTGCTGTGGAACGGCGATCCGTTCAGCGTCTATACCCGGCCGGACCGCGTCTGGATCGACGGTGCGCTGCTATATGACGCCCATGATCCGAAACGACGCCCCGTCAGCGATTTCGAACTCGGCCAGCCCGGCGCGGGAGATGTGAAGTGAAGCGCGCGATCCTTCTGCTGGCCACGATGCTGGCACCCCTGACGATCGCATCGGCCGGGGCGCAGACGGTGGCGATCACCGGCGGCACGCTCGCCATCGGTGACGGCTCGGCACCGATCGAGGGCGGCACCGTCGTCATCGCCGATGGCCGGATCCTGGCCGCCGGACGCGGCGTGGCCGTACCGGCGGGCGCGCAGGTGATCGATGCGACCGGCAAATGGGTGGCGGCGGGGCTCGTGTCGGCGGTGACCGACCTGTCGCTCGTCGATGCCGATGGCGTGTCCGAAAGCAACGATGCGGGAGCGCGCAGCGCACCGTTCAAGGCCGCGATCGACGTGTCCGTGGCGATCAATCCCGCCGGCGTGAAACTGGGCAACGAGCGGCTGGGCGGGGTGACCCGCGCGCTCGTCACGCCCAATGCCGGCGGCTCGATCTTCGCCGGGCAGGGCGCGGTGATCGACCTGGGCGCCGACCCCGATGCGGTGATGCGGGCGCGCGCGTTCCAGTTCGTCGAGCTGGGCGAAGACGGTGGGCGATTGGCGGGCGGCAGCCGCCCGGCGGCCTATGCCTCGTTGCGCGACGCCTTTCAGCAGGCGCAGGACTATCGCCGCAACCCGGCCGCGTTCGACGGTCGCTCACGCGATGCGCTGGTGACGCGCGGCGATGCGGAGGCGCTGTTGCGCGTTCTTGACGGGCAGGTGCCGTTGATGGTGCATGTCGAGCGGGCGAGCGATATCCGCACCGTGCTGGGCCTGACGCGCGACTATCCCCGGTTGAAGCTGGTGCTGGTCGGGGTGACCGAGGGCTGGCTGGTCGCGCGGGAGATCGCGGCGGCGCGGGTGCCCGTGATCGCGGCGGCGCTGGCGGATCTTCCCGCCAGTTTCGAAAGCCTGGCCGCGACCGAGTCGAACGTCGGGCGGATGCGCGCGGCGGGCGTCAAGGTCGCACTGATGGGCGGGGGCGGCCAGCAGGGCGATCACGTCATCCGTCAATATGCCGGCAATCTGGTGGCGATCACCCGCGTGCCGGGCGCCACCGGACTCGATTGGGGCCAGGCGTTCGCCGCGATCACCAGCGGCCCGGCGGAGGCGCTGGGCATGGGGGCGGATATCGGCTCGCTGCGCCCCGGGCGCCGCGCCGACGTCGTGCTGTGGGATGGCGATCCCCTGGAGCTGTCATCCGCCCCGGTGGCGATCTGGATCGATGGCCGCCCGCAGCCGATGACGTCGCGCCAGACCGAGCTGCGCGATCGCTACCTGACGCCGACCGAGGGCGCCTTGCCGAAGGCGTATGAGCGGCGTTGAGATTGCCGCTTCGTAACGTGACAGCTGTCGGCCCGCTGCCATAACGTCGGCGGGTCGACAGAATGGTGCCGAGATGAAGCTGCTGATCGTAGAGGATGACACGCAATATGCCGACGCCCTGTCGGCGGAACTGGAGGCGCTGGACCATCGCGTCACCGTCGCCGGCGACGGGCAGGCGGGGTTGATCGCGATCGAGCGCGATCAGTTCGACGCCGTCATCCTGGATTGCATGCTGCCGCAGGTGAACGGGGCGACGATGGTGCGCCACCTGCGCGAGAACGGGCAGACGCTGCCGGTGCTGATGCTGTCGGCGCTGGGCCGCTCGGCCGAAAAGATCGACGGGCTGGAGGCGGGGGCCGACGATTATGTCGTCAAGCCGACCCCCGCGTCGGAGATCGATGCGCGGATCAAGGCGTTGCTGCGCGCGCGTGGCTGGACGACGGGCGAGGCGGACACATTGCGCGCTGGCGATATCCTGGTCAGCCCCGGCCAGCATCGCGCCTGGCGTGGCGAGCGCTCGCTGGATCTTGCCAAGCTGGAATTCAAACTGTTGTGCGAGATGGTCCGCCACGCCGGCAGTTACCTGACACGGGCGATGTTGCTGGAGCGTGTGTGGGGATATGATTTCGAGCCGGCGACCAATATCGTCGACGTTCAGGTGCGCTCGCTGCGACGCAAGCTGACCGCGGACGGCAGCGAGGATCCGATCATCACCAAGCGCGGCATCGGCTATATGCTGCGCGTCTGAGCGTGACGTCGCTTCGATCGCTGACGATCCTGTTCCTGCTGGCGTTCGGCAGCGCGACCGCGCTGACGGGCTATCTCGTCTACACCACGTCGCGCACCGCGAGCGAGGTGCTGGTCGATCAGCGGGTGCGGACCGTCGCCGATGCGCTGCTGAGCGAGGTTGATCCCGGCGATGCGGCGTCGATCCTGAAGCGGATCGACGATCTGTCACGGCAGCGCGATACCGGCGATATCGGGTTCGAGCTTGCGGCGGCGGATGGACGGCGGCTTGGCGGCAATGTGCGGCTGCTGCGCGCGCTGCCGCTGGGGCTTTCGTCGCTGCACGTGAAGGACTCGATCGCCGGGCTGACTGCGGGCCGCGCCGAGGTGCGCGATGTCGGCGGCGGGCTGAGACTGACGACGATCGCGGAAACCGAACCGATCGACGGCTATGCCGCCGTGCGGCAGTGGACCTATCTGCTGGGCTTCGGCGCGATCGTGGTGATCGTGGTGGGCGGGCTGGCGCTGTTCATCCTGATCGTCCGGCGGCGGATCGGCGAAGTGCGTGGCACGGCCGAGGCGATCATCGACGGTGATCTGGCGCGGCGGGTGCCCGTCGACGGCAGTGGGCTGTTCGCGGAACAGGCGCGCGCGTTCAATCGCATGCTCGACCGGATCGGCATGCTGATGGAGGATATCCGTAACGTCAGCGGCGATGTCGCGCATGACCTGCGCACCCCGCTCGCCCGATTGCGCAGCCGGCTGGCGGTGATGGAGCCGCATGCCACCACCCCGCAGCAGCGCGAGGAACTCGATGCCGCGATCCAGCAATGCGACGAGATGATGATGATCTTCGCCGCGATCCTGCGCATTGCCGAGATCGACGGCGGCGACCGGCGTGGCGACTTTCGCCGGATCGAGCTGGACGAGCTTGTCCAGGAACTGGCGGACACGATGTGTGACGCGGCGGAGGAATCGGGACATCGCTTGCTGGTGCGGCCCATGCCCGCGAGCCCGATCGAGGGCGACCGTCAGTTGTTGAGCCAGGCAATCCTGAACCTGATCGAGAATGCGCTCCATCATACCCCTGCGGGCTCGACCGTCACAATCGCGCTGACGCTGCATGGGCGGGCGCGGGGAAGCGAGGCGTGCCTGTCGATCGCGGACGATGGGCCCGGCATTCCAGCGGCCGACCGCGCCACCGCGCTGCGCCGCTTCGGGCGGCTCGACGCCAGCCGCCACCGCCCCGGCCATGGGCTGGGCCTGCCGCTCGTCGCCGCGGTGGCGCGACTGCACGGCGGGGACTTGCTGCTGCGCGATCATGCCCCCGGGCTGGACGCGGCCCTGATGCTGCCGCTTCGAGCGTCGGTGTAGCCTCGCGGTCACGCGGGCGGCGGCGCGGTCGTTTCCGTCCGATGCTCAACGCGGGCTGGCCCGGCGTCGCCGCTGCCACCGCATCTATCGTCCGCCACGAAAAAAAGGGGGCCCGATCCGTATGGATCGAGCCCCCTTTCCGTCACCGTGAAGGACGATCAGAAGTTCAACGTCCCCTCGACACCGAAGGTGCGCGGCGGGTTGAAATTAGCGTAGTCGCCGAGGACGCCGCCATAGTTGAGCGAGCCGTCGTTGTTGACCGTCGGCGACGAATTGGCCGCCGACCGGCGATAGATGTAGCTTTCGTCGAACAGGTTGCGGCTCCACACCGACACCGTCAGACGCTGACCGTTGTTGTTGAGCGCGATATCCGCCAGCGCGATCCGCGCGTTGACGATGAAGCTCTTGTCGGTCCGCGTCGTTTCGTTCTGGAAGCTGTACACCGGGTCGGCGAAATTGCCGTCGATGTGGAAACGCACCCGCGTATCGCCGGCGCCGACCGGCAGTTCGTAATCGGCGAAGGCCGACCCCGCATTGCGCGGCGTATAGACGACGAACACCTGCGTCAGCGGATTGCCCGGCAGCAGCGGGTTCGGCGTCGCCGGGACATTGGTGTAGGTATAGGCATAGGACGCGCCAAGCGTCACGCCTTCGACCGGCTTGACCGTCAGGTCCGCCTCGATGCCGCGGATCTTGGAGGTGCCGGGCGCATTGCCGGTGTTCTCGGTGTGCTTGGTGTAGTTCGGGTTGGCGGTGCGTCCGTCGGCGAGGAACGGATTGGTATCGACGAAGTCGAAGTCGATCTGCGTTCCCTTGCGGTCCATGATGTACCCCGCAAGGTTCAGGCGCGCGTGATGGTCGAACAGATCCATCTTCGCGCCCACTTCATACGATCGCACCGATTCGGGGCCGAACGCGCCGAAGTTGCTCGACCGGTCATTGGCACCGCCGGCGCGGTAGCCGGTGGCATATTTGGCGTACAGGTTGACGTTCTGGGTGGCATCGAACGCCAGCGTCACCATCGGGTCGAAGCGGCTATTGTCATAGAGGAAGGTGTAAGGCGTCGCGACGCCCGAGATCACCGTCAGCGCGCCGCGACGCTTGTCCTTGGTGTAACGCCCGCCCACCGTCAGGTGGATCGGATCGACCGGGGTCCAGGTGGCCTGGCCGAACGCGGCGTAGCTGTGCGCGGTCGCGTTGCTGTCACGCTGGCGCAGCCAGTTGGCGGGCTGCCAGGTCTGCGCATCGTTGATCGTATAGCCCGTGCCGGTCGCGTTCCACTTGTTGGTGACCGGCGTCGCCGCATATTCGCGCGCGCCCTCGGTGAAATAATACAGGCCGAGTGCATAATCGAGCTGCGGCAGGCTGCCGACCGCCTGGAATTCCTGGCTGAACTGCGTCTGGCGCAGATAGGACAGGCTGTAGCGGCTGAAGCTGGTGTTGGGCGCGTAGATCGAGCGGTGTGCGCCGCCGGAATTGTCCCACTGGTCGGTGGTGACGCCACGCCATGCCGTGATCGAGCGCAGCTGCAGATGCGGGGCGACATCGTATTTCAGCGTCGAGGAGAAGCCGTGCGTCTTGTCCACGCTCACCTGCTGCGGCACGCCGATGTCCGCATCCGACACGCGCTCGCCGGCGACCCGCACCAGCGGGCTGAGCGGCGCGATACACGGATTGGTGGTGACGCCATTGGCCGCCACGTTGCAGCGATTGCCGCCGAACGTCAGGACGTTAGAGGCGTTATAGGTGCCGACATTGTAGCCGTTCGGATTGTAGCTGACCAACTGGCTGTAGAACGGCGTGTTTTCGTCACGCGCCTGATCGTAGGAGAACAGCGCCGAGAAGCCGTCGAACGGCTTCCACAGCGCCGAGACGCGTCCGCCGGCGCGCTGATACTGGTTCCAGCCCGCCTGTCCGCTCAGCGGGTTGCGGGTGGTCGGATCCTGATGTTGGACGACGCCGTCGACCTTGACCGCGACGTTCGCCACTGCCGGCAGGTCGAGGTGGATTTCGCTGTTGTAGCTGCCGTAATTGCCGACGCCGCCGGTCACGCGGCCGCCGAACTCCCCGCTCGGCCCCTTGGTGACGATGCTCAGCGCGCCGCCCTCGGTGTTGCGGCCGAACAGCGTGCCCTGCGGACCACGCAGCACTTCAAGCCGCTCGACGTCGAACAGCGCGGCGTTCAGGCCCTGCGAACGGCCGAGATAGACGCCGTCGATATAGACGCCGACGCCGCTGTCGCGCGCGGTCTGGTTCTGGTCGAACGGAACGATGCCGCGGATGCCGATCGTCAGCGCGGACTGGCGCGCTTCGAAGGTGGCGACCCGCAGCGACGGTACGGAGCCATCCGCCAGGTCGATCAGCGACTGGATATGACGGTCCTTGATGACCGTCGGATCGATGACCGAGATCGCGATCGGCGTCTTCTGCAGATTGGTTTCGCGGCGCGTCGCGGTGACGACGATATCGCCCAGCTGGGCGTTCTCGGCCGGCTCGGCTGGTGCCGCTTCGGGGGCGGCGGGATCGGCGGCAGCAGCGGGACTGGCCGCAGCGGCCGCAGAAGCGGACGGCGCGAACGGAAGCGTCGCCAGCAGGGCGATACCCGACAGAAGGCGCAGCCGATGGCGCGAACAATAAGTCATATTATGTGATTCCCCTTGGGCTCGATGGCCTGCGAGGGGGCGATAAAAGGATTCGAGGGCATCCCGGTGACAATTTCATGAAAGACGAAGACGAGGAAATTTCATCCTCATTTCATCTTTGATGATTTAGGATATTTCGCCAGTAAGCCCCTATATCTTGATGATGTTGGTATCATGACATTTGCTTGATAAAGGTCCGTTTCCTCACAAAAGAACAACGGTGGTCCGCTCTCTCCATTTGAAAAGGGCGGGTGGATGGCGAGGGTTGCTGTCTGCCAGGCGCCAAGTGCTTGCCCATAATGGGTGTCGCGGTGCGACTGACGCCGGCGCGATCGCGGTGCCGCTCGTCCCGGTGCCGGGTGCCTTCGCATCTGCCGGGCGCATAAGTCATCTTTCGGCGGCGCGCTCGCGTCGCTACAGGCAGGCGGTGGCGCCGTTCCGGGACATATTCGCATGATGGCCGAGGGCGGGCTGGCGGCCTTGTGGTTCGCCGCAGCGCTGGCGGCGTTGCAGTTGCTGCTGGGGGTGCTGGCGCTGCGGCGTGGACATGCCGACGCCGCCGTGGCGATCCGGGCGGTGGCGATCGTGCAGGGCGGGCTCGCCGCGCTGGCGATGGTCGCGCTGATCGCGACGTTCATGGCATCGGACATGTCGGTCGCGCTGGTCGCGGCGAACAGCCATTCGATGAAGCCGTGGCTGTACAAATTTGCCGGCGCCTGGGGCAATCACGAAGGCTCGATGCTGCTGTGGGTGACGATCCTCGGCCTCGCGGGGGCGGCGGTGGCCCGGTTCGAGCATCGTCTGCCGCGATCCACGCTGGTCGCCACGCTCGCGTCTCAGGCGGCGATCGCGCTGGGATTCTACGCCTTCCTGCTGTTCGCCTCCAATCCCTTCGCGCGGTTGAGCCCGGCGCCGCCGGACGGCGCGGGGCTCAATCCGCTGTTGCAGGATCCCGGTCTCGCCTTCCATCCGCCGACGCTGTACGCGGGTTATGTCGGCCTGTCGGTCGCCTTTTCCTTCGCGGTCGGGGCGCTGGTCACGCGCGATGTCGGCCCGGCGTTCGCGCGCGCGATGCGGCCATGGGTGCTGGGCGCGTGGATCTTCCTGACGCTGGGGATCACCGCGGGCAGCTATTGGGCCTATTACGAGCTTGGCTGGGGCGGGTGGTGGTTCTGGGATCCGGTCGAGAATGCCAGCCTGATGCCGTGGCTGGCGGCGACCGCGCTGCTGCATTCGGTGACGGTGCTGGCGACCCGTGACGGGCTGCGCGCCTGGACGGTGATGCTGGCGGTGGTCGCCTTTTCGATGAGCATGATCGGCACCTTCCTGGTGCGCTCGGGGATCCTGACCAGCGTGCACGCCTTCGCGGTCGATCCCACGCGCGGCACGTTCATCCTGGCGCTGCTGGTGCTGTACATCGGGGGCGCGCTGGCGCTGTTCGGCGCGCGGATCGGCACCGTGCGGCAGGGGCGGCTGTTCGAGCCGTTCAGTCGTGAAGGCTCGTTGGTCGCGAACAACCTGTTGCTGACCGTGATCCTCGGCATCGTCCTGATCGGCACCTTCTATCCGATCGTCGCGGCGGCGTTCGGCACGCAATTGTCGGTCGGGCCGCCGTTCTTCAACTCGACCACGGGGCCGATCGCGCTGATCCTCGTCGCCGTGATGGCGGCGGGGCCGCTGCTGCGCTGGCGGCGCGATGACCCGAACGAGGTCGCCGGGCGGCTGTTCGCTCCGCTGGCCGCCGCCTTGTTCGCGGGCGCGGGCGCGTTCGTGCTGGGTGGTCCCGTCGGCGTGCTGCCGTTGCTGGGAATCGCGCTGGCGGCGGGCCTGGCGGTGGCGAGCGTTGCCCCGCTGGCGCGGCGCAACCTGCGCCGCGCGCCGCTGCATCTGTATGGCATGGTGATCGCGCATCTCGGCATCGCGGTGGTGCTGGCGGGCATGGCGATCAGCAGCGCCTGGACGCAGGAAACCCTGATCGCGGTGGGCACCGGCGATCCGGCGCGTGTCTCCGATTTCACCGTCCGGCTGGATGGCGTGCGCCCGGTGGTGGGGCAGAACTGGACCGCGCTCGAGGGGCGCCTGTCGGTGACGCGCGGTGAGGATGCGCCGTTCGTGCTGCGCCCGCAGGTACGCTATTTCACGCAACCCGTGACCAGCACGAACGAAAGCGCGATCGCAACGCGCTGGGACGGGCAGCTTTATACCGTGCTCGGCGCGCTGGGGGACGATGGCCGCTGGCAATTGCGTTTGTGGTGGAAACCGTTCGTGACGCTGATCTGGGCGGGCGGCGCGCTGATCGCGATCGGCGGCGCGCTGTCGCTGGCCGGGCATCAGTGGCGGCAGTTCCGGCAGCGTCGCCGTCGCGAGGAGGAGGCGTGGTGAAACGCTGGTTGCTGTGGCTGCCGCTGTGCGCGTTCGGCGTGGTGATCGCGGTGATCGCCTGGGGGCTGTACCAGCCGGCGGATCGAACGGTGCGCTCGGCGATGGTCGGCAAGCCGCTCCCCGATTTTGCGCTGGCGCCGCTGCTGCCGGGCAAGCCGGGGCTGACCAGCGCCGATTTCCGGCAGGGCAAGCCGCGGCTGCTCAATGTCTTCGCGAGTTGGTGCGTGCCGTGTATCGCGGAGGCACCGCAGCTGATGACATTGAAGGCGGCGGGGGTGCCGATCGACGCGATCGCGATCAAGGACACGGCCCCCGCAGTGACCGGCTTCCTGCGGGCCAATGGCGATCCCTATGCGCGGATCGGCAGCGACGTGCATAGCCGGGTGCAGCTCGCGCTCGGCTCTTCGGGGGTGCCCGAAACATTCGTGATCGACGGGCGCGGCGTGATCGTCGCGCAGCATGTCGGCGATATCCGCGCGGACGATGTCCCGGGGCTGTTGCAGGCGCTGGCGGACGCGCGATGAAGCGCGCGCTGGCGTCCTCGCTGCTGCTGCTGTTGCTGCTTCCCGTTCAGGCGATCGCGCAAACGCCACCCGCCGCGCTGGCCTATACGCCATTGCGCGATCCGGCCGAGGAGCGCGCGGCGCGGCAGTTGATGGAGACGCTGCGTTGCCTGGTTTGCCAGGGCCAGTCGATCGCCGATTCGGATGCGGACATGGCGGGCGAGATGCGCGCGCTGGTACGACAGCGGATCGCGGCGGGGGAGCGCCCGCGTGACGTGCGCGACTGGCTGATCGCGCGCTATGGCGATTATGTCAGCTATGATCCGCCGCTGGGGCGGGCGACAGTGGCGCTGTGGCTGGCGCCGTTGCTGCTGCTGCTGGCGGGCGCGTGGCTGGCGCGGGGGACGTTCCGACGCCGGCGTTGACGTTTTTGCTTTGACTCCGTCGTCGAAGCGCATAGCTTTCGGTTCCAGAACAAAACTTATGGTGAGGAGAGGGCATGGCCGATCGGCTGGAGCTGGGCGCGCGGCACGCTGCCGCCGGCGGGGTGATCGCGCGCGATCTTCTGCCGCGCACCGCCACCCTATGATCCCCGCCCGCCCGTAGGAGGCCGCTATGCATCTCGTCAGCGATCATATCGTCGAGGGTCACGCCGGCCCCAGTCTGGGCCAGCGCTATCCCACGCTGCCCGGTATCGATCTGACCGATATCCGCGCCTTCACCCGTGGCCAGCCATGGGCGGGCTTCGCCGCGATGCGCGAACAGGCGCCGGTGATGTGGCATCCAGAGCCGCGCGGCGGCACCGGCTTCTGGGCGCTGACCCGTTATGAGGACGTCAAGCGCGTCAACGGCGATCCCGAGACGTTTTCGTCCGAAACCGGCGGCATCCTGATGGCGCTCGGGCCCGAGGAGACCCGCCACCCGACGTTATTCTCCGCCTCGACCAATTCGATGATCAACCTCGACGGCCGCCCGCACCGCCAGCTCCGCAAGGAGCATATGCCCTATTTCACCGCCACCTATATGCGGGGGCTGCGCGATCGCGTGTCGGCAGAGGTGACGCGGCTGCTGGAGACGATGGCGCCGACGGGCAAATGCGACTTCGTGGAGAAATTCGCGCAACGGCTGCCGATCTTCACGCTGTGCGAGATGCTGGGCGTGCCACCGTCCGACCGCGAACGCTTCATCAGCTGGATCCACTTTCTGGAGATGGCGCAGCAGATCGCGATGGAGCAGATCGAGCAGCTTGCCGGCCTGTCCGAGCCGAGCCCGCAGATCGCCGCCTTTATCGAACTGTTCAACAAGAACGTCGCCGAGATGTTCGAATATGGCCGCGACATGCTCGCCAAGCGCCGCGCCGACCCGCAGGCGGACCTGATGAGCGCGATCGCCAATGCCGAGGTGGAGGGCGAGAAGCTGCCGGGCGAATATCTCGACGGGGCGTGGCTGCTGATCGTGTTCGCGGGCAACGACACGACGCGCAACTCGCTGTCGGGGGCAATGAAGCTGTTCACCGAAAACCCCGAGCAGAAGGCGCTGCTGCAGGCCGACGGCACGTTGCTGACCAATGCGGTGCATGAGATCACGCGCATGGTGTCGCCGGTGATCTACATGCGCCGTACCGCGACGCGCGATGTGGAGGTCGACGGGCAAATGATCGCCGCGGGGGAAAAGGTGATCATGTATTATGGCGCCGCCAATCGCGATCCGGCGATGTTCGCTGATCCCGATCGCTTCGATATCCGTCGCGCCAATGCCGAGAAGAATATCGCCTTCGGTCACGGTCCGCACATCTGCATCGGCCGGATGACCGCGCAATTGCAACTCGAGGAGGCGTATCGCCAGATCTTCCAGCGGTTCCCCGATATCCGCTGGTCGGGCGAGATCGACATCGCGCCGAACAATTTCGTCCATGCGGTGCGGCGACTGGAGGTGGAGTTCACGCCGGAGCGGAGGGCGGCGGCGTAACGTCGATCCCGGCGCGGCCCGACGGCCAACTCCCTCTTTCGGCCGCACACGCACAACTTGCTGGCGAGACCCGGGCACGCGCGCCACATACGCTGATATGATCGACTTCTCCGACCGCCGCGCATTGATGGCGCTGCTCGTGACGCTCGCCGAATCCGCTGGCGACGTCGTATGGCGGCATTTCGTCGCCGGCTGCACCGTGATGCACAAGGCGGACGAAAGCCCCGTTACCGTCGCCGATCGCGAGGCGGAGGCGGTGATCCTGACCGGGCTCGCCACGATCACCCCGGCGATCCCGGTGGTGGCGGAGGAAGAAGCGGCCGCCGGACGGATGCCCGACGCCATCGGCGATTGCGGAGACGGCGCCTTCTTCCTCGTCGATCCGCTCGATGGGACGAAGGAGTTCATCAAGCGCGGCGACGATTTCACCGTCAATATCGCACTGGTCGAGGGGGGAGTGCCGACGATGGGTGTCGTCTATGCCCCCGCGCGCCACGCGGTATATTGGGGCGATGTCGCGCTTGGCGCATGGCAGGCGGTACGCGAACCCGATGGCGAACGCCACGATACCCGCGATATCCGTGTTCGCTCCTGCGTCGGTGCGCCGTGCGCGGTGGCGTCGAAGAGTCATGCGATGCCCGGCCTCGACGACTGGCTTGATGCGGGCGGGATCGCGGCGCGCGTGTCGGTCGGATCGAGCCTGAAGTTCGTGCTGGTGGCGAGCGGGGAGGCGGACGTCTATCCGCGCACCGGCCCGACGATGGAATGGGATACCGCCGCGGGCGACGCGGTGCTGCGCGCGGCGGGCGGGCGCACGCTCGATGCCGATGGTGCGCCGTTCCGTTACGGCAAGCCCGGGTTTCGCAACGCCGGCTTCGTCGCCACCGGCGGTTACGAACCGGCCCCGCTGCGGCCGTTCCTGCCATGACGCTGACGCATCTCGACCGCCTTGAGGCGGAGAGCATCCACATCATCCGCGAGGTCGCCGCGGTCGCCGAGAAGCCGGTGATGCTCTATTCGATCGGCAAGGATTCGGCGGTGATGCTGCATCTGGCGCGCAAGGCCTTCTATCCCGCGCCGCCGCCGTTCCCTTTGCTACATGTCGATACGACGTGGAAATTCCGCGACATGTACGCGCTGCGCGATCGCGCGGCGCGCGAGGCGGGGATGGCATTGCTGGTCCATCGCAATCCCGACGCGCTGGCGCAGGGGATCAATCCGTTCGATCATGGCGCGTTGCATACCGACATGTGGAAGACCGAGGGGCTGAAGCAGGCGCTCGACCAGCATGGTTTCGATGCCGCGTTCGGCGGGGCGCGCCGCGACGAGGAAAAGAGCCGCGCCAAGGAGCGGATCTTCTCCTTCCGCACCGCGACGCATCGCTGGGATCCGAAGGCGCAGCGCCCGGAGCTCTGGCATCTCTACAATGCGCGCCACGCGAAGGGGGAGAGCATGCGCGTCTTCCCGATCAGCAACTGGACCGAACTGGACGTTTGGCAATATATCGCGCGTGAGGGGATCGAGATCGTCCCGCTCTATTTCGCCGCGCCGCGCCCCACCGTCGAGCGCGACGGACTGCTACTGATGGTCGATGACGATCGCTTCCGGCTGGAACCCGGCGAAGTGCCGGTCGACCGCTCGATCCGCTTCCGCACATTGGGCTGTTACCCGCTGACCGGCGCGGTGGAGAGCGAGGCGGCGACGCTCAACGACGTCATTCGGGAGATGCTGCTGACCACCACCAGCGAACGTCAGGGCCGCGCGATCGACAAGGACGCCGGTGCCAGCATGGAGCAGAAGAAGCAGCAGGGGTATTTCTGATGACCGCCTATGCTCCCGATGCGCTGATCCGAGAGGATATCGCCGCTTATCTCGCGCAGCACGAAGCCAAGTCGCTGCTGCGCTTCATCACCTGCGGCTCGGTCGATGACGGCAAATCGACGCTGATCGGTCGCCTGTTGTACGATTCGAAGCAGATTTTCGAGGATCAGCTGTCCGCGCTGGAGGCGGACAGCAAGCGTGTCGGCACGCAGGGGCAGAATATCGACTTTGCGTTGCTCGTCGACGGCCTCGCCGCCGAGCGCGAACAGGGCATCACGATCGACGTCGCCTATCGCTTCTTCGCGACCGAGAAGCGCAAGTTCATCGTCGCCGATACCCCCGGCCATGAACAATATACGCGCAACATGGTCACCGGCGCGTCGACCGCCGACCTGGCGGTGATCCTGGTCGATGCGCGCAAGGGCGTGCTGACGCAGACGCGGCGGCATTCGTATCTGGCCCAGCTGATCGGCATCCGCAACATCGTGCTGGCGGTCAACAAGATGGACCTGGTCGGCTACGACAAGGCGACGTTCGACCGCATCCGGCTCGCCTATCGCGCCTTCGCCAGCGAGATTGGCATCACCGATTTCACCGCCATCCCGGTGTCCGGGCTGGGCGGCGACAATATCGCCACCGCCAGCGACGCGATGCCATGGTACAAAGGGCCGACGCTGATCGAGCATCTGGAAACGGTGCCGGTCGATGCCGATCGCGATGCGCGCGGATCGTTCCGCCTGCCGGTGCAATGGGTCAATCGACCCGATCTCGACTTTCGCGGCTTCGCCGGGACGATCGCCAGCGGAACGGTCCGGCCGGGGGACGCGGTGCGGATCGTGCCCTCCGGGCGCACCACCAGCGTCGCGCGGATCGTCGCGATGGGAGGTGACCTGGCCGAAGCGCAAGCGGGCCAGTCGGTGACGCTCACGCTGGCGGACGAGGTGGACTGTTCGCGCGGGGACATGATCGCGGCGGCGGACGATCCGCCCGAAGTGTCCGACCAGTTCGAGGCGACCGTGGTGTGGATGGCGGACGAGGCGATGCTGCCGGGGCGGGGCTATACGCTGCAACTCGGCACGCAGACCGCCTCCGCCACGCTGCGCACGCCGAAATATCAGGTGAACGTCAACACGCTGGAACAGACCGCCGCGCGCACGCTGGAGCTGAACGCGATCGGCGTCGTCACGCTCGCGCTCGACCGGCCGCTAGTGTTCGCCCCGTATGAGCGGAACCGCGAGCTGGGCGGATTCATCCTGATCGACAAGGCGACCAATGCCACGGTCGCGGCGGGGATGATCCGCTTTTCGCTACGGCGCGCGCAGAACGTGCATCGCCAGCATCTCGACATCACCCGCGAGAAACGGGCCGACCTGAAGAATCAGCGCCCGGCGGTGGTGTGGTTCACCGGCCTGTCGGGCGCGGGCAAGTCGACGATCGCCAATCTGGTCGAGAAGAAGCTGGTGCGGATGAACCGCCACACCTTCCTGCTCGACGGCGACAATGTCCGCCATGGGCTGAACCGTGACCTGGGCTTTACCGACGCCGATCGCGTCGAGAATATCCGCCGTATCGGCGAGGTCGCGAAGCTGATGACCGATGCGGGGTTGATCGTGCTGACCGCATTCATCTCACCGTTCCGCGCCGAGCGGGAGATGGTGCGGCAGATGCTTAGCCCGGGCGAATTCGTCGAAGTGCATGTCGATACCACCCTGGCGGCGGCGGAGGCGCGCGACGTCAAGGGCCTGTACGCCAAGGCGCGCGCGGGCAAGCTGGCGAACTTCACCGGGATCGACAGCCCCTATGAAGCCCCGGCTGCCCCGGAGGTGCGTGTCGATACCGCGCGGGAGGATGCCGAGGCGGCGGCGGATCGCATCGTCGCGTGGTTGCTGTCGCGCGAGGACGAGCAGATCTAAAAGGGGAGCGCGGCCGGCCGTCATCCGCAGCGGCAGCCCGTGGCTGCGGCTACACCGTTTCCCCGCGCGCTCAGCGCAGCCCGGCGAGCAGCAACGCCCCGTCGAGCGCGTCGCCATCCGGCTCGCTGAGCCGGGCAACGGTGCGCGCGCGCAGCCATGGGCGCAGTCGAGGTGACAGGCCGCCCATCAGCGCACAGCCCGGGGCGCCGCGTTCGAAGATTGTCTCGATGAACCGCTCGACATGCCCCGCCGCATCCTCGACGATCGAGCGCGCGATCGCGTCGCCAGCCTCCGCATGATCCATCACCAGCGGGGCGAGCGCGGCATAATCGCGCGGGGTGGCGCGATCCATCCACGCGATCGCCTGCGGGATGGCATGGCCGAAGCGATCCGCAACCGCGAGCGCCAGCGCGGTCCGCTCGCTGCGACCGTCGAGCGCGCGCAGCGCGTGGCGCACCGCCGACAGCCCCAGCGCGGCGCCGCTGCCCTCGTCCGAGATCGGGAAGCCGTAGCCGCCGATCGAGAAGTCCGCGCCCCCGATACGAAGCTGCGCGATGCTGCCGGTGCCGAGGATCAGGATCGCGCCGTCGCGCCCGCGATGCGCGCCGAGATTGGCGATCACCGCGTCGCTGACGAAGGTGACGTTGGCAAAGGGCCAGGCGGCCTCGCGCAGCGCCTCCATCGCGCCCGGCCTGCTGATCCCCGCGATGCCCATGCCGGCGCTGGTGTCGTCAAGCGCCGCAGGGGGCAACGCCGCCTCCGCCAGCGCCTGAGCGATCGCCACGTCGAGCACCGTGCGAAAGGCGTCGATGCCGATGCGCATGTTCGCCGGCCCGGTTGCGCCGGTGCCGAGTACGCGCCCCGCGCCATCCACCAACCGCGCCCGGCAGTGGCTGCCGCCGGCATCGATACCGAGGAAGAAGCGTGCGGGCATGGGAGCGTCCTGAAATCTGGGCCGGAACATCTCGTGTAGGCGCAAAGCCGGTCGGCGGGTCAAGTCGTTTGCGGGCGGGACCAATACGATCGGCCGGGACCGCAGCCGCCCGCCGCGACCGCGCGTCCCCTGGCCTATCTCCCTATAACCGCAGGCCATCGTTCGGGATTGACGAGGCCGCGCGAAGCGGGGACGGTCATGCGCTCTATGCCCGATGCGCTTGCCATGACGCCCGCCGTCCCCGCACCCGCCGCCGCGCCGGGGCGGCGCGGAATGGCGCTGTACGGCCTGTTCGGCTTCGCCGCCGGACTGCCCTTCTACATGTTCTCGACCGTGCTGGCGCTGCGGTTGCAGGCGCATGGCGTGGCCCTGGCGGTGATCGGCTTCTTCGCCTGGGTGCAATTGCTGCCGACGCTGAAATTTGTCTGGGCGCCCTTGCTCGACCGCTATGACGTGCCGGGGTTCGGGCGCTTCTGGGGGAAGCGGCCGGGCTGGATCATGTTGTCGCAACTGGGCATTTTCAGCGCGATGCTGGCGATGGCGGCGACCGCCGGCGACGGCAGCCTCGCCGTCACCGCGCTGTTTGCGGTGCTGCTCGCCTTCTGGACGACGACGCTGGAGGTGGCGGCCGATGCCTGGCGCATCGAATTGTATCCGACCCAGGACGAGCAGGGGCCGATCGTCGCGGCGAACCTGTGGGGCTATCGCACCGCGATGGTGGCGGCGGGATCGGGGGCCTTGCTGGTCGCGGATACCGCCGGCTGGACCGCGGCCTATCTGCTGATCGCGGTCGCGGCGTTCCTGCCCTTCCCGGTGCTGGCGGGGATGAGGGCGCAGGGCGAGGGCGGCGGTCGTGGGGTCGCGCTTGCCACCGGCGTCGGCGCGAGCACCGTGATCATCGGCATCGGAGCGGCGCTGACCGCGCTGATCGGCTGGATCGTGCTGGGCCTCGCGCAGCGCGCTGGGATCGGCGCGGACAGCAACGTTACCCCTTATGTGCTGGTGCTGTGCATGTTGCCGTTCCTGGCGATGGCGGCGGCGCTGCCGAAGATCCGTCGTGCCGCGCCCGATTCGCCACTGCGCCGCTCGACCGTGCTGGGGCCTTACGTCGATTTCTTCTGGCGCTATGGCTTCGCCGCGCTGATCCTGATGGCGTTCGTGTCGATCTATCGCATGGGCGATGTGCTGGCGCTCAACCTGTCGAAGCCGATGATCAAGGGGCTAGGTTATTCGCTGACGCAGATCGGGCGGGCGGATTCGCTGGTTGCCTTGCTCGCCAGCATGATCGGGGTCGGGCTGGGTGGCTGGCTGGCGACGCGCTGGCGGATGACATGGCTGCTCGCGCTGGGCGCGGTGGTGGCGGCACTGGGCAATTTCGGGTTCGTCTGGCTGGCGCATCAGCGCGTCGACGAGGCGCTGCTGTATGTCGCCACCGCTGGCGACCAGTTCGGCAACGGATTCGCGGGGGCGGTGTTCGTCGTCTATCTCTCGCTGCTCGTGAATCCGCGCTACCCCGGCGCGCAATATGCGTTCCTGACCGGCTTCGCCTTCCTGCTGCCACGGCTGCTGGCGGGGGCGGGGGGCACGATGGTCAATGTGATCGGCTATGACGGCTTTTTCCTGCTGTCGGGGGTGTTGAGCCTCGCCGCGATCCTGTTCCTGCCGGCGCTGGCGCGGATCGTCGCGCGGGAGCCGGACGCATGACCATGATCGAACGGATCGCGGATGCCGCCTTCGGCCCTGCCGCTGCCTATGTCGCCGCCGGGCGCATACCCGGCGCGGTGCTGGGGGTGGTCACCGCCGATGGGCAGCGCGCGGTACGCTGTACCGGGCTGGCGCGGCGCGTGCCGAGCGAGGAGCCGCTGACGCTCGATCACTG
>NZ_JBELIE010000020.1:0-8067 GCF_042091075.1 Sphingomonas sp. | reverse complement strand
TCGGTCAGCAAGGTGATCGCGACGACCACCTTCGTGCTGCGGCTGGCGGACGAGGGGCGGATCGATCTCGACCGGCCGCTGACCGATGCGATCCCCGACCTGCGGCAATATGATGTGCTGCACGCGGCGGAACGGCGGCTGACGTTTCGCGACTGCCTGGTGCACCGCACCTTTCTGCCCGCGGTCGAGCCGATCTACACCTATGGCGACGATCCCGCGCGGCTGCGTGCCTTCGTTTTGCAACGCGAATGGCGCCACGGCCCGCCGGTCTATTCGGACATCAACTTCATCCTGCTGGGGATCGCGATCGAGCGGTTGATCGGCGCGGGGCTCGATACGCTGCCGCTCGGGGCTGGGCTGAGCTGGGGGCCGCCACCCGGCCCCGCGGTCGCGACCGAGCATTGCCGCTGGCGCGATCGCGTGTTGCAGGGTGAGGTGCATGACGAGAATGCGGCGGCGATGGGCGCGCGCACCGGGCACGCGGGGCTGTTCGGCACCGTTGCGGGCGTGCTCGATTTCGCGCGCGCGCTGCTCGACGGCAGTGGTGCCTCGCCCGCGATGTGGCACGCGATCCGCACGCCGGTGGAGGGGCATCGCACCCACGGCTGGGAAATCCGCCACCCCGGCTGGTCCGGCGGCCAGGCATGTTCGGCGACGACGATCGGGCATACCGGCTTTACCGGTACCGGCCTGTGGATCGATCCCGATCGCGAGCTGGCGTGGACACTGCTGACCAATCGTGTCCACCCGACACGGCATGTCGACAGCGGCATTTTCCAGCTGCGGCCCGAAACGGGCGATGCGTTGATCGCGGCGTGGGAAGGGGCTCCGGCGCCGCGCGGCTGAGCGGGGAACGGTCATCGGGTGCAATCCCGACAAATCGGTAATGTTGCCGCAAAGGATGGGTAATCGCGTCCGGCTATCGGCGAAGGTGAGAACCTTCAGGACGATCCATGCACAGCGCCGAAGCCCCTGCCACTCTGCCCGAAGCCCGCCGCCTGCCCCGTGGGGCACAGATCCGCTGGCTGGCGATCGTCGCCGGCGCCGTGATCGGCGTGGTGCTGCTCGTCTCGCTGATCGCGAAACTGACGCATCACGAACCGCCGCCCCCGGTGCAGACGCCGCCCGGCACGTTCCGCGCCACCGACGACCAATTGGCGCAGATGTCGCTGATGAAGGTAGGATATGGCGCATCGGATGAGCGGACGCTGGCCAGCGGCTCGATCAGCGTCGACGGCGATCAGTCGACCCCGGTGCTGCTGCCCTATTCGGGTCAGGTCGTGCGCGTGCTGGCCGATGCCGGGCAGCGTGTCCGGCAGGGGCAGCCGCTGCTGCTGATCAAGACCGGCGATTTCGTCGACGCGCGTAACGGTCTGTTCGCCGCCCGCGCGGCGTTGCAGAACGCGCAGGCGCAATTGACCACGGCCACCCGCAATGCGGATCGCCAGCGGCAGATCTATCAGACCGCGGGCGGCGCGCTGAAGGATTACCAGCAGGCGCAGGCCGATCTGGCCGCGGCGCAGGCGACCGCGCGAACCGCCGCGGCGGCGCTGGGTGCGGCGCGAGACAAATTGTCGATCCTCGGCAAGTCGCAGGGTGAGATCGCGGCGCTGGAGCGCGTGGGCGAGATGTCCGGCATCCACGACGTCACCACGCTGCGCGCACCGATCAGCGGGCTGATCGCTTCGCGTGACGTATCGGCGGGACAATATGTCAATCAGGGCGGCGACAAGCCGGTGATGTTCATCACCGATCCGTCGCGCGTGTGGCTGATCGCGCAGGTGGCCGAAACCGATGCCGATGCGGTGCATGTCGGCGATGTCGTCGACGTGACCACCCCGGCGTTGCCCGGGCGCGTCTTCTCGGCGCGGATCGAGGTGGTCGGGGCGGGGCTGGATCCTGATACCCACCGCCTGCCGGTCCGCGCGACGATCGCCAATCCGGACGGCGCGCTGAAGCCGCAGATGTTCGCCAGCTTCTCGATCCGCAAGGCGGTGGAGGGCGATGCGATTCTGGTGCCGTCGATGGCGGTGATCCACGAGGGCGATACCGCCCGCGTCTGGGTGATGCGGCCCGACAAGCTGCTCGCGGCTCGAAATGTGACGGTGGGCGACGAGCGTGACGGGCGGATCGAGATCCTGTCGGGGCTGCGCCCCGGCGAAATGATCGTCACCTCCGGCGCGCTGTTCGTGAACGAAGCGGGGCTCGGTTCGTGAACCGCATCGTCGCGTTCGCGCTGCGCCAGCGCCTGCTGATCGTCGGCATCTTCATCGCGATGATCGTCGCGGGGGGGATCGGCTTCGCCAACCTCAATATCGAGGCCTATCCCGATCCCGTTCCGCCCATGGTGGAGATCATCACGCAGACCCAGGGCCTGTCCGCCGAAGAGATGGAGCGTAACATCACCATCCCGATCGAGGTGGCGATGGCGGGCATCCCGCACGAAACCGCGATCCGTGCGATCAGTCTGTTCGGGCTGTCGGACATCAAGGTGCAGTTCACTTATGACCTGACCAATGATGAGGCGAAGCAACAGGTCATCAACCGCCTGTCGCAAATGCCGCCGCTGCCGCCGGGAGCGCAGCCGACGCTGTCGCCGACCAGCCCGGTAGGCGAAATCTTCCGCTATCGCATCACCGCGCCCCCGGGCTATTCCGTGATGGATCTGAAGACGTTGCAGGACTGGGTGTTGCAGCGTCGGTTCAAGCGCATCCCCGGCGTGATCGACGTCACCGGTTGGGGCGGCAAGCTGCGCGCTTATGATGTCGAAATCGACAACAACCGGCTCGCGGCGCACAATGTTTCGGTCGCGCAGGTGCTGCAGGCGCTGCAGAAGAGCGATAACAACGTCGGCGGCCAGACGATCAACTTCGGCGCGCAGGCGGCGGTCGTTCGCGGCGTCGGGCTGATCCAGTCGGTCGCCGGTATCCAGAACGTGCTGGTCGGCACCAACGCGGGCCAGCCGGTGCTGGTGCGCGACATCGCCACGGTGAAGATCGGCAACGAGCCGCGCCAGGGCATCGCCGGCTACAACAACGACGACGATATCGTGCAGGGCATCGTGCTGATGCAGCGCGGCGCCAAGTCGATGCCGACGATCCAGGCGGTGCAGAAGGAAGTCGAGACGATCAACTCGACCGGCGTGCTGCCGCCCGGCGTCCATCTTGAGCGGATCTACGACCGATCCGACCTCATCAAGCTGACCACGCATACCGTGATGGAGAATCTGGTCGCCGGCGTGTTGCTGATCTTCGCGCTGCAGTGGGTGTTCCTCGGCAATCTGCGCAGCGCGGTCATCGTCGCGGCGACGATCCCTTTCGCGCTTGCCTTCGCGGTGCTGATCCTCGTCCTGCAGGGCGAAAGCGCGAACCTGCTGTCGGTTGGCGCGCTCGACTTCGGGCTGGTGGTGGATGCCAGCGTCATCATGGTGGAAAATATCTTCCGCCACATGGTGGAGCGAAGCGCGCATGCGGAGAACGGGCGCGGGCATTATTCGCTCGCGACGCGCTTCTCGGCGATCCTGGGCGCGGGGCACGAGGTGAGCCGCGGCATTTTCTTCGCCGCCGCGATCATCATCACCAGCTTCCTGCCGCTGTTCACGCTGACCGGGGTGGAAGGGCATATCTTCGGGCCGATGGCCAAGACCTATGCTTATGCCATCACCGGCGGTTTGATCGCGACCTTCACCGTGTCGCCAGTGCTGTCGACGCTGCTGCTGCCTGACAAACTGTCGGAGGTGGAAACGAAGGTCGTCGCGGCGCTGCGGCGCACCTATGAACCCGCCGCCGCCTTCGCGCTCGGCAACAGGGTGCTGACGATCGGTGGCGCGCTGCTGCTGATGGCGGGCGCGCTGGTGGGGATGCGGTCGCTGGGTATCGAGTTCCTGCCGCATCTCGAGGAAGGCAACATGTATATCCGCGCGACGCTGCCGGGCTCGATCAGCCTCGACGCGGGTGAGCGGGTGACGAACGAGGTGCGCAAGATCATTGCCACCTATCCGGAGACGACCGCAGTGCTGTCCGCGCACGGCCGCCCCGATGACGGCACCGACGCGACCGGCTTCTTCAACATCGAATTCTTCGTGCCGCTCAAGCCGTTCGACACCTGGCCGAACGGGATGACGAAGGAGAAATTGATCGACGAACTGTCCGCCAAACTGTCGAAACGCTATCCCGGCGTCGATTTCAGCTTCTCGCAGATCATCGAGGACAATGTCGAGGAAGCCGCATCGGGCGTAAAGGGCGCCAATTCGATCAAATTGTTCGGCCCCGATCTCAACGTGCTCGAAAAATACGCCGACCAGATCAAGGATCAGATGTCGAAGGTGAACGGGATCGCCGATTTGGGCGTGTTCCAGTCGCTCGGTCAGCCGACGGTGCGGATCGACGTCGATCGCGCGCGGGCATCGCGCTACGGCCTGACCCCCGATGACGTCAACGCGACCGTGGCGACGGCGATCGGCGGGCAGTCGACCGCTGACCTGTACGAACCCGGCACCGATCGCCATTTCCCGATCGTCGTGCGGCTGCGCCCCGAACAGCGTGGCTCGCTGGAGGCGATCCGGCGGATCACCGTCGGTGCGCCTTCGCCCAATGGCACTGGCACGATCCAGGTGCCTTTGTCGGAAGTCGCCAATGTGCGGCTGACGACCGGCGCGTCGTTCATCTATCGCGAGCATCAGGAGCGTTACATCCCGATCAAATTCTCGGTGCGCGGCCGCGATCTCGGCAGCGCGGTAGAAGAGGCGCAGGCGCGGATCGCGCGAAACGTCCACCTGCCGCCGGGCTATCGCCTCGAATGGGCGGGCGAGCTGGACAATCTGAAGAACGCCGTCGCCCGGCTGGAGATCGTGGTGCCGATCAGCCTGCTGCTGATCCTGCTGCTACTCTACGCCAATTTCGGGTCGCTGCGAGACAGTCTGCTCGCCTTCTCCGCCATCCCGATGGCGATCATTGGTGGCGTGCTGGCGCTGGCGCTGACCGGCACCGCGTTCAGTATCTCCGCCGCGATCGGCTTCGTCGCCCTGTTCGGCATTGCGGTCATGGATGGGATCCTGGTGGTGACCACGTACAATCATGCGATCGACGAGGATATGGACCGGCGCCAGGCGCTGGCGACGACAGTGCGCAACAGCCTGCGCCCGGTGGTGATGACCTGCCTGGTCGCCGCGATCGGATTGTTGCCGGCGGCCATGTCGCACGGGATCGGCAGTCAGGTGCAGAAGCCGCTCGCGCTGGTCGTGGTCGGCGGTATGACGCTCGCGCCGATGCTGATCCTGCTGGTGCTGCCGGTGCTGATCGACCTGTTCTCACGGCGCGTGGCACCGGGGAACCGCGGGGCGCACGGGAAGGATGTGGGCCATCCTCCGCATGATGGCGCGCCCAATGCCGAGGGCGGGGAGGCGCTGGCATGACGCGGCGGTGGAAGATGCTGATCGCGGGGGCGGCGCTGTCGGGCACCGCCGCCTGCACCGTCGGCCCGCGCGACCTGAACGCGCATGCCGATCTGCCCCCGGCGACGGCGGCGCGGCCGGAGACGATCGCCCCCGCTGCCGGCCCGGCGCAGGCGGTGGTCGACACCACCGCTCCGTCCGAATGGTGGCACGCTTTCAACAGCACGCGGCTCGATACGCTCGTCAGCGCGGCGCTGGCGCACAACAACGACCTCACGGTGGCCGAGGCGACGCTGCGGCAGGCGCGTGAACAGGCGTTCGCCACCGGGGCCAGCGCGTTCCCGCAGGCCGATGCCAGCTACCAGGCGGAGCGGGTGCGCGTGTCGGACGCCTTGTCGCCGAATATCGCGAACCAGAACCAGCAACTCTACACACTGCATACCGCGCAGGTGACGGTGAACTATGACGCCGATCTGTTCGGCGGTGTGCGTCAGCGGATCCGCTCCGCGCGCGCCGCGGCAGAGGTGCAGCGCCATCGTCTCGACGCGGCGCGCACCAGCGTCGTCGGCAACCTGGTCCAGGCCGTGATCACGCGCGCCTCGCTGGCGGCGCAGATCGAGGCGGCGCGGACCAGTATCGCGGTCAACCGCGATATCCTGTCGCGAATCCAGTTGCAGCAGCGGCTGGGCGCGGTCGGACTGGCGGACGTGGCGACGCAACAGACCGCGCTTGCCACCGCCGAAAGCGCGCTGCCGCCGCTGGAGCGCGCCGAGGCGCACCAGCAGGTTCTGATCGCGACGCTGATCGGGGTCGCGGCCGGCAATCCGCTGCCCGCGCTGCCGACGCTCGATGATCTGGCGCTGCCCGCGCGGCTGCCGCTGACGCTGCCGTCCGATCTGGTCGCGCGGCGCCCGGACGTGCGCGCGGCGCAGGCGCAGCTGGTCGGCGCGGGTGCGGATGTCGGCGCGGCGATCGCGGCGCGGCTGCCCAGCATCACGCTCAGCGCGAATGCGGGGGGCGTGGCGCAACGCTTCGGCGACATGTTCCGCAGCGGCAACCCGTTCTGGGCGCTGCTGGGCGGCATCACGCAGCCGATTTTCCACGCCGGACAGCTGAAGCATCAGCAGCGCGCGGCGGAGGCGGCGCTGGACGGCGCCAAGGCGCAATATCGCGGGACGGTGCTTCAGGCGTTTGCCGACGTATCCGACGCGCTGACGGCGCTGCGTACCGATGCCGAGCAGCTCGATGCCGCGACGCGCTCGACCCAGGCGGCGGGGCAGGCGCTGACCTTCGTGCGGCGACAGCTCGCGCTCGGCAGCGTCGGCACGCTTGCCCTGCTGAATGCCACCGCCGCGGATGCGCAGGCCCGTCAACAGGTGATCCAGGCGCGTGCCGGCCGCCTTTCCGATACGGTCGCCCTGTTCACCGCCTCGGGCGGCGTGATCGCCGCGCCGCCGGCCAACTGACGGCCGAACCCGCTCGATCACCCGCCGATTGATGCGCGGCGGCGGGTGATCGCTCGTGGTGGCCGGCGCCCGATCTCTACGATGCCGAACGTGGGGGGCGGTGCCCCCGCTGTCGCGATGCGAGGCGCCCGGCGCTGCTGTCAGATCTGGAAAATGGTGCCCAAGGGCGGGATCGAACCACCGACACTACGATTTTCAGTCGTATGCTCTACCAACTGAGCTACTTGGGCCTATCGCGAACAGCGATGAGGCGCGGTCCCTAATCGGTGTCGGTGCGGCTGTCCAGCCCCTGCGTGTGATCGATCGCTTCGGGATCGACCGCCTGACCCGGCAGGCGGTATCCCTCGCCCAGCCAGCGCAGCAGGTCGCGATCCTTGCAGCCGCGCGAACAGAAGGGGGCGATGGCGGCGAGCGGTGGCGCGCCGCAGATCGGGCATTGTTGCTTCATGCCGCGAATATGGGGCGCCGGCCGGTGCGCGTCACCAGGGCATCGCACCATGCCGGGGTTGCAAGGATGCGGTCGCGGACCGGCGTCGGGACCGATAGATGCAGCGGCGCCCCCGGTGGGGCACGTTCGGCGATTCGTAGCGCGGCACGGGCGGCGGCACCAACGGGATCGTCGCGCACCCGCTCGGGCAGCGACACGCGCGGGCGCGGGCGGACGATCTGCAGGAAGCCGAAGCCGTTCACCGCGGTGCGCTCGAACGGCGCCGGCAGTGTCTTGTCGATCAGCGCCGCCACCTCCTGCCGGATCGCCTTGCCGGCGAGCGTGGGGAAGTCGATACCGATCGAGCCGCCGATATCGTGGCGCCGAATCGCCCGCGCCACCGCCACCGCCGCGCTGCATGCCAGCCCCTCCGGCGCGGCGTCGCCGTCGACGTCGAACAGCGTCATTGCGGGGGTGGGGGACATCCGCAGCACGCCGCCGGGGAAGGCGATCTCGCCGGTGCGTGCTTCCTCCAGCACTTCCGACCACCCCGCCTGTTCCAGCGCGTCGGGTTGATGGGCGTGCAGATGCCGGACCGGGATGCCGGTCGCACCGATCCGCGCCAGCAGATCGGCGCCGTCGCTCGCGACGGTCGCGTCGCTGATCCGCCCCCGCGCGCGTTTGGCGCGCCCGGGTTCGGGAATCACCTCGCGCACGATGTCGATCATCAGCCGAGCGCCGATCGTCACGCCCGCGGGCGCACGGTCGAGCATCACCTCGCG
>NZ_JBELIE010000182.1:0-6278 GCF_042091075.1 Sphingomonas sp. | reverse complement strand
CGCTCAAGAAGAAGCTGCAGCGCGAGGGTGTGTATCGCGAGATGAAGCTGCGTCGTCACTACGAGAAGCCCTCGGAAAAGCGCGCGCGGGAGCGTGCGGCGGCGGTGCGTCGTGCCCGCAAGCTGGAGCGCAAGCGCGCCGAGCGCGACGGCGCCCGGTAAAGCCGGCGCGGCGACCGCCCGTCCGCGGGATGCGGGCTGGCGCTACGCCGCGGCGGACGCCGCTCCTGCCGAACGTGATCGCCGCTCCGCCGGCCTAGCGCACCCCGGCCTCCAGTATTCGGGAAATCAGCCATGTCGACCGTGACCGCCGTTCCACTACAGCCCGTCAAGCGCGCCTATGTGATGTGGCTGGTGGTCGGCCTGCTGGTCGCGCTGGTGGCGGGGGTCGCGCTGGCGCGTGCGGGCGATACCGGCATCGTGACCACGCCGTCCGGGCTGCGGTACAAGGTGATCAAGCCGGGCGACGTTGCCGGGCCGCGCCCCACCGATGCCGATGTCGCGCTGGTCAATTACGAGGGCAAGCTGCTCGACGGCACCACCTTCGACAAGTCGCAGCAGCCGACGCCGTTTCCGGTAGCCGGGGTTGTGCCCGGCTTCTCGGAGGGCCTGAAGCTGATGCACAAGGGCGCGCGCTATCGCCTCTGGATCAAGCCGGAACTGGGGTACGGCGCTGAGGCGAAGGGGCCGATCCCGGCGAATTCGACGCTGGTGTTCGACGTCGAACTGCAGGACTTCATCAATGAGTCGGTGCTGCGCCAATTGCAGATGCAGCAGGGCATGATGGGCGGCGCGATGCCAGGCGGGCCGGGCGGCGCCACGGGCGCCCCGCCGTCGGGACCGGGCGGTCCGGGCGGCCGTTAAGCACCGATTGCTATATGCTGCAACGGCGTCGCGGGAAGCCCGCGGCGCCGTTGTCGTGCGTGCGCCGTCGCCAAGGGTAACGTTGCGAAACCGGGGGTATCGTTACAGCTATCGCCGGGATCGTCGCGTGTTTGGCGGGTGGCGTGACCCCGGCCATTAAATGATGCCGGGGCGCCGAGGGGAGAGCGTCTCGATCCCCGGGCGTTCCCCGCTCTCATTCCTTCGCGACTGTCCGGCATCCGCGGCATGAAGGTGGATCGGTGTTGACGGGAATAAGATGCGCCTTCGGCCTCGATCCGGGCGACACGAAAAAAATAGCGGCCCGAAGGCCGCTATTTCTTTTCTCCGATAAGGAGGGCGATCAGCTTAGTTGCTGTCCGCGTCCGAATCTTCGCTGGCAACGACGACGATGCCCGCGACGACCGCAGCAGCCGCCAGGACAGCGACGATCACGCCGCCACCGGCCAGCTCATTCTTCTTCGCCGACGGCGCCGAGGCGCGAGCCGACTTGGCAACCGAAAGGCTAGCCGCCGGATTCACCGGGGCAGCCATTGCCGGCGCAACCGCCATCGTGGTGGCGGCAGCAGCGAGCATGTACTTGGCCAGACGCATATGAAACTCCCTTTGCGTTCAGAGCACGCAATACGCGCGAGACGTTAAAAATCAATATACGGCGATGTCGTTTTTTCGCTGTTGTGCGCTGAATGTCACGCTTTTGCCGGCGGTTCGCGGGGGCCGGGCTAGCTGTGCAGCACCCAGCTGTCGCTGCCTTCCAGTCCGAGCGCGGTCAGGCGTCCGGTGGCATAGGCGCCGGTGTCGATCCCGATGCGGTTGGGCTGGCGATCCACCTCCTCGGAGATGGTGTGACCGTGCACGATGATCCGCGGGTGCGGGCGCCGGTAATCGAGGAACGTCTCGCGGATCCAGCGCAGATCGCTACCGCGCTGTTGATCGAGCGGTATCTCGGGGCGAATGCCGGCATGGACGAAGGCATAGTCGCCCAGTTCGATCATATCCTCGAACGCCCGCAGAAAGTCGCGATGCGACGCGGGCACCAATTCGTCCAAACGCGCGATCAGTTCGTCGAAATCGTAGCGATCATAATCCTCACCGCTGATGCCGTAGCTGATCGCGGTTTCACGCCCGCCTACCCGGCAAAACAGCCGCAACGCCTGTCGCTCGCCTTCGAGCGCGGACAGCAGCACTTCCTCATGATTGCCCTTGAGAAAGCGGGTGTTCGGCCGCTCCCCGGCCAGTTGCAGCAGTCGTTCGATCACCCCGGCGGAATCGGGGCCGCGATCGACCAGGTCGCCCAGGAAGATCAGCATCGACGGCGGCCCGCCGCGCTCGGCATCATCCGCCTCGATCAATCCTAACAGCCGCTCCAGCTCCGCGCGGCAACCGTGGACGTCACCGATGGCATAGACGCGCACCCCCTCTACGAGGCTGGCGGCTGCGGGGGCATCGGCGCGGGAGGTGCGAAAAAGCTTGCGGATCATGGTACTGAGCCCGGCTGCTTACGCACTGCCGCGCACCGTCGCAAGCGTTCCGACCGTCGCCAAATCGGGACGGTGGACAGTTTCGGTCACCGCCGCGTCATTGCCGCCGCATAAACGTGCCGCTAAGCAGCCGCCGCCAACAGGAGGGCCCGAATGTCGATCAAGCCGGTACGCAAGGCCGTATTTCCCGTCGCCGGTCTCGGCACGCGCTTCCTTCCCGCCACCAAGGCGATGCCGAAGGAAATGCTGACGGTCGTGGACAAGCCGCTGATCCAATATGCGGTCGAGGAAGCGCTGGAAGCCGGAATCGAGCAGCTGATCTTCGTCACCGGGCGCGGCAAGGGCGCGCTGGAGGATCATTTCGACGTGTCGTTCGAACTCGAAACGACGATGCGCGCGCGGGGCAAGAGCATGGCCGCGATCGAGCATATCCGTCAGCAGCCGGGTTCGCCCGTCTACGTCCGCCAGCAAGAGCCGCTCGGGCTTGGTCATGCGGTGTGGTGCGCGCGCGAGATCGTCGGTGATGAGCCCTTCGCGGTGCTGCTGCCCGACGAATTGATGGTCGGCTCGCCCAATTTCCTGGCGCAGATGGTCGATGCGTATCAGCAGGTCGGCGGCAATGTCATCGGCGCGCTCGAAGTCGCGCCCGAGGAAACCGACAAATATGGCATCATCTCGCCCGGCGCGCGCGATGGCGCGCTGACCGAAGTGACCGCGCTGGTCGAGAAGCCGAAGGCGGGTACGTCGCCGTCGAACCTGATGATCCCCGGCCGCTATATCCTGCAGCCCGAGGTGATGGCGATCCTTGCCGCGAAGGAAACCGGCGCCGGCGGAGAGATCCAGTTGACCGACGCGATGGCGAAGCTGATCGGCCAGCAGCCGTTCCACGGCTTCACCTTCAACGGCGAGCGCTTCGATTGTGGCGACAAGACCGGCTTCATCCAGGCGAACCTGGCGCTTGCGCTGGCGCGGCCGGATATTGGCCCGGCGGTGCGTGCGTTCGCGGAAAAGCGGCTCGGCTGACGCGCGGATATCGGGCGGGATCGGTGGCCCGCCCGATGATCATGGGCTTGCGAAGGAACGGCCGCGGGCCGGCGTGGCGCTAGGGATCGCGCGGGGACGTGCCGCACGCCGGGCAGCCCGGGTCCTTGGGCAGCGTCAGGGTGCGCAGGCGTAGCGCGAGCAGGTCGATCAGCACCAGCTTGCCCGCGCTGTCTTCTCCGAACGGGGCGATCTGTCGGATCGCCTCCAGCGCGGCGAAGCTCCCGAGGATGCCGGTGACAGGCCCGATCACGCCTTCCTCGGCGCAGGTCGCGCCCTCGCGCGAGGGCGCGTCGCCGACGAAACAGCGATAGCAGGGCCGCGATGGCTCCCAGCCGCGAAAGACGCCGAGCTGCCCCTCGAAACGCCCCACGGCGGCGGAGACGAGCGGCACCCGTGCCGCCAGCGCGGCGTCCGCCACCGTCAGCCGGGTATCGAAATTGTCGCAGCCGTCGATCACCACATCCGCTCCGTCGATCAGGCCGCGCACATTGTCGCGGTCGACACGCACGGCGCATGCATCGACCGCGACATGCGGGTTCAGCCGCGTCACGATCGCCGCGGCGGCGGCCACTTTCGGCGTCCCGATATCGGTGGTGGCGAAGATCGTCTGCCGTTGCAGATTGCTGGCATCGACGCGATCGTCATCGATCAGCGTCAATCGTCCGATGCCCGCGGCGGCGAGATACTGGATCACCGGCGACCCGATCCCGCCGGCCCCGATCACCACCGCATGCGCGCGTCGCAGCCGCAACTGCCCGGTGCCGCCGATTTCGGGCAGGACGATGTGGCGCGCATATCGCGCCATCTCGTCGGGCGACAAGGGCGTCACCAGGCGAAGTCGATCGTGGTGCGAAACCAGCCGTCGCCATCGGGCAGCGTCGGCAGATTGCGGACCATGTTGAGCGCCAGCCCGGTGGCATATTGCTCCACCGCCGCACAGCCGATGGCGCGGGGCACGACGCGACGTACCTGTCCGCTGCTGCTGACCAGCACCGCCAGTTCGACCGACAGCGTCGTGCCCGATGCCGGAACGGCCGGCACAGCCGCGCCCGGCGGGGGGACGCCATTCGCCTTGCAGCGGCCACTCGTCACCTCCTCCCGCACGAACGCGCTCGGGGCGGGGGACGTATTGGCGCGGCGGGCGACCGGCAACGCGGGCAGGCTGCTCCAGTCGCTCGGCGGCAGCAGCGCCGAGGCGGCCGGGCGCGATGCGGGCGCAGGGGGCGTCGCCAGCACCGCCTGCGCGAGGATCAGCGCGGTCAGCATCACGATCCCGTCGATCCGAAGCCTCCGCCGCCGCGCGCGGTCGCATCGAGTTCGGATATTTCCTCCAGCGTCGCGGCAAGGACGGGGGCGGGGACGAACTGCGCGATCCGGTCACCGCGCGTCACCACGAACGGCGCATCGCCCAGGTTGGCGAGGATCACCTTCACTTCGCCGCGATAGTCGCTGTCGATCGTCCCCGGCGTGTTGAGACAGGTGACGCCATGTTTCAGCGCCAGCCCGGATCGCGGCCGCACCTGCACCTCATAACCCGACGGAATCGCCAGCGCGAAGCCGGTGGAGACGGCATGGCGCGCGCCCGGCGCGATCGTGACATCTTCCGCCGCGACGACATCCAGGCCCGCCGCCCCGGCGGTGGCATAAGCGGGAAGCGGCAGGCCCGCGCCGTGGCTCAGACGCTGGACGGCGATGCGGATCGATGCGGTCATGCCCTCCTTTTAGCGAAGGAGCGGCGGTGGTTGAAGGGCCGCGCGACACGGATGGGATCGGCGGTGCGATGGGCGCGGGAAAGCCCGGCGATCCCCCCGGCTATTACCCGGTGAGCGCGTTGGCGATCCGCGCCGCCAATCGTGTCGCCACCTCATCCTTCGGCAGTCGCTCCCAGCTTTCGATGCCGGCGGCGGTGATGAGATGGACGCTGTTGGCATCGCCGCCCATCACGTCCCCCGACACGTCGTTCGCAACAATCCAGTCTACCCCCTTGCGCTCGCGCTTGGCGGATGCGTGCTCGATCACCTGCTCGGTTTCGGCGGCGAAGCCGACCAGCAGGCGCGGGCGGCGCGGGCTGCGCGCCAGCGTCGCGAGGATATCGATATTCTCGGTCAGCCGAAGTGGGGGCAGCGCGCCGCCGTCTTTTTTGATCTTCTGCTCGGCCGCCTGCTCGACCCGCCAGTCGGCGACCGCAGCGACCATCACCGCGGCGTCGGCGGGCAATGACGCGGCAACGGCATTGGCCATGTCCTGCGCGCTTTCGACATCGATCCGGGTCACTCCGGCGGGTGCGCTCAGCTCGACCGGCCCGGCGACCAGCGAAACTCGCGCGCCCAGCGCCGCCAGGGCGCCCGCGATCGCGAACCCCTGCTTCCCCGACGATCGGTTGGCGATATAGCGTACCGGGTCGATCGGTTCGTGCGTCGGCCCGGCGGTGACGATCACGTGCCGGCCTTCCAGCGGCCCCGCCGGCCGCCGCTCGGCGGGTGCGGACAGCAGCGATTCGATCCGCGCCACGATCGCCTCCGGTTCGGGCAGGCGGCCGGGACCGAATTCGCCGCATGCCATCGCCCCCTCGTCGGGCTCCATCACCACGATATTGTCGGCGCGAAGCTGTGCGACGTTGCGCCGGGTGGCGGCATGCTGCCACATCCGCACGTTCATGGCGGGTGCGGCGAGGACCGGCTTGTCGGTGGCGAGCAGCAGCGTGGTGGCGAGGTCGTCCGCCAGCCCCGCGCTCATCCGCGCCAGCAGATCGGCGGTGGCGGGGGCGACGACGATCAGGTCGGCCTGCCGGCTGAGCTGGATATGCCCCATCTCCGCCTCGTCCTTCAGATCCCTCAAGGTGGTATAGACCTTGTCCTCGCTCAGCGCGGCG
>NZ_JBELIE010000181.1:0-6288 GCF_042091075.1 Sphingomonas sp. | reverse complement strand
GTGATGCGTCGGAACGAAGCCTTGCTGGCGGAGCAGCTCCGCCGCAGCGTCAGCTCGTTCGTGCGGGCAATTCGCCAAGACACCGGCACGACACGGTCCGCGCAGTCCGAGACGCTCGACCTTCTTCAGCGTCTGGGGCCGATGAACGTCGCCGCGCTGGCGGGAAAGCGCGGCGTGACCCATCAAACGATGCGGTTGGTGGTGGCAGGCCTGGATGCCGACGGACTGGTACAACAGATCGCCGATCCGGTTGATCGCCGCAGCCGTCTGGTTGCGATCTCTCCCGCCGGTGACGCCGCGCTTGCGCGCGAGCGCCAGGCGCGCACGTCCCGCATCGAGGAGGCTATTCGCACGTCATTGTCGTCGGATGAGCGGGATCTGCTGCGAGCCGCGATCCCGATCCTCGATCGACTGGCCGAGCCGATGGGATGACGGGGATCGGGCTGGATCACCCGTTCTTCCCCGGCGCACCATGGCACCCACCTTCATCGACGGAGTAGATACATGCCCGGACCGACCGACTATGAATCCAGCGTGGTCATCCCGCTGCCGGACGACGATCACGTCCGCACCATTCTGGGTGACGATTATCAACCCGCCAAGGCGTTGAACGTCGTCAAGATGTTCGCCGGCACCGATGATATGTGCGATGCTACGCTCGGCCTTGTGCGGGCGGTGTTCGCAGCCGAAGGGATTGACCCCAAATTGCGCCAGGCGATCATCCTGCGCGCCGCGACGATCCTGAACGTGCCCTATGAATGGCAGGCGAACGTGCCGATGTCGCTCAACAACGGGCTGACCCAAGCCGACATCGATGCGATCGGTACGCGGGACGGCATCGTGCCCGATGCCTACGCGCTGGTATGCGCCGCAACCGACGAGTTGAGCCTGACAGGCACGCTCACCGACGCGACGTTGCAGCGGCTGCGCGACCGGCATGGCGACACAGGCGCACGCAAGCTCGTGCTGATAATCGCCTGGTTCAATTTGCTCAGCCTGTTCCTAAACGGTTGCCGCGTGCCGATGGAAACGACCGACAAGATCGGCGGCCGGCGGTCACCGCTCGAATGAACGAGCGTGCTCCCGGACGGCGCGGCAATACAAGGTAGCTGCCGAGCACGAGCGACTTTGCCGGCTTTCGCGACCCGGATGGTGGAGCGGGAATGTCTGCGTTGGGACCATGCGGGTGGCCTAAACGAGCGCCATCTCGCCCGTGACGACCGCCATGGCATGATCGACGAAGCGCTCTTTCTCCCCGACCGGCGCAACGTAATGGAGCGCCGCGCGCGCCAGATCGGACCCGCCACCCCGCGCGATCATCCATGCGGCGAGATAGGGCGCCGCGAGGCACCCGCCCGCGGTCGCGAGGTTGCCGTGGGCGGCGAACGGTGCGTCGACCACGGTGACGCCGGCCTCCACCACCCATGGCCTGGTGATGAGATCGGTGCAGGCGGGCAGGGTGCCGATCAGGCCGAGTTTCGCCAGCAGCAACGTTCCTGAGCATTGCGCCGCGATCAACTGGCGTGCCGGATCAAGGCGCAGCCGGGCAAGCATCGCCGTATCGGCGGCGATCTCGCGTGTGCGAATGCCGCTGCCGATCAGCACCGCATCGGCCTCCTCCACAAATGCCAAGGGGCGCTGGCGGTGGACGACGACACCGTTCATCGACGTCACCGTTTCGGTCGGCGCGGTGATATGGGCGGCCCAGCCATGCGGGCGCAGCCGGTTGAGGATCGCGGCGGCGACGAACGAGTCGAGTTCGTTGAAGCCGTCGAAGGTGAGGACCGCGACCTGCATCAGCCTTGCATCCGCCCGGAGAAGAGCGTCCGCGTCGCGCCCGCGACCCAGACCTGTCCGGTGTCGTCCTGCGAGACATGGATGCGCCCGCTCCGCCCCAGCCGGGTTCCTTGCGCCGCGACATAGCTGCCGCTTGCCCGGCCGCTGGCGAACAGCCACTGGCCGACCGAGGCGTTGAGGCTGCCGGTCACCGGGTCTTCGATCAGCCCGCCATGCGCGTCGGTGAACAATGCGCGCAGTTCGAATGCGACGTCGTCACCCGGAGCGTGTGGCCCGACGATCCCGATATCGATATGCTCGGGATGGTGCCGCGCCGGCTCGACTGCCAGCACAGCCTCGGCCGATTCCAGCATGACCGCGATCCAGCCCGGCCCATTGTCCGCCCAGGCAGCATCGACGATCGCCGAACGGTCGATCCGCAGCAATTCGGCGACCTGCGCGATCTCCGCCTCGGTCGGCGTGCCCCCGCGCAGCAGCGGCGGCGCGGCGAAGGCGAGTGGATCGCCCTCGTGCCGGATCGTGACCAGTCCGACGCCGCATTCCTGCACGATCACGCCGTCCTGCTTCGGTCGTCCCCCCGCTTCCAGCCAGGCGTGCGCGCTGCCCAGCGTTGGGTGCCCGGCGAAGGGCAGTTCGTGCGCCATGGTGAAGATGCGCACGCGATAGTCGGCGGACGGATCGGTCGGCGGCAGCAGGAAGGTCGTTTCGGAGAAATTCAGCCAGCTGGCGATCGCCTGCATCTCGTCCGTCGCCAGCCCCTCCGCATCGGCGATGACGGCCAGCGGATTGCCGGTCAGCGAGTTGGTGCCGAACACGTCGACGAGGCGAAAGGGACGGGTCACAAATGTCTCCTGTTGCTGATGGCCCATGCTATCGCTGGCCGACGGGCGCTGATAGATACGGATCGATACGATATCGTCGAACCGTACTGGTGAAAGTAGCAGCACGATGGCCACCGCACCCGATCAGACCCGCACCGGCATGGTGGTCCGCGCGATCCGCGAGCGGATCGACGCCCGCACCCTGACGCCGGGGGCTCGACTGCCATCGATCCGCGCCATGGCCGAGACGAGCGGCGTCGCGCGCTCGACGGTGGTCGAGGCCTATGACCGGCTCGCCGCTGAGGGCGTCATCCGATCGCGGCCGGGATCGGGCTTCTATGTCGCCGCGCCGCTGGCCCCGCTGGCGCTGGATCGGCTCGCCACCACGCAGGAACGCGAGGTCGATCCGCTATGGATGCTGCGCCAGTCACTGGGTGAGCGGCGCCACGAATTGATGCCGGGATGCGGCTGGTTGCCTGATGACTGGCTGGCGGGCGATGCGCTCCGCAAGGCGATGCGCGGGGCGGCGCGGACGGACGATCACGGCACACTCGCGGGCTATGCGTCGCCGCTGGGTTCACCTCCGCTGCGGGCGTTGCTGGCGAGGCGGATGGCGGATCAGGGGGTTGAGGCCGGCCCGGACCAGATCCTGCTGACCGACAGCGGTACGCACGCGCTCGATCTGGTGTGCCGCTTCCTGCTTCAGCCGGGCGATACCGTGCTGGTCGATGACCCTTGCTATTTCAATTTCCTGGCGCTGCTGCGGGCGCATCGGGCCAAGGTGATCGGCGTGCCGATGACGCAGAGCGGACCGGACATCGCCGCCTTCGCCGCGGCCGCCGCGACGCATCGCCCGCGCTTCTATCTGACGAACTCGGGCGTCCATAACCCGACCGGGGCGTCGCTCGCCGCTGCCACCGCGCACCGGTTGCTCAAGATCGCCGACGCGCATGATATGGTCATCGTCGAGGACGATATCTTCGCCGATTTCGAACATGCGCCGTCCGCGCGGCTCGCGGCCTTTGACGGGCTCGACCGGACGATCCGCATTGGCAGCTTCTCCAAATCGCTGTCGGCGGCGGTGCGCTGCGGTCATATCGCGGCGCGGCCCGACTGGATCGAGGCGCTGGCCGATCTGCGCATCGCCACGTCGATGGCGGGCAGCCCGCTCGCCGCCAGTCTGCTCCATGCGGTGCTGACCGATGGCAGCTATCGCCGCCACGTCGAAGGCGTTCGGACGCGGTTGGCGCGCGCCACCGCCAAGGTCGCCAAGCGTCTGCGTTCGGTGGGTGTCGAACCCTGGATCGAGCCGGCGGCGGGTATCTTCCTGTGGGCGCGCTTGCCGGGCGGCGTCGATGCCGTCGACCTCGCGCGTCGCGCGATCGCCGAGGGCATCGTGCTCGCGCCGGGGCCGGTCTTCAGCACCAGCGGCGAATGGCGCAATCACATGCGCTTCAACGTCGCGAGGAGCGATGACGATCGGCTCTATGCCTTTCTGCAATCGGCCGTGGCGTGCCCATCATCCGGAGGGGCTGCCTAGCCGCTCGACCAGAAAGTCGACGAATACCCGCACACGTGCGGGGGTCGCAGCGCCGCCGACGAAGACGGCATGGATCAGCTCGACATCGCCCGGATTGTACGCCTCGAGCAACGGTACGAGCCGACCGTCGGCGATCTCGGCGACGACGCTGAAGCGGCCGACGCGCGTGATGCCGACCCCGGCGGCGGCAAGATGGCCGAGCGTCTCGCCATTGTTGGCGACGATGCCGCCCTCCACCGACAGCGCAAAATCCCTGCCATCGCGGCGGAAGGGCCAGATCGGCTCGGCGCGGCGGAAATTGAAGTTCAGGCAGTTATGCGCGTGCAGGTCCTCGGGCACCTGCGGCGTGCCGGCGCGCGCGAGATAATCGGGCGAGGCGACGATCACGCGGCCGGACTCGCCCAGCTTGCGAGCGGTGAGCCCGCTGTCGGCGAGCGGGCCGAAGCGGATCGCGACATCCGCCTGACCCGCCGCGACGTCTACCAGCGTATCGGTCAGGGCGATATCGACCAGGATATGCGGATAGGCCCGGGTAAAATCGCCGAGCAGCGGCACCACACACAACCGGCCATGCGCCAGCGCCGCACTGATCCGCAGCCGCCCGCGTGGCGCGCCCTGATCGGCGATCTGTTGCTCGGCATCGTCGAGATCGGCGAGGATGCGCCGCGCGATGAGCAGATAGGCCTGGCCCTCGGCGGTCATCGTCAGCGCGCGGGTGGAGCGCAGCAGTAGCCGGACCCCCAGCCGCGCCTCGATCCGGTCGATCGCACGCGCCACCGCGGAGGGCGTCAGCCCGAGCGTGCGTGCGGCGGCGGAGAAACTGCCTTCCTCGATGACGCTCGCGAACAGCGCGAGCGATCGGGCGCGATCCTCTTTTGTCGCGGTCTTTGCATCCACGGCATAGATCCTTTGCCCCGGCGGGCGCTTCCGCTGCCTTTGCGCAGACGTCACTTATGCACCTGACGACGAAATTCGCAAAGGATCTGTCATGGAATATCGCCCATTGGGGTCGTCCGGCCTGCGCGTGCCCGCGCTGTCGTTCGGCGCCGGCACCTTTGGCGGCAAGGGACCGCTGTTCAGCGCCTGGGGCACAAGCGACGCCGCCGAGGCGCGACGGCTGATCGACATCTGCCTCGACGCGGGGGTGACGCTGTTTGACACCGCCGACGTCTATTCGGACGGCGCATCGGAACAGGTGCTGGGCGAAGCGATCAAGGGGCGGCGCGATGCCGTCCTGATCTCGACCAAGACCGGGCTGCCGATGGGTGATGGCCCGCAGGATTGGGGCGCGTCGCGGGCGCGGCTGATCGGCGCGGTCGAGGCGGCGCTGCGCCGGCTGGGCACCGATCATATCGACCTGCTCCAGCTCCACGCCTTCGACGCCTCCACCCCGACCGAGGAGGTGATGGGCGCGCTCGACCGGCTGATCGCGGACGGCAAGGTCCGCTATGCCGGCGTCTCCAACTATCCGGGTTGGCAGATCATGAAGGCGCAGGCGCTGGCGGACCGCCATGGCTGGCCGCGCCTCGTCGCGCATCAGGTCTATTACTCGCTGATCGGGCGCGCTTACGAATGGGATCTGATGCCGCTGGCGGGGGATCAGGGGGTCGGTGCGCTTGTCTGGAGCCCGCTCGGCTGGGGGCGGCTGACCGGCAGGATCGGGCGGGGACGACCGATCCCGGCGGGCAGCCGTCTGCACGAAACGGCGCAATTCGCGCCGCCGGTCGAGGACGAGCATCTCTACCGCGTGGTTGACGCACTGGAAGCGGTGGCGGCGGAGACCGGCAAGACCGTTCCGCAGGTCGCAATCAACTGGCTGTTGCGGCGGCCAACCGTGGCGTCGGTCATCATCGGCGCGCGCGACGAGGCGCAGTTGCGCGACAATCTGGGCGCGGTCGGCTGGGCGCTGACGCCTGAACAGGTGGCGGCGCTCGACACGGCGAGCGACGTGCTGCCGCCCTATCCCCACACCCCCTATCGGCAGCAGGAGGGCTTCGCCCACCTCGCGCCGCCGATGGTTTGAGGGAGCCAGGATCATGAAGTTCAACCTCGGGCTGATCGCACTGGCGGTCGGCGCCTTCGGCATCGGCGTGACCGAGTTCGCGCCGATGGGCATGTTGCCGGTGATCG
>NZ_JBELIE010000180.1:0-6291 GCF_042091075.1 Sphingomonas sp. | reverse complement strand
GGGTCGTCAGGATGATCGTCGTGCCGCGGTCGCGCAGACGATGGACCAGTTTCCACATGTCCCGGCGCAACGCGACATCGACCCCGGCGGTCGGCTCGTCGAGGAACAGCACCTCGGGTTCGTGCGCCAGCGCCTTGGCGATCAGCACGCGGCGCTTCATCCCGCCGGACAATTCCATGATCTTCGCATGGCGTTTGTCCCACAGCGACAGATCGCGCAGAACCTGCTCGATATAGCCGCTGTGCCCGGATCGGCCGAACAGCCGGCGCGAGAAGGTGACCGTCGCCAGCACCGTTTCGAACATGTCGACCGACAGTTCCTGCGGGACGAGGCCGATCGCGCGGCGGGCGGCCTTGTAGTCGGTGATCGCGTCATGCCCGGCGACGCGGATCGTGCCGGTCGACGGCGTCACGATGCCGCACACGATGCTGATCAGCGTCGTCTTCCCGGCGCCGTTCGGCCCTAGCAGCGCGAAGATCTCGCCCTTCTCGATCGCCAGATCGACACCGTGCAGCGCGGTGAATCCGCCCTTGTAGGTCTTGGACACGCCCGAGAGCGCGAGAATCGGTTCGGTCATGACGTCCCCCCTTCGCCGCCACAGATAGGTAAGCCGCGCGCGGATGGGAGGGGGCGGCGTCGCATCGGCCGACATTCCGCGCTTTCATGCCGTCGCCCGGCCCCGTCAGGCCGATAGCCGCTCCACCGCCTTTAGCAGCATCTGTCCGGTGAACGGCTTGGAGATCATGTGCGACGTCCGCTCGTCCGGCGTCACCTTGGACGCATGATAGCCGGTCATGAACAGGGTGCGCAGGCGGGGGGCAACCGCAACCGCGGCCTTTTGCAGCGAAATGCCCCCGATCCCGGGCATGACGACGTCGCTGATCAGAACGTCGAAGGCGGTGTCGCGATTCTGGATATGGGCCAGCGCATCGAGGCCGTTGTCGAAATCGTGAACGATGTGGCCGGCTTCCTGCAACGCCCGCACCACCAGTTCGCGGACGTCGTCCTCGTCCTCCGCGACCAGCACGGTCAGCTTGCGATCCTCGCGCGCGGGCGGGTCCTGATACGTCGGCAGGGCGATGACCGGATCGCGCGCGGCGGGAAGAATGATCTCCACCGTCGTGCCGCCGCCCGGCCTGCTATCCAGCCGGACGCAGCCGCCGGCCTGGCTGACGATACCGAAGACGGTGGCGAGGCCCAGGCCGCTGCCGTTTTCGCCCTTGGTCGTGAAGAATGGCTCGAACGCGCGTTCGCGCACCTCGGGCGGCATGCCCGCCCCGTTATCGGTGATCCGCAACAGCACCCAGTCGCACGACCCGGCATCCGCGACGTTCATCCGCTTGCAGTCATCCGGGACGGCATTGGCCGCCTCCAGCCGGACCGCGCCGCTCGATGACAGCGCGTCGCGCGCATTGATCGCCAGGTTGAGCAATACCTGTTCGATCTGGCTGCGATCGGCCACGATCGGACGCAGATCAGCGGCGACCTGCGCATCGAACGTCATGCTGTCGTCGATCAGGCTGGCGAGAAGCGGTTTCATCTGTTCGATGATGTCGCGCAGGTTCAGCGGCGCCAGCGCCACGATCGACGCCTTGCTGAAGGTCAGCAGCTGATGGGTCAGCAGGCTCGCGCGCTTGGCCGCGCGCGCGATCAGGTCGAGCCGCTGGCGCAGCAACGTGCCATGCGTCGCCTGCAATTGCAGTTCCTCGACATTGCCGCAGATGATGGTGAGGATGTTGTTGAAATCATGCGCCACACCTCCGGCGAGCCGGCCGAGCGCATCCATCTTGTGCGCTTGCTGCAGGCGATCCTCCAGCTCCCGCCGTTCGGTGACGTCGGCCATCAGGCCGATGAACTTGTCGACCTGTTGGTCTTCGCCGCGCACCGGGCTGATATGCAGCGCGTTCCAGAACGTGCTGCCGTCCTTGCGATAGTTGAGGATCTCGACGGAGGTTTCGAAACCGGCGCGCAGGCCGTCGCGGATCGCGGCGATCGCCGCGGGATCGGACTGGGCACCCTGCAGGAAGCGGCAATTGCGCCCCATCGCCTCGCTGGCGGTATAGCCCGTCAGCCGCTCGAATCCGCCGCTGACATGGACGATGGGCTCGCAGGGATCGCGCGCATCGACGATGAGGATGCCCTGCGCGACCGCCTGCATCGCCTGATCGCGCAATTGCAGCTCCGCCTGCGACAGTCGTTGCTCAGTCAGGTCGCGGGCAACCTCCGCGAAACCGACCAGTTCGCCCTGGTCGTGGATCGCACTGACGACCGCGTCGACCCAGAAGGGCGAGCCATCCTTGCGCACGCGCCAGCCCTGGAAATAGGCGGCGCCGCTGCGTTCCGCTTCATGCAGCAGCGCGGCGGGAACGCCCTTGGCCACATCGGCGGGGGTGAAGAAGGATGACCAGGGGAGGCCCATGACCTCGGCGGCGCGATGCTGCTTGATACGTTCCGCCGCCGCGCTCCACGTCATGACGCAGCCGTCGCGGTCGAGCATGAAGAAGGCGTGGTCGCGTGCACCGTCGATCAGCAGGCGCAATTGCGCGCCGACGAGCGCGGCTTCGCTCTTCGCCTGCACGAGGCCGGAGACATCCTCGCACGCGACGACGCCGCCCGCCACCGTACCGTCGCCGTCGTAGATTGGCGCGGCGCTGAACGACAGGTGGCGGATCGCGCCGTCGCCACCGCGCACGTCGATGCGGCGGCCGACGGTGACCTCCCCCTTCTGGATTGCCCGGGCCAGTGGCCAATCGGTGGAGGCCAGACGAGCGCCCGTATGGGGCGAATAACCCTCGAACACGTCATAATCGGCAATGTCGGCGGCCCAATGCACGAAGCCGACCTGGCTTTCGTTGGCGGCGTTCATGCGCACGAAGCGCCCGTCGCGATCCGCCACCACCACCGCGGTCGGCAGCGCGTCGAGCACGGCGGTCAGCCGCGCTTCCTCGCGGCGGGCGGCTTCCTCGCTGTCGCGCAGCCGCCGCTCGACGGTCTTCAGATCGGTGATGTCGGTGAAGGACACCAGGATCAGCGGGGTGGGGTGAAGCCCGGCGAAATCGCTCTGCTTCGCGCTGATGCGAACATGGCGGTGCCGACCCGCGCCCGACACATGGGGCAGGACGAACTGAAACTCCTCCTTCGAAACCGGCTCGCCACGCAGGGCACGAAACAGCGGCCAATCGGCCCGCTCAACGCGCTTCCCGTCCCGGTCGAAGGCCGTCAGTCCCGTCGGCAGGATTGTCTGGCCGCTATGAGAGAGGATCTCGATCAATGCTCTGGCGTGGGTGTTGCTGTACACCAGCTCCGCCTGCATCGAGTAGATCAGGATCGCATCTTCGAGATCGTCATAGGCGCTCCACAGCCGGGCCAGCGCGGATCGCGACGATCGTCGCCGCCATGCCGATAATCTGTCTCGGAACGCCGCCAATAGCTTCATGAACGAGCGCCCCATCCGATTCCCGTGCCGCACGGTGCACGTCGCGGCCGGAAAAGGAAATTCCCGTCATTACCCATAGTTGCGATCGGCGGACGGGCCGAGGGTGAGGGGCGGGGTATGCCCGACGTCGTTGACGCGGCCAGCGCGAGCAGGCGCGAGTTCGGGAGCGGGTCGGCCGAGCAGATAGCCCTGAATCTTGTCGACCTGCAGGACCCGCAGGATATCGAGCTGCGCCTCCGTCTCGACCTGTTCGACCACCACCGGCGTTTCGATCGCGCGGCAAAGCTGGACCACACCGATCAACAGTTGCCGCGCGAGCGCGCAAGTGGTGATCGACGAGACCAGGCCGCCATCGATCTTGATCAGGTCGAAGCGGATCAGCCTGAGATAGCCGATCGATGCGAAGCCCGAGCCGAAATCGTCCAGCGCCACCCTGGCGCCGATCGCGTGCAGGTCGGCGATCGCTGACCGCGCCGCGTCGGGATCGCGCAGCAGCGCGGTTTCCGTGATCTCGACGATCAGCCGTTTCGGCGAAAAGGCGTATCGCTCGCACATCCGGCGAATCATGGTGCACAGACCCGGTCCCACTTCCCCGGCGGTGACATTGACCGACAGGGAAAGGTTTGAGGGCCAGTCCGACGCTTTGGCGAAGGCGCGCGCGAGGATCAGCTCGGTGAACCGGCCCGCGACGCGCGCGTGTTCCGCCACTGCGAACAGTTCGTCGGGCGGGATCACGCCAATCTGGGGATGGTGCCAGCGGGCGAGCGCCTCGTATCCGACGATGTCATCCGTGGCGGTGCGCACGATCGGTTGGAAGTGAACCTCAAGACGCTCAACCGCGGCTGGATCGAGATGGGCCGTCTCGATGATGCTGCGGCGTTCGCGCTGCTGCTGCAGATGCGGATGGAAGAAGAAGGGATGGCCGAGCCCCAGCCCCTTGCTTTCGTACAGCGCCAGATCCGCGCGGTGCATCAGCTCGACCGCGTCGCGCGGCCAGTGGGTGCCGGTCGAAATGCCGATCGAGCCGCGAATGGCGATCACGTCCGCTCCGATGCGCACCGGGGTCGCGAACAGTTGCGAGAGATGTTCCGCTGCGGCCGCGACGGCTTCGCGATCGCCGGTCGGCAACAGGATGGCGAACTCGTCCCCGCCGACGCGCGCGCACAATGCCGGCGGCGGCACCTGCTGCGACAATCGATCGGCCACGGCGCGGAGCAGCGCGTCGCCGACGCCATGGCCGAGCCGGTCGTTCACCGCCTTGAACCCGTCGAGATCGAGCAGGATGACGGTGGTATCGAGCGGCTGCCCTTCCGGCCGCTGACGTTCGGTCAGGCGGGTCAGGAGCGCACGCCGGTTGGCCAGCCCGGTGAGTTGGTCGGCGAACGCCATGTGAGTGACCTCACGTTCGTTACGGATCGCCAGCGCATGCGCTTCCACGATTCCCCGGAACTGCTGATGCTGACGGCGCAACCAGCCGATCAGCAGAACCGCGATGATCGCAAGATTGGCCGCCGCCGCCGCCAGCGACATGTCCCGCGTGGCCAGCATCGCCAGCACCATCGGGAACGCACCCGACCAGATCACCGCATAGGCGGCGTACGGCAGCGACACCATGCAAACGGCGCAGGATATCACCGACAGTGCCGCGAAGAAGGGGACGAAGGCGGAGACCTCGCGTGATCCCGTGAACAGGACATGAACGCTCCAGCCGGCAAGGATCAGGCCGAAGATCAGCGAGGTGCGCACGGTTGAGCGAAACATCGTCCGCGCCTCGTCAACGCCCGGAAACGGTTCCCGACGCCATTTCATGATGCGCGTAGAACTGGCCAAAGTGGCCAGCAGTGACGGAAGGAATGTTAAGGCATTTATATGGCCGAGGGAGGTAATAAAGCTGAGGAACGTTATATTGATCAGCAGGATCATGTGGAGCGTCGGTACTTGATGGCGCAGCGCATCGAACTGAGCGACGACCAAAAGTTCGTCCTCGTCTATACAGATCTGATCAGGGGAAACCGAGTCTGATTGCTCATCCGGTATCGATGGCATTCTGTCGCATGACAAGCTCGACATGAGGAGTGATGTCATTCCAGGGCAAGCTCCACGAACCACCCCCAGCTGACTACCGGCGAAAGTTAAATAGTCCGCAACACTCACATATGGTACTTTTGCCAGTCTGGCGGCGAGGAACGTAGCGTGTAAACGGGAGTTTCGTACCGAAGGCCGAGCCGAGGGCTAATCCGAACGTACACGAGAAGATGATCTGCATCAATCCTTCAACTACCGGAACCTTGCAAACACCGGAAAGTTGATGACGATACCGTAACAGATATTCGGAATGGCGCTTTTGTATTCGAGGGAGCAGGCTCCTTGTGGGTGTATATCGTCGACGACGAACGGGACGTAGCCGAGACAATCGGTATGACGCTGCAAGGCGCCGGGCATCAGGTCGCGTCATTCACTAGTGGGGATGCGTTCCTCAGTGTTTGTGAGGATCTGACGCCGGGGTGCGTTCTGCTTGATCTGTTGCTCCCTCAAAAGGATGGCTTACAGGTTCAAGAGGAGCTGGAGCAGAAGGTCAGTTGCCACGCTGTCGCGGTCGTGACCGGATATGGCGACGTTCCCGATGCCGTACGGGCGATGCGCGCCGGCGCGATTGACTTCCTGCGCAAGCCGTTCAGTCGGTCCGAGTTGTTTGACGTGCTGGACCGTGCGCAGGCCTATATCGATGAATGTCTTCGACGCCGGGAAGCGGCGCAGCGGTTCGCGCCGCTCCAGGGATTGTCGTCGCGCGATAATCAGGTGTTGCGCGCGCTGGTGCGTGGCCTGTCGACGAAGCAGGTGGCGAGCGAATTGGC
>NZ_JBELIE010000179.1:0-6335 GCF_042091075.1 Sphingomonas sp. | reverse complement strand
ACCGATTTGGAAAAGGTGCCGATCACGAAGTCGATATCGGTGCCCAGCGTCAGGCCCTGTTCCTCGTACACGCCACGCCCATGCGCCCCGAAGAAGCCCATCGAATGCGCTTCGTCGACCAGCACCATCGCGCCATGCTTCCGCGCGACCGCGACCATCTCGCGCAGCGGCGCGATATCGCCCAGCATCGAATAGACGCCTTCGAGCACGACCAGCTTGCCCGGCTCTTTCGGCAGCCGGCCGAGCCGCTTGTCGAGATCCTCGACCGAATTGTGGCGGAAACGCACGATCTCCGCATCACCCATCTTGCAGCCGTCGTAGATCGACGCATGGCTGTCGGCATCGAGGATGACATATTCGCCGCGCCCGGCGATCGTCGAGATCGTGCCAAGATTCGCCTGATAGCCCGTCGAAAAGACCATCGCGTGATCGGCGCCATAGAAGGCCTTCAGCGCCTCCTCCGCCTCCACATGGTCACGGAACGTGCCGTTCAGCATGCGGCTGCCGTTGGTCCCGCTGCCGAATTCGGCCAGCGCCCGCTGACCCGCGGCGATCACGTCGGCGTCGAACGTCATCCCCATGTAGTTGTAGGTGCCGAGCAGGATCGTCTCGCGGCCCTTGATCACCGCGGTGGTGGGGCCGAGCACGCGCTCCATGACGATCCCGAACGGGTCGCGCACACCCGACGACATCAATGCCTCGCGCTCCGCGATCAACGGATCGAACTTGGAGAACAGGTCGCGTTCGGGCGCGACCAGCGGCGCGGTGGCGGGAAGCGCGTCGGGAACCAGCCCAGCCTCGGTCATCCTGTCAGCCCTTCAGCTTGGCGACCGCATCGGCAAGCTGGCCGACGGTTTCGATTTCGGCCTGCATGTTCATCGTGATGATGATGTCGAACTCGTCCTCGATCGCGGCGACGAAATCCATCACGGTCAGCGAATCCCACTCCAGGTCCCCCTGGAAGGTGGTGGCGTCGGTAATGGCGATACCCTTTTTGTTGAAGGGTTCGATCTGGGCCTTGACGGTGTCGAGGATGGCGGTGCGGTCGGTCATGTCGTGCGTCGTGGCCCTTGAATGCGGCGGTTTGCGGGCGATGCTATAGCAAGCCGTAGGCGCGATACCATAAGGCGGTGGCATGCAGCCCGTGATCGGTGGTGATCCGTGGCAACCACAAGTCGGGCGGTGGCGCCTTTGCCGGATCGGCGGTCCAGTCCGGATGCAGCATATAGGCGACCCGGTCGGCGGTCAGCTTGGCGTCGGCGCCACGCCAGAAGTGATCCGCGCGCGCGGCGAGGCGCAGCCACGGGGCGGGCAGCGACAGTGTGGCGACCGAGCGCCCGACCGCGCGTCCGATCGCCTGCGCGAAGGCGGTATAGGTCATCGCGCCGCTTGGGTCGGCGGGCTCGTACAGCCCCCGGTCGTCCGGCGTTGCGGCAAGCGCGAGCAGCAGGCGCGCGAGATCGTCGACATGGATGATCGACAGACGACCGCCGCGCGGCGGCATCGGCACGATCCCGCGCCGCGCCGCGCGGAACAGGTCGCGCTGTTCCATATCGCCGGGGCCATAGACGCCGGGCGGACGGACGATCGTCGCCTCCAGCGCGCTGTCGCGCACCACCGTTTCCGCCTCTGCTTTCGACCAGCCATAGTCGGACAATGCGGGTTCGCGTGCAGCGAGCGAGGAGACGTGAACGAAGCGCGACACGCCAGCATCGTGCGCCGCCGCCGCCACGGAGCGCGTTCCGGCGACATTGGCGGCGGCGAATCCGGCGCGGTCGGGGGCGTTGACCGCCCCTGCGATATGGATCACCGCCGTGGCATCGCGGACCCATGCGGCCAGCGCGGTGCGATGGTCGAGCGTGCCGGTCACCCAGGTGACGCCGTCGCGTGGCGGCTGGGCACGGCGGGCGAGCGCGCGGACCCGGTGCCCGGCGGCAAGCGCGAGGGCGATCGTCCGTCCGCCGACGAAGCCCGTGCCGCCGGTGATCGCCAGGATCACAACAGCGCCATATGGTTGCGATGCACCAGCGCGCTACGCGGGGCATAGCCAAGGATCGCGGCATGTTCGTCGCTGCGCCGACCGAGCAGTCGCCGGGCGTCGGCCGCGTCATATTCGGCCAGCCCACGCGCCAGCGTGCCGCCGGGGCCCTCGATCGTGATCAGGTCGCCGCGGGCGAATTGCCCCTCGATCCGCGTCGCGCCGGCGGCGAGCAGGCTGCGTCCGTCGCGCAACGCCAGTACGGCGCCGGCGTCGACATGGATCGCGCCCTGCGCCGTCAGTCCGCCCGCCAGCCACGCCTTGCGCGCGGTGGCGGCACGCTCCGGCACGAACAGCGTGTGGCGCGAGGCCTGCGACAGGGGGCGATCGACCCGGCCGGACGCGATCGCCAGCGCGGCACCGGCGGCATTGGCGATCCGCGCGGCGGCGATCTTGGAAACCATGCCGCCCGAGCCCATGCCGGAAGCGGAGCCGCGATCCGCCATCGCCTCCACCACGCCGTCGATCCGCTCGACGCGCGGCATGTGCACCGCACCGGGAAGCGCGGGATTGCGATCGTACAGCCCGTCGATGTCGGAGAGCAGCAGCACGCCCTGTGCCCCCGCCGCCTGTGCCACGCGCGCGGCGAGGCGATCGTTGTCGCCGAAGCGGATTTCCTCCGTGGCGACCGAATCGTTTTCGTTGATGACGGGCACGACGCCCAGATGCAGCAGCCGGTTCAGCGTCGCGGCGGCGTTGAGATAACGGCGTCGCTCCTCCAGATCGCCGAGCGTCACCAGCATCTGCGCCGCGGTCAGCGCCTCCGCGCCCAGCACCTCGGCCCATACGCCGGCGAGCAGGATCTGCCCCGTGGCGGCGGCGGCCTGCGCATCCTCCAGGCTGGCCCGGCCGCCCTTGTCGAGCTTCAGCCGTCGGGCGCCGAGCGCGATCGCGCCGGACGAGACGACCGCGATCTGTTGCCCCGCGCGGTGGCGCTCGGCGATATCGCGCGCGACCCCCTCCAGCCACGCTCGCCGGACCCCGCCATCGGGATCGACGAGCAACGCCGAGCCGATCTTGACGATCAGGCGGGCGCAGGTTTCGGGCGGGAAGAGCGACATGGTGCGGCCGCGTTAGCGCGCGCGGCGCATGTGCTCAATCGGCGACGTCGCGCGATGCCTGACGAAGGAGGTGCGGGCGGCGGTCGCCGCGTGTGGGCTGACCGACCACGTAGAGTGCCGATATGGCGTTCGACCAGATCAGCCGCACGTCCGGGGCAAGCCGGGCGCGCGCGGGCAAGTCGATCGTCCAGACATAGCCGAACGTGCCGCGGTCGAAGGTGGCGATCGCGTCGCTCATCCGCGTGGCCTGATAGGGGCAGTCGGGCGGGAAGACGAGCTGCGACGGGTCAGCGGAGAAGCGGCCAGCGCGCGCGTGCCGATGATCGAGCAATTGCTGCCCGGCGAGCATCCATTCGCTGTTGTCGAAAATCTCGCGGCGGGCGATCGCGAGGTCCGCGATATGATCCAGCCGCCGCCCCGCCCAACTGGCTTCGCAGGTCTTGCCGACGAGTACGAGGACGGCGGCCCCGCGCGGCAAATGCGGTACGGCGGCCAGCGCCTGCTGTTGCGGGATCGCGGCGACGAACAGCGCGACGCCGCTCGTCGCCAGTCGCACCGTGGCGAAGGCCAGCGCCGCCGCCGCGCAGCGCGTGGCGAGCGCGGCGGGCGGACGGATCGACACCAGCGCGAGCGCGATGCCGGGCGCGAGCATGCGCAGATCGACGAAATTGCCGCCCATCGCCATTTTCGGCTGGATCACATAGGCCGCCAGCGTGGCCAGCGCCGCCGCCCCGCCAATGGAATCGATCCGCCATCCCCGCCGCGACAGCGCGATGCCGATCGCGGCCAGCAGCAGCAGCGCGCCCGCGACATCCCAGACGATCCACCGCTCACGCAGCAGCATCACCGGCCAGCCGACCTTGGCGATCCAGTCCCATCGCATCGCGGCATGCTCGCCGTGCGCCGGCAGGATTGCGATCAACGGGAGGGGCAGCATCGGCGCCACCCCGATGCCGGCGCGCAGCAACGCCGCCGGCCATGTGCTGTCCCGTCCGCGAGCGCGGGCGACATCCGCGCCGAACGCGGCAGTCACCAACAGCGCCCAGCCCGAGCCGTGCGCCAGCCACACGAGCGCGGCGAGTGGAACGAACAGCATGGCGCGCAGCGCGATCCGTCCTCGCCGGCCGAGCGCGATCCACAGCGCCAGCGCATAGAAGGCGAGTCCCGCCGACAGCATGAAGTTGACGAAGCCGTTCTGGAACGGGAAGCCATAAGCGAGCGGCAGCGCCAGTGCTGCGAAAGGGGAAGGGTGCCCCCCGCTCTCGCGCGATACCAGCAGCAGGCCGCCGATCCACAATGGCGGGATCGCCGCGACGACCAGCCACGCGGCGCGCTCGATCGGGAGCCATGTCGCCAGCGCCTGTACCGCGATATCGGCCCCGAGGTTGCCGACCGGCATCCAGTGATAGGCCCAATGCCGCGCGATCAGCCTCGATGTCGTGATCGCATGCGCGATGTGGAACCGTCCGATATGCCCCGGCAGATCGGTCAATGGCGGCAGCGGCACCGACCATAACGGGATCGTCGCGGCCACCAGCAGCAGTGCCGCGAACCAACGCGCTTCCCACCAGCGCAGCGCCGACACAGTCGGCAGGGGATCGGCGGCAGGGGCCCGCACGGCGTCAGCAGTTCAGACCGGCGACCATTCCACCGCGTCTTCCTCGCCATCATCCTCGACCGGCGCTTCGTGCGACGGGATCGCCTCCAGCAAGCGATCGAGCACCCAATCGACGCCGGTGCCGCTTACCCCGGACAGGGGGATGACCGGCACGCCGCTCGCTTCCTCCAGTTCCGCCGACAGCGCCGCGATCAGTTCGTCGTCGAGCGTATCGATCTTGTTGAGCGCCACAACGAACGGCTTGTCGTCGAGACCGCCGCCATAGGCCGCCAGTTCGTCGCGCACGATGCGATAGCTCTCGGCGACGTCGTCGTCATGCGCGTCGACCAGGTGCAGCAGCACACGGCACCGCTCGATATGGCCCAGAAAACGGTCGCCGATCCCGGCGCCCTCGGCGGCGCCCTCAATCAGCCCCGGAATGTCGGCGATCACGAATTCGCGCTGGTGGTGGCGCACCACCCCCAGCTGCGGACGGGTGGTGGTGAAGGCATAAGCGCCCACCTTCGCCTGGGCGTTGGTGACCGCGTTGATGAAGGTCGATTTACCCGCATTGGGCAGCCCCACCAGTCCAGCATCGGCCAGCAGCTTGAGCCGCAGCCACACCCACGCCTCGTCGCTCGGCCAGCCGGTGCCGTGTTGACGCGGCGCGCGGTTGGTGGATGTCTTGTAACTGGCGTTGCCGCGCCCGCCGTCACCGCCGCGCAGGAACTGCACCCGTTCGCCGACGCGCGTCAGGTCGACGAGCAGCGTGCGCTCCTCGTCATCGGCGAGGATCTGCGTCCCGACCGGCACCTTGATGACCAGATCCTCGCCGCCAGCGCCAGTGCGGTTGCTGCCCGAACCGCCCTGGCCGCGCGGCGCACGGAAATGCTGCGTGTAGCGGAAGTCGATCAGCGTGTTCAGCCCCGCAACCGCTTCGAAGATGATATCGCCGCCCTTGCCGCCGTTGCCACCGTCCGGCCCGCCATATTCGATGAACTTCTCTCGCCGGAAACTGACCGCGCCGGGCCCGCCGGAGCCGGAGCGAACGAAAATCTTTGCCTGATCCAGAAAATGCATAACGAGCCGCTTAGCGGGTTCGTGCGAACGACACCAAGGTGTTTCGACGCCGTTCCAGGGCAGCGAGGGCCATGGGGCGCGGGACGGCGCGATCTGTCGCCGTCGCGGCCGCAGGGATCGTCAGCGTTCCGCCAACCCCCGATCCGCGAGCAGCATCTGCCGCGCGATCGCGCGCGCCCTGTCGCGCGGCAGGTCCAGCGCGCGGGCCATCGGCGCGCCCAGCAGCGCATCGCCCAGCGCCATCAGCACCAGGTGCAGCGTTTCGTCACGGATCGGCACGTTCGGGCGCTCCTCGTCCTTCGACAGATCTTCGACCAGGTCGTGGATCGCGGTCAGGATCGGGTCGAGGGCATCGCGATTGCCGGTCAGGATCATCCAGCCCGCCAGCGCCCCCGCGCCGTTGCGGCCGAAGGCGTCGAACACCAGATCGACCACCTCCGCCGGATCGTGGGCGGCGCGCGATCGCCGCACGGCATCGCGGATCGTGTGCACGATCCTGGCCGCCATGCTTTCGATCAGTGCCTTCTGCAGGCCGTTCGCCGATCCGAAATGATGCAGC
>NZ_JBELIE010000019.1:0-31470 GCF_042091075.1 Sphingomonas sp. | reverse complement strand
GTTTCAACGGGGCAAATTGCTGCCAGCCGTTGGTGATATAGGCGCGCGCGATCCCCGCGGTGAATTCGGGCCGCAGCGTCAGCGAATCGTCGCCCTTGTCGGGGAAGGTATACATCTCCTTCGAAACGACGTCGGTGGTCTCCCCGATCGAGCGCGCGAACACCTGCGTATCCTCGAATACCGGCACCTCCACCCGCTCGAAGCAATAGAGCCGGCGGACGCGATCGAACGTGTCGAGCACCCGCGCGAAGCGGCGTTCCTCGTCGCGAAAGATATCCTGGGTGCCGCGGACGCGGCCGGGTGTGGGAATACGGGCCATATAGGGGTGGCGTATCTAGTGGGCGGCTCAAAGAAGCGCTAGCGGTGATCGCATGAACGAACCGCGGCGCTGGTGGGGTCTGGGACGATACGTGGCCCCGCCGCGCTTCGTTCTGTTCGTGATGGTCTTCGCGATCGCGGTACCGATATGGCGATCATGGACCGGCACCGGGCGCGCGGTGATGCTGGGGTTCGACGTGGCGGCGCTCTTGTTCCTCGCCTCGCTGGTGCCGCTGTTCCGGTGCGCCGATCCCGCAACGATGCGCCGGACGACGCGCGCGAACGATGCCAATCGCGCGCTGTTGCTGGCGCTGACCGGCGCCGTAACGCTGGTCATCCTCGCGGCGGTGCATGACGAGTTGCGCGGACGCACCGATGCGCAGGCGATCGCGCTGGTGATCGCGACGCTGGCGGTCGCATGGCTGTTCTCGAACATGGTCTATGCGCTGCATTACGCGCATCTCTTCTACGGGTCGGCCAGCGACGGCGGCGATGCCGGCGGGATCGACATTCCCGGTACGACGACCCCGGATTACTGGGACTTTCTGTATTTCAGCTACACGCTGGGCATGACCTTCCAGACATCCGACGTCTCGATCAGCAGCGGCCGGGTGCGGCGCGTGGTAACGGGGCAGTGTCTCGCCGCTTTCGTCTACAATCTGGGCGTGATCGCGTTCAGCATCAACGTGCTGGGTGGGCACTGATCGGGTCATCGGCGAAAAACGGCCTTGGTTGAAGGCGATGCGCTTGTTCGGCTGGACAGCGGCATGACCATCTTGTTACGTCCGGCGGGTAACAACATTACCTGACACGGACGGTTTCAACCCATGATACGAACGATCATTGCCGCCGCGCTGGCCTCCACCGCGGTCGCCGGCTCCGCCGTCGCGCAGGTTCCGGCGGGCAATTCCGCGCCGCAGCCGGTGCCGTTCGTCGACACCATTCCGGCGCCGCGCGACATTCCCTATCCCGGCACGCTGCGCATCGCGGTCGACGCGACCGACACGCTGCGCGGCATCCTGCGCGTCAAGGAAACCATTCCGGTGGCGCAGCCGGGGCCGATGGTGCTGCTGTTCCCGAAATGGCTGCCCGGCGCGCACAGCCCGCGTGGCGAGATCGAGAAGCTGGCGGGGCTGATCATCACCGCGAACGGCCAGCGAATCGAATGGAAGCGCGATCCGGTTGACGTCTTCGCGTTCCACATCGACGTGCCGGCGGGCGCGAAGGCTATCGAGGCATCGTTCCAGTTCCTGTCCGCGACCGAGCCCGATCAGGGTCGCATCGCCGTCACCCGGACGATGATCTCGCTGCAGCCCAATTCGGTCAGCCTGTACCCGGCGGGGTTTTTCACGCGGGCGATCCCGGCGCAGATGACCGTCACCTGGCCGCAGGGCTGGACGGCTGCGAGCGCGCTGGCGGCGAAGGTGGACGGCAGCACCTATCGCTACGAACCGACCAATTATGAAATCCTGGTCGACTCACCGATCCTCGCGGGCAAATACGGCAGGAGCTGGCCGCTGACGCCGCGTGTAAAGCTGAACGTCTTCGCGGACGATCCCGCCGAACTGGCGGCGACGCCCGAACAGATCGCGGCGCATCAGCGGCTGGTCGAGCAAGCGGTGAAGACGTTCGGCGCGCAGCATTACGATCATTACGATTTCCTGCTGTCGATCACCGACAGGCTGGGCGGAATCGGCCTGGAACATCATCGCTCGAGCGAGAATGGCGTCACGCCCGGATATTTCACCAAATGGAACGATGGCCCCGGTCGCCGCAACCTGCTGCCGCACGAATTCACGCACAGCTGGGACGGCAAGTTCCGGCGCGGTGCCAATCTGTGGACGCCTGACTATCGCACCCCGATGCGCGACTCGTTGCTATGGGTGTACGAGGGGCAGACGCAATTCTGGGGCTATGTGCTGCAGGCGCGATCGGGACTCGTCTCGAAACAGGACACGCTGGATCAGCTGGCGACGATCGCCGCCACCTATGACAGCCAGCGCGGTCGCGACTGGCGCGCGCTGGTGGACACCACCAACGACCCCGTCATCTCGTCACGCAAGCCCAAGGGCTGGACCAGCTGGCAGCGCAGCGAGGACTATTACAACGAAGGACTGCTGGTGTGGCTCGATGTCGATTCGCTGCTGCGCGAGAAATCCGGCGGGACCAAGTCGATCGACGATTTCGCCCGGGCGTTCTTCGGCGTGCGCGACGGGGACTGGGGCGAGCTGACCTATACGATCGACGACGTCACCGCGACGTTGCAGGCGATTCTACCCTGGGATTGGCGCACTTTCCTGGATAAGCGCCTGACAGAACACGGTTCTGGCGCGCCGCTCGACGGCTTCACCCGCAACGGCTACCGGCTGGTCTATGCCGAGGCGCCGACGCCCTCGCTGAAGGCGGCGGAAACGGCGGCGAAGAACGTCAACCTCACCTGGTCGGGCGGTTTCGTCGCCAAGAACAATGGCGAACTGACGTCGGTGACATGGGACGGCCCGGCCTTTGCCGCGGGTATGACGGTGGCGGACCAGATCGTCGCGATCGAGGGCGATGCCTGGTCGAACGATCGCATGAAGGCCGCGATCACCGCCGCCAAGTCGCTGAAAACGCCGATCGCTCTCACGGTGAAACGCGACGATTCGTATCGCTCGGTGATGCTCGACTATCATGGGGGCTTGCGCTACCCGCGCCTCGAGAAGACCGGCGCCGCCGTTACCGGACTGGACCGTCTCCTGGCGCCGCGCTGACCCGCGTCGCCCGACCATCGCAGCTCCAGAGGGGAAGAGAATGCGTATCGACCTGATCCCGGTGGGGAAGAACCCGCCCGATGACCTCAACGTGGTGATCGAAGTGCCGACCGGCGGCGAGCCGGTGAAATATGAATTCGACAAGGCCTCCGGCGCGCTGTTCGTCGATCGCATCCTGCACACGCCGATGCGCTATCCCGCGAACTACGGCTTCGTTCCGCATACGCTGTCGCCCGATGGCGATCCGCTCGATGCGCTGGTCGTCGCGCGTTCGCCGTTCATCCCGGGCTGCGTCGTCCGCGCACGTCCGATCGCGGTGCTGAACCTGGAAGACGAGGCCGGCGGCGACGAGAAGCTGGTCTGCGTGCCGGTCGATTCGACCTTCCCTTATTACACCAACGTCGGCGGCAAGGACGATCTGCCCGAAATCGTCTTCGCGCAGATCGAACACTTCTTCACCCACTATAAGGACCTGGAGAAGAAGAAGTGGGTGCGCATCGGCACCTGGGGCGACCGCGAAGAGGCGCGTCGCATCACGATCGAGGCGATCGAACGCTACGATGCCGCCAAGGCCGAGGGCGAAGAGCCGCACGACCACGACGTGCCGGGCCGGTAACGCCCCCGACCCGTCACCCCGGATTATCACCGGGGTGACGGGTCGCCGCTCATGATCCGGCGGTCAGCTTCAGCCCCGCGATACACGCCACCGCCCCCACGACCAGCAACAGCCTGACCGGCGTCGCCGGCTCGCCATAGAGCCAGATACCCGTCAGCACGGTGCCCAGCGCACCGATCCCGGTCCATACCGCATAGGCGGTGCCCATCGGGATCGACCGCGCGGCGACCTCCAGCAGCAGCATCGACAGCGATACCGAGGCAAGGAAGCCCAGCGTCCAGCCGACGTGACGAAATCCGTCGACGTTGCGCAGACAGGTGGTGAAGCCCACCTCGAACAGGCCGCCCAGCACCAACCACAGCCACGCCATCAGCCGCGCCCCGCGAGCGCGCGCAACGCCGCGCCGTCGACCCGCTGGACGGTCCATTGATCCTGCGCCACCGCGCCTTTCGCGCGATAGAAGTCGATGGCGGGCGTATTCCAGTCGAGCACCCACCATTCGAACCGCGCATAGCCGCGATCGACCGCGATCCCCGCCAGCGCGGAGAGCAACGCCGCCCCCGCGCCCGATCCGCGCGCGTCCGGGGTGACGTACAGATCGTCGAGCCAGATGCCGCGCTTGCCGGTCCAGGTGGAGAAGGTGGTGTAGAACATCGCGAAGCCGATCGCGGCGCCGTCACGCTCGGCGATCAGCGCCTCCGCCGCCGGATCGGCACCGAACAGCGCCTCATGGTACATCGGCTCGGTCGCCTCCACTGCATCGGGCTCTTTCTCGAACAGCGCCAGATCGCGCACAAATCGCAGGATCATCGGCACATCGGCGGGGGCGGCAGGGCGGATCGAGACGGTCATGCCGCCTGCCCTAACGCCTCTTGCGCGATATCGCGACGCCGGGCGCCATACAGGCACGCCGCGATGATGATCCCCGCGCCGGCTAGCGTGGTCAGCGCCACCCGCTCGCCGAACACCAACCAGCCCAGCACCGCGGCGTACAAGAACGAACTATATTCGGTCGTCGCCAGATAGCCGGCCTCGCCATGCGCATAGGCCCAGCCGAGCAGGAACAGTGAGGCGGTGGCGAGCAATGCCGCGATCGTGATCTTGCCCCACTCCCCCGCCGGCGGGATCGCGCCGAGGAATGGCGCGGCCAACGCGAGCAGCAGCGTGACAATAGCGGCCTGGAAGAAGGCGATCTCCCCCGGCCGCGCCGCCAGGCTTTGCAACCGCGCGACGATCAGATTGACCGCGTAGAGCACCGCCGAGGCGAGGATCGCCAGCGCTCCCGCCAGCGCCTGCGGGCCGAGATCCATGCGCGCCTGCCCCAGCAGGATCACGCCCACCCCGGCGAGGGCCATGATCGAGGCAGCGACCACGCGCATGCCGACACGTTCACCCAGCACCAGCGCCCCCAGCAGCAGCGCCAGCAGCGGCGCGATATAGGCAAGCGCGATCGCCTGCGCCATCGGCACCCGCGCCAGCCCCCAGAAGAACAGCAGCGCCATCACGGCGGCGACGATCCCGCGCAGCAGATGGAGCCATGTCGCGCGCCGCGACGGCCAGCCGCCACCGCCCGCCGCCCAGGCAACGCCGCCGAACACCGCCGACACGCCCGTCCGCCACAGCAGCGCGTTATAGACGCCGAGCGCCAGCGTCAGCGATTTCATGAAGGCGTCCATGATCGAGAACAGCCCGATCCCCGCCGCCGCGACCGCGAAGGCGATCGCGGGGGACAGATGCCGCGACCGCGTCACCAATGCTATTCGGCGGCCAGTTTCGCCGCCGCGTCGGCCGCGTCGATCTCCGCCGCCTTCGCCTCCACCAGCCGGACGATATGCTCGATCATGTCGGCGTCCTGCACATGATGATCGGTGACGCCCGACAGATAGACCATGTGCTTGCCGTTGCCGCCCCCGGTGATCCCGATATCGGTTTCGCGCGCCTCGCCCGGGCCGTTGACGACGCAGCCCAGCACGCTGAGCGACATCGGCGTCCGGATATGCTGCAGCCGTTCCTCCAGCGCCTGGACGGTGCGGATCACGTCGAAGCCCTGGCGGGCGCAGCTCGGGCAGCTGACGACGCGGACGCCGCGGTTGCGGATCCCCAGCGCCTTCAGGATCTCGAATCCGACCCGCACTTCCTCCTCGGGCTCCGCCGACAGCGACACCCGGATCGTGTCGCCGATACCGAACCACAACAGGCTGCCGATCCCGATCGACGATTTCACCGTCCCGCCGATCAGCCCGCCCGCCTCGGTGATGCCCAGGTGCAGCGGGCAATCGACCGCCTCCGCCAGCTGCTGGTACGCCGCCACCGCCAGGAACACGTCGGACGCCTTCACCGCCACTTTATATTCGTGGAAATCGTGGTCCTGCAGCAGCTTGATATGATCCAGCGCGCTTTCGACCAGTGCCTCCGGGCACGGCTCGCCGTATTTTTCGAGCAGGTCCTTTTCCAGGCTGCCCGCGTTGACGCCGATGCGGATCGCGCAACCGTTCGCCTTCGCCGCGCGCACCACCTCCGCGACCCGTTCCGATGAGCCGATGTTGCCCGGATTGATCCGCAGGCACGCCGCCCCGGCGTCGGCAGCCTCGAGCGCGCGCTTGTAGTGGAAATGGATGTCGGCGACGATCGGCACCTGTGCCGCGCGGACGATCTGCGACAGCGCGGCGGTACTGTCGGTATCAGGACAGCTGACGCGGATGATATCCACCCCCGCATCCTCGCAACGGCGGATCTGGTCGATCGTCGCGGCGGCATCCGCGGTGGGCGTATTGGTCATCGTCTGCACGGTGACGGGCGCATCCCCGCCGACGGGGACGTTGCCGACCATGATCTGGCGGCATTCTCGACGCGCGATATCGCGCCACGGACGGATCGACATACCCCCCATATACAGGCCGGACGAGACAGTTCAAAGTCCGGCTGATTACCGCTAACCGTCCGCCCCGCCTCGCCTTTACGCCGGCTTGATGCTAGCGCCGCGGGCAATGCAGCGTCACTACGGCCTCGATTGGCTCCGCATCGGGGCGTTCGCGATCCTGATCCTCTATCACGTCGGCATGGTGTTCGTGCCCTGGGACTTTCACGTGAAGCTGCCGGGGGCGTGGTGGGTGGCGGTGCCGATGATGGCGTCCAACCCGTGGCGGCTGTCGCTGCTGTTCGTCGTATCCGGCTATGCCAGCCGTGCCCTGTATCTGCGCAATCGCGTGCCGTGGCGGTTCGCGCGACAGCGCAGCCTGCGGCTGCTGGTGCCGCTGTTCTTCGGCATCGTCGTGATCGTGCCGGTGCAGCCCTGGGTCGAGCTGTCGAGCAAATACGGCTATACGGAGGGCTTCTGGCATTTCCTGACGCACGATTATTTCCGCTTCGGCGCGTTCGGCCCGATCGTGCTGCCGGCCTGGAACCACCTGTGGTTCGTCGCCTATCTGTGGATCTACACGTTGCTGCTGGCGCTGGGCGCGGCCGTCCTGCCCGCCGCCGCGCGGCGGGCGCTGCAACGGGCGTTCGTCGCGGTGATGCGCGGACCGGCGCTGCTGCTGGTGCCGATCGCCTGGATGGTGCTGGTGAACTTCGTGCTGTTCCCCGGCGGGCGCGAGACGCATGCCTTGATCGACGACTGGGTCGCGCACGCCAGCTATCTCCCCGCCTTCCTGTTCGGCTTCGGCCTCGCCTGCGCGCCGGTGACGCTGGCGGCGTTCGTGACCCGCTGGCGCGAGTCGTCGGCGATCGCGGTCGCTGCCTATGCGCTGGTCGCCGGGATCGAGATCCGCTGGCCCGGCAACACGATGCCAGCGCCCTGGGGCACGATCTTCTCGGTCGCCCGCGCGGTCGAGGGCTGGGCGGCGGTCGCGGCGCTGATCGGATTCGCCGATCGCTTCTGCAACCGCGACCATCGCTGGCGGCCGATGCTGACCGAGGCGGTCTTCCCCTTCTACCTGATCCACCAGTCGGTGATCGTGCTGGTGGGTTATTGGCTGCGACCGGCCGGGCTGCCGATCTGGCTGGATGCGGTGGTGCTGGTCGCGACGACGGTGGCGGGGTGCTGGGCCTTCTACCTGATCGGCCGCACGATCGCGCCGCTGCGCCCGCTGATCGGGCTGCGTCGCCATCGTTCGCGTCGCACCGGCGTGGATCCGCGACCGGCGGTGGCGTGAGCCACCGGCCAGCCGGGGCGCCGGGCGTTACTGTCCGAACGAACCGGCGCGATACAGCAGCGTGATCGCCACCCGGCGGTTGCGCGGATCCTGCGGATCCTTTTCGATCATCGGCTCGCGGTCTGCGACGCCCTCGATGCGATTGAAGCGCGCTTCCGGAATGCCGCCCATCGCCAGCCGGCGGCGGGTCGCCTCGGCGCGGCCCGACGACAGCATCCAGTTGTTCATCGCGCGCGGATCACCGAAGGGAAGGCTGTCGGTATGACCGCGGATCATGATTGGGTTGGGCGTCTCGCGTATCCCGCCCGCGACGAGCCCGATCAGGTCCGACGCGCGCGACTCCAGCGCGGTGGTGCCGAGGGCGAACATCGAATAATCGGCATCGTCGATCAGATCGATCCGCATCCCAGACGGTGTCATCGTGAAGCGGATATGCTTCGCCAGCCGCGCCAGATCCTTCTGCGCGGCGATCCGCTTCAATACGTCGTGCCGCAGCCGCGCGAAGTTCTTGGCGTCTTCCTTGGCGATCGCGGAGACGCTGCGGAGCGACCCCTTGGTGCCATAGCCGGTGCGCGGATCGCTCGCCTGCGTCGCCAGGATCAGCGCGGCGGCAGCCGGATCGGCGGTGCCCGCCTTCGGCCCGCGCTTTTCCTTCGACATGATCGATTCGCCACCGAAGATGCCGTTACCGCCGATGCCCATCCGCTTGTTGTCGAGCAGCGTCGGCGCGAAATAGTCGGCGATGCCCTTGCGCTGCTTCTCGGTCGTCGCGCCGAGCAGCCACAGCAGCAGGAAGAACGCCATCATCGCGGTCACGAAATCGGCATAGGCGACCTTCCAGGCGCCGCCGTGATGGCCACCGCCGCCCTCGATATAGACCTTCTTGACGATCACCTTGGGCGGCACATTGGCGCCGTGCGGGGCCTTTGCCATCGGTTACTTGCCCCGCAGGCCGTCAAACACCTCGGCGAAGCCGGGCTGGTTCTTGTGGTCGATGCCCGAGCGCGCCGCCTCGATCACCAGGGGCTGCGGATGGCCGTGCAGCGACGCGATGATGATCTGCTTGACGACGTGATAGATCGCGCCATCGGCGTCGATCACCTGCTTCAGCCGGCCGGCAAGCGGGTTGACGATGCCATAAGCCAGCAGCACACCCATGAAGGTGCCGACCAGCGCGGAGCCGATCATCGCGCCGAGCACCGAAGGCGGCTTGTCGATCGAGCCCATCGTCTTGACGATGCCCAGCACCGCCGCGACGATGCCCAGTGCCGGCAGCGCGTCGGCCAGGTTCTGCAACGTGTGTTGCGGGCCCTCCACTTCGTGGTGGTGGGTCTTGATCGCATTGTCCATGACGTCCTCGACCGCGTGAACGTCCAGCGTGCCCGACGACACGACCACCAACCGCAGCGTGTCCGCGATCAGGTTGATCAGCGTATGGTCCGCCAGCAGCCGGGGATATTCGGCGAAGACCGCGGAGGATTTCGGATCCTCGACATGCGGTTCCAGCGCGATCGGCCCTTCCATGCGCAGCATCTTCATCAGCTTGCTGACGAGAAAGATGACGTCGAGATAGTCCTGCTTCTTATATTTCGGGCCCTTGAATACCTTGGCGACGCCGCCGGCCATCCCCTTCAGTTCCTTGCCCGAATTGCCGATGATCAGCGCGCCGGCAGCGGCACCGCCGATGATCAGCATTTCGTGCGGAATCGCCTCGAACACCGGCCCGAGCGCGCCGCCCGTGATGGCGAAGCCGCCGAAGACCATACCCAGAAGGACGACGAGGCCGATGGCCGCAAACATGCGCGTTTCCCCGATACACAGGCAGAAAATGGAACGTCGACGATGTGGTTAACCCGCCAGGAGTAGCGAAGTGGTTACCAACGCGGAGATTATGTGCGGTAACGATGGGATGCGGAGCGGACGCGCGGCGCCACGGCCCGCGCCGCCCGACGAGAACGCCGCGTGGCGCTGATCAGCGCAGATAATTGAACAGCGACAGCTGCGACAGTTTCGAGAAGCTGGTCTGTGTCGCGGTCAGAATCGTCATCGTCTTGGACAATTCGGTATAGGCCTGGGTGACGTCGACATCTTCCAGGCTGGAGCGCAGCTCGGTGCGGTCGGTCTGCGCGTTCTCGAGCAACCCCTGTTGCAGATCGACTCGCGCGGCGCGCGCGCCGACCGAAGCCTGCACCACCGATACCTGATCGCTGGCGGTCTGCAGCGAATCGATCGCGGCGCGTGCGTCGTCCGCGGTGGCGGTGCCCGATTGCAGCGTGCTCGCCAGCGTCGCCAGCATCTGCAGCGTGTCGCCGGCAGAGGAGGTGAAGATCCGGCTCGTCGTCTCGGTCGCCTGCACCGACACGCCATCGCCGATCGGGATTTCCGAGAGCTTGTTGGCGGTATTGTAGGTGAAGCTGCCGTCGCTGTTGCGGATCACCGCGTCGACGTTCGCGGTGCTGCCAAACAGCGGCTGGCCGCGCAGATCCTTGGTATTGCCCAGTCCGACGAGCGCATCGACGATCGAGGACAGCTGCGCGCCGATCATCTGGCGATTCGCGGTGCTCATCGTGCCGGTGGCGGCCTGATTGACCAGTTCGGCGGCGCTCTGCAATTGCGTGGTGATCGCGCCCAGCGTCGAATCGGCCTGTTTGAGCAACGACGCCGACAGCGTCAGGTTGGTCGAATAGGCCGCCGCATCCGCATCCTTCCGGTCGAATTCGGCGAGCTGCTGCGCCACCGCGACATTGTCGGACGGCGTGTTGATCTTCTTGCCCGTCGCGATCTGCGTCTGAAGCTGGTTCGCGGTCGCCATCAGCGCGCTCATCCGGCTGGCGGAGCGGTCGAACAGGAGGTTGCTGGAAATCTGCATCGCGCGTTACCGAAGCTCGAGGATCGACTGGAACGTGTCACGCGCCACCTGGATGACGCGGCTGGACGCCTGATATGCCTGCTGGAAGCGGGCGAGATCGATCGCCTCCGAATCGAGATTGACCCCCGATGCCTCCGATCGCGCGGTGACCGCGCCGTCGTGGATCGCGGTTTGCGCGTCCACCACCAGCTGCCGCTGCTTCAGCGTCGCTGCATTGTCGGTGACGACGGTCTGGACCTGTGTCTCATATCCGGCGCTGGTGCGCAGCGCGGCAAGATCGGCGAGGTTGGACGAATCGCGCTGCCCGCCATTGTTCTTCGCCGCGGCGATCTGCGAGCCGCTCGTCAGCGCTACCGACACCATCGCCGGATCGCTGGCCGATACGGTGAAAAGATCGGTTCCGGTCGCACCGTTGAGATCCTGCCCGGCCTTTTGCAGGTCGTTCATGTCGCTGGTGAAGCTGGTCGCGATCGCGTTGATCTGACCACGGGCGCTGGCGATCCGCTGCGCGCCCTCGACCATTCCCGCCAGCGCGCCGCCCTCCGGGCTGAACAGCGTGCTGCTGCCATCCTCGCGCTGCGCGCTCAGCGCGACATTGCCATTGCTTTGCTGGAACACGACCTGCGCCGCTTCGCGTGAATCGACCAGCACCGTGCCATTCGAGCCGCCCGCGCGCACCGTGGCGCGGCCGAACGAATCGAGCGAGACGTTGACATCGGTCAGCGCGCTCATCTGTTCGAGCAGATTATCGCGCTGATCCTGCAGGCCGGCGGCAGCGGACGTGCCCGGGGTGACCTTCACCAGCCCCTGGTTGACCTTGAGCAGGGCCTGGTTGAGCCGCGTCAGATCGTCGCTCGCCTGCGTCGCCCGGGCATTCAGCTCGGTCATCGCATCGTCGAGCGCGCGAGCGGTGGTGCCGAACGAATCGGCCACCGACGAGGCCGCGCTGAGCATCCCCGCGCGCAACGCCGTCGAGGTCGGCTCCGCCTGCAACGCGGTGCCCGCCGCGAAATAGCTGTTCAGCCGCGTCGACAGGTCCCCGCCCGACATCGCGCTTTCGACGCGCTGCAGCCAGACCGTGCTGGCTTGCGTCTTGGCCAGATCCGCCCCAGCGCTGCGAACCGACGTCTCGGTGTAGGGATTACTGTTGCGGCCGATCCCGTTCACCACCACGCCCATACCGTTCAGGCCGGTGGAATAGCCGTTGGAGGTCGCTACCTCGGTGAGGTTCGTACTGCGCCGTACGTAGGATGCGTTGCCGGCATTGGCGATGTTCTCCGACACCGTCGTCAGCGCGGTCTGATACGCGCGGACGCCCGAGGCGCCGATGGAGAGGAGATCGCTCATTCCTGCTGGCTGCCATCCCCACGGTTAAGATCGGGTTGAGAGCGCGACAAAAATTCCGTCATCGCGGTGCCGATACCGAGCGGCGCATGCGTCGCCATCTCCTGAACGACCTTCTGATCCTGCATGTCGCGGAACGTGTCGAGCGCCTTGCTGTCGAACAGCGGGTCGGCCAGTTTGGCCTGCCGCATCGACTTCAGCATCATGCCGGTGAACACCGATTCGAACTGCTGCCCCGCCTTGGTCAGATTGTCCTTGGTGGCGGTCTTCGCCAGCCCGGTGTCGAGCCCGGTGGCGCCCGAAATCTGCGGCGTGGCGGCGGCGGAGATACCGGTCATCACAACACCACCAGTTCGGCCTTGAGCGCACCGGCTTCCTTGAGCGCTTCCAGGATCGCCACGAGGTCCGCCGGGCTGGCGCCGATCGCGTTCACCGCCTTGACGACATCCGCCAGCTTCGGGCCGGGGTTGATCAGGAACATCGGCTTCTTTTCCTCGACGACCGAGACGTTGCTGCGATTTTCCAGCGCGGTCTGCCCCTGGCTGAACGGCGCTGGCTGGCTGACGCGCTGATTCTCGTCGATCCGCACCGTCAGCTTGCCGTGCGTCACCGCCGCCGCGCCGACCCGCACCGCCGAGTTGATGACGACGGTGCCGGTGCGCGCGTTGACGATCACCTTGGCGGAGGGTTCGGCGGAAACGACGTCGAGATTCTCGATCTGGCTCATCAGCGTCGCGCGCACGTCCACACCGACCGGCGCACGCACCGCCACCGAGACGGCGTCAGTCGCCTGCGCGGTGCCAAAGCCGAAACGCTGGTTGATCGCAGCGGCGACGTTCTGCGCCGTGGTGAAATCGGCACGTGCGAGGTTGTAAGTGAGGAACGGCGTATCGGCGAAGCCGGTCGCGACCGCGCGCTCGACGGTGGCGCCCTCGGGGATGCGCCCGGTGGACGGCACGTTGACGACGATCTTCGACCCGTCGGCGCCTTCCGCGCCGAGGCCGCCGACCGCGAGATTGCCCTGCGCCATCGCATACACCTGCCCATCGGCGCCGAGCAGCGGCGCGAGCACCAGGCTGCCGCCGCGCAGCGACTTGGCCTTGCCCATCGACGCGACGGTGATGTCGATCCGCTGCCCCGGCTTGGCGAAGGCGGGCAGATCGGCGGTGATCATCACCACCGCCGCATTCTTCATCCCCGGATTGGCGCTGGCGGGCAGCTGCAACCCGAAGCGGGAGGCGACCGCCTTCACCGACTGGATCGTATATTCCAGATTGTCGTCGCCGGTGCCGGGCAGGCCGACGACGACGCCATAGCCGGTCAGCTGGTTCGAGCGGATGCCCTGGAACCCGCCGAGATCCTTGATCCGATCGGCGGTCGCTGGCGTGGCGAACAGCAGCGCGGCGAGGGCGAGAAGGACAGCGCGGAACATCAGAACGGGCTCACCACCTGGAAGAAACGGGACAGCCAGCCCTGGCGGCTGGCGCGGGCGACATCGCCCTTGCCGGTGTAGGCGATCTGCGCGTCGGCGACGCGCGTCGAAGGGATGCGATTGTCGCGATCGATGTCGGCGGTGCGTACCACGCCCTTGATCTGCACGAATTCATCGCCGCGGTTCAGCGTCACGCGCTTCTGCCCCTGCACCAGCATCGTGCCGTTGGGATAGACCTGCGCCACCGTCACGGTGATCTCGCCCGACAGGGAATTGGACTGGTCGGCCGCGCCCTGCCCGGTAAAGCCACGGTTGCCGCTGGCGCCGATATCGGTCGGGCTGAACAGGTTGAGCGGCCCGGTGCTCGGCGGGGTAATGCCCAGCTTGCCGCTGGAATCGAGCTTCGAGGTGGAGGATTTGCTTGCCGCGGTCCGCTCCACCAGCACGATCGTCAGCGGATCGCCGACGCGGCGCGCGCGCCACCCTTCGTGCAGCGCGGCATAGCCGTCCGCGACCTGAAAGATCGCGCCGTTGGCGACCGGCGGCGCCGGCGGCGCGGCCGGGGCGCGCATCACTGTGAAATCCTCCTTCGGCGCCTTGCGGCCGAACAGGCTGGCGCCGGCAGGCGTGGCGGTGATCGCCGTGGCGGCCAGCAACAGGACGGGAAAGCGCATCGACGTCATGTCCGTCACGACAGGTTCTGGTTGACGTATTTGAGCATGTCGTCGGTAGCGGAGATCATCTTCGAATTGACCTCATACGCGCGCTGCGTCTCGATCATGTCGACCAGTTCCTCGACGACGTTGACGTTGCTCGCCTCCAGCGAGCCCTGCCGCACCCGGCCACGGCCGTCCTGCCCCGGCACGCCCAGGTTGGCGGTGCCGCTGGCGCCGCTTTCGAGCAGGAAATTGTCGCCATTCTCGGTCAGCCCGGCGGGATTGGGAAAGCTCGCCACCTGGATCTGGCCGATGTTGGTCGCCTCGGCCTGCCCCGGCACGGTCGCGGAGACGGTGCCGTCGGTGCCGATCGTGATCTGCGTCGCGCCCTCCGGGATCGTGATCCCGGGCATCACCTGATAGCCCTGGCTGGTGACCAGCAACCCTTCGGGACTGCGCGAGAAATTGCCCGCACGGGTATAGCCGAGCTGTCCGCCCGGCATCTGGACCTGGAAATAGCCGTCGCCGTCGAGGGCGAGGTCCAGCGCGTTGCCGGTCTCGTTCATCGACCCCTGCGTCTCGGTGCGGCTGGTGCCCTGCACGCGCACGCCGGTGCCGAGATTCAGCCCGGTGGCATATTTGCTTTCCGACGTGGATTGCGCGCCGGCGGCGGTGACGATCTGATAGGACAGCGTCTCGAACTGCGCACGATCGCGCTTGAAGGCGGTCGTGTTGACGTTCGCCAGGTTGTTCGAGATCACCCGCATGCGCATGTCCTGGGCGTCAAGCCCGGTACGCGCGATGTGCATGGCGGCGGTGGTCATCAGCTAATCCTTCCTCAGCCCGGCAGGCGCATCACGGATGCGCTTGATTCGTCCATGGAGCGGGCTTCCTTCAACAGGCTGGCCTGCACCTCGTAGCTGCGCTGGTTCTCGATCATGTCGACCAGCGCCTGCGTCATGTTCACGTTCGATCCCTCCAGCGCGCCGGACTGGACCGTCGCGTCGAGATTGGCGGGCAACGTGCCCCCGCCGCGGACGCGCATCAGATTGTCGAGCCCCTTCACCGTGTCGCTGCCCTTGGAGGACACCAGCTTCAGCCGGTCCACGATCTGCGGCGCGCCGGTATCGCCGGGCGCGACGATCGCGATCGAACCATCCTGCGCGATCGTCAGCTGGCTGTACGGCGGCAGTGTGATCGGGCCATTCTCCCCCATCACCAGATGGCCGTCGCCGGTTTCCAGCGTTCCCAAACGCGACACCTGCAAATCGCCGCGGCGCGTATAGGCCTCGCTGCCGTCGCTGGCCTGCACCGCGATCCACGCATCCTCGCTGTTGAGCGCGACGTCGAGCGGGCGTCCCGTCGACTGGATCGCGCCCTGCCGGCGGTCGATGTCGCGCACCTCCTCGCCGGTCGGCTGGCGGGCGGACACCGTGCTGGTGCCGTCCGACAGGATGATGCGGTCGAACACGACCCGGTCGGCGCGGAAGCCGGTGGTGGACACGTTCGCCATATTGTTCGCGATCGCGGCCTGCGCGGCCATATGCGCGCGCAGCCCCGTCGCAGCGGTATAGACGAGCTTGTCCATCTGCCGGCTCCGGCCCCCTCAGCGTGCTTACGAGCGGATGTTCAGGATCGCCTGCGATACCTGCGTCGCGGTATCGAGCGCCTTGGCATTCGCCTGGAAGTTGCGCTGTGCCGCGATCAGGTTCACCAGTTCCTCGGTGATGTCGACGTTCGATCCCTCGATCGTGCCCGACATCAGCGATCCGAACCCGTCCGCGCTGGCCGCGCCGAGCGAAGCATTGCCCGACACGCCCGTGGCCTGCCAGTAGCTGTTGCCGACCTGGCGCAGCCCCGAGGGGGTCGAGAACTTGGCCAGCGCCACCTTGCCCAGCGGCACGATGTCACCGTTCGAGAAGCTCGCCTGGATCAGGCCGCCGTCGGTGACGGTGACACCCGCCAGCTGGCCGACCGCGACACCATCCTGGGTCTTCGAATTGACCGAGAAGGCCGACGACAATTGCGTCGAACCGCTGATACCGAGTTTGATTGTCTGCGCCGCCGCGCCGGAAGTCGGGATGAAGCTGGAGAAGTTGATCTCCGCCGGCGACGGCGTTTTCAGCGCGCCGGTGTTGTCATAGCTCAGCGTCACGGGGCCAGCGGTGGCCTGGCTGGCCTCTTTCATCATCTGGTCACCGACGAAGGTGAAGACCTGCCACGTCCCCGTGGTGTTGTTCGCGCTGTCGACGCCGCCGGTGCGGACGTAATAATTGGTCATCGTCATCGGATTGCCGTTCGCATCATAGATGCGGGTGGCGACCGAGTTGTTGTACGTCGTCGTATCGGTGCGATCGAACTTGGTCGCATCCTTGATCGTCGAGGTCGACGACACCTGCACCGAGGTGGTGATGTTCGCGGTCGCCTTCGGCGTGCCCGAGGTCTGCTGGATCTGCAGGTTGGTCAGTCCGTCGGTGCCGGTGGCGGTGACGTTGCCGTCGTTATCGACCGGATAGACCATCAGGTAGCTGCCCTGCGCGTCGACGACGTTGCGGTTCGAATCGACCGAGAACTGGCCGTTGCGGCTGTAGTTCACCTGGTCCGACAGGCCGGTCGACTTCATGACGAAGAAGCCTTCGCCGACCAGTGCCAGGTCCAGCGCGTTGCTGGTGGTCGACAGATTGCCTTCCTTGAACTGCTGCGTCGTGCCCTTCACCACCACGCCCGAACCGACCATCTTGCGCGGGTCGGTCGACACGCTCGACGCGATGACGTCGGCGAAGTCGGTGCGGCTCTTCTTGAAGCCGGTGGTGGAGACGTTGGCCAGATTGTGGCTGATCGTCGCCATGTCGGTCTGCATGGCCTGAAGGCCGGACAGCGAGGTGTAGAAGGACATGCTGGTGCTCCTGCGAAAATGGGATCAGGCGGAAGGGGTTCAGGCGACCTTGCGGATCGCGGACGGATCGACCGTGCCAAGGCCGGTGACGTTCAGGCTGGGCGTACCGTTGGTCGGCAACGACACCGATTCGACCGGCGCCCAGACAAGCGAGGTGGCCGAGACGATCGACGATTTGTTCGATGCCTCCACGGTGACGTTGTACGGGCCGCTTTCCACCTTGTTGCCGGCGGCGTCGGTGCCGTCCCAGTCATAGGTCGCGGTGCCCGCCTTCTGCGTGCCGAGCTGCAGCGTGCGGACGACCTTGCCGCTGTTGTCGGCGATCGAGACGTTGACGTCGGTCGCGTCGGCACCCAGCTCGACCGCGCCCGCGATCCCGCCGGCACTGCGTTCGTAAGCGGTGTTGCCGGCGGTCAGGACGGTGCGACCCACATAGGCCATCGCATCGCTCGACGAGGTCGCGCCCAGCCGGGTCGCGATCCCCGACAGCGTCTTGTTCATCTCGCTGACGCCCGCGACTTGCGAGAATTGCGCCATCTGCGCGACCATCTGCGTATTGTCGACCGGCGCGAACGGATCCTGGTTCTTCATCTGCGCGGTCATCAGCGCGAGGAAGTCGGTCTGGTCGAGCGTCGTCTTCGTGCCCGTCGTGCTGACGTTCGGGGTGGCCGCCGTGCCGGACCGGGTGATGCCCAAGTTCTTCAGCGTCTGGTCGTAGCCGGACGTCGACGCGGTGGTATCGGTGATTGCCATGATCAGCGGCCCATCTTGAGGGTGTCTAGGATCAGCGTCTTGGCGGTCTGCATCACCTCGACGTTGTTCTGGTAGGTGCGCGCGGTCTCCATCATGTCGACCAGCTCGCGCGATTCATCGACCGCGGCCTCGAAGACGTTGCCGTCCTTGTCGGCCATCGGATTGGCGGGGTCGTAGCGCTTGGTCGGCGCCTCCCCCGCGGTGACGATCTGCTGTACGTCGACGGTCGACAGGCCGGACGCGGCGTCGAAGCTGGTGCGGAACACCGGCTTCAGCGTCTTGTAGGCGGCCTCCTCCGATCCGGCGACGCCGCCGGCATTGGCGAGGTTCGACGCGGTGGTGTTCATCCGCGTCAGCTGTGCCGACATCGCGCGGCCGGCGACCTGGAAGATGGTGAGCGGAGCGCCGGACATGCTTATTCTCCCCTCAGCGCGCGGGTGATCTGGTTGATGCGGCCGTTCAGGAACGACAGCGTCGTCTGATACTGGACGGCGTTTTCGGCGAAGGCGGTCTGCTCGGTGGCAAGCTCGACGGTATTGCCGTCCATCGACGGATTGGTCGGCACGCGATATTGCAGCGCATCGCCATTCGCCGTCGCGACGCCGTTCTCGGCGGCGCCCAGCGCCGTCTTGAAATCGATGTCACGCGCCTTGAACCCGGGGGTGGACGCATTGGCGATGTTCGACGCCAGCACGCCCATACGCTGTGCGCGTACCTCTAGCGCCGCGCCATGAACTCCGAACAATGTGTCAGCCATGGGCCGATCCTCCTGCTGCACGATGGGTGCGCGTCGATCACAGCAAGGGGCGTGCCAAATCATCGAAAGGGCGGCGGAAACGCGGTGGCGGCAACGAAGCGGCAAACGCTTGCCGGTTGCCGGCAACGGCATTGCCGGTGCGCGCTCCTCCCCTTCCGCCCCCCGCCCCCTCCACACGGACGATGCGGAGGGAAATGCCGCGCGCCGCAATTGGCCCATGCCTTGCAAAGCGGCCGGCATGACGCCCGGTACTTTCCTTGATCCCACCGCGCTCGCGATCGTCGGCGGCGGCACCTTGCTCGCCACGATCCTGCGCACGCCGTTGCGCGATCTGGCGCGGGCAATCCGCGCGCTGGCGATCCTGCCGCGACGACGCTTCCGCGCCGATCCGCTGCTGGAGCAGATCACGCATCTGTCGCGCGTGGCAAAGCGCCACGGCGTGGTCGCGCTGGACGATACCGTCGTCGGCGATACCGACGTGGCGCGAGCGATCGCGCAAATCGTCGACGCCGATGCCCCCGACGCCATCGCCACCGCGATCGAAGAAGCCCGCCGCCAGCGCGCCGAGCGGCATCGCATCGCCGCCGACGTGTGGCACGGCATTGCCGAAACCGCGCCCGCGATGGGCATGGTCGGCACGCTGATCGGGCTGGTCGCGATGTTCACGCGGGTCAACGATGCCGCCGCGATCGGCGCGTCGATGGCAGTGGCGCTGCTGGCCACCCTCTATGGCGCGCTGCTCGCCAATCTGGTCGCGCTGCCGATCGCCACCCGGCTGCGGAATGCCGCCCGGGTAGAGGCGATGGAGCGGCTGCGACTGATCCCGCCGCTGCTGGCGCTGGCGGTACGCGAGGCACCGCGCGCCATCGCGCTGGTCCAGGCGGTGCCGTCGCGGTCGATCCATGACGTCGACGACGATGACGACCGGCAAGCGGATGACGGCAGGACGGATCCGGGCGTGGCGGCATGATCGACGATCCGCTCACCTATGAAGCGCCGTCGGCGCGCCCGGTGTGGCTCATCACGCTGGCCGATCTGTCCTTGCTGCTGATCGGCTTCTTCGTGCTGCTGCAAGCGCAACATGATGTCGACCCCCGCGAGCTGGCGCGAGGCCTCGCCGCCGGTTTCGGCGTCGAGGCGCCACCGATCGCGGTCGCCAGCCAAAGCGTCGAAGGCTTCGCCCCCGGCAGCGCGGCCCTGCCCGGCAATACCACGGCGCTGGCCGCCTGGGCGCGCACCGAATTGCGCGATCCGCGCGTCCGGCTGACCGTCACAGGCGCCACCGACGGCTCGGCCGCCGATCGCGATCCCGTCAGCGGCAGCGCCACCGCGCTGGCCGCCGATCGCGCCCGCGCGGTCGTCGCCGCACTGGTCCGCGATGGCGTGGCCGACACCCGTATCGATATCGCCGCCGCGCCAACATTCGCGCGCCGCGCCACGTTCGTGACCCTCGCCTTCACCGGCGAGCAGGAGAAACGCCAATGATCGCCTCCCTCTTCGCGCTCGCCGCCGCGGCGGCGGGATTTCAGGATACGGACGCGCTGGATCGCGCGGTCGCCGCCTTCACCGCGCAGCCGATCGGCGCCGTCGGGGGGGCACGCACCCCGATCGACCCGCGGCTGCGCCTCGCCACCTGCCCCACCGTCGCGATGTCGTGGCGCAGCGAGGCGCATGACGCGGTAGTGATCGCGTGCGCAGGGCCGTCATGGCGCATCTTCGTTCCGGTGAACGCGCCGCCGCGCGCCGCCGCTGCCGCCATTGCCACGCCGGCGGTGGCGATGGTTCCCCGCAATGCCCCGCCGGTCATCAAGCGCGGCGACCCGGTCACCATCGAGGCGGGGTCGGATGGCTTCGCGATCACCCGCGACGGCGTCGCGATGGGGGATGCGCCGGCGGGCGGGCGGCTGCTGATCCGGGTCGACGACGGCGGCAAGCCGGTGCAGGGAGTCGCCGTCGCGGCGGGCCGCGCGACGCTGCCCGGCTGGCCGGAATGAAAAAATGCTAAAGCTTGCTCTGCATCGGTCGTTTCTGCCCATGTCAGCGGAACCGAATAGGTGCGGACATGGTAGAATCGGTAGGCTCTTCAACGATCAGGACTGGCGATACGCGCATCGCCGGCGTCACGCGCGTCGCCCCGGCGACCCCCGCCGCGACGCCAGCGACACCCGCGTCGACGGCGGCCGCCGCGGCGGCCACTGCGCCGACGCTGGCGAAGTCGATGGCGGCAAGTGCGCCGGTCGATTCGGACCGGGTGCAGCAGATCAAGGCGGCGATCGCCGCCGGCACCTTCCCATTGTCGCCATCGACCATTGCGGACCAGCTCATCGCGCTCAAATACGATTGGATAGCGAATGAACAGGCGTGATGCCCTCGTCCGCGTGATCGACCTGCTGCATGCGGAAATCGATGCGCTGAAGGCCAATGACATCAACGCGCTGGAGCGTGCGACCGGCAACAAGCTAAAGGCCATCGACACGCTGAAGTCGCTCGGCGACGGCCCGGCCACGCCCGAATTGCGCGCGCTGGCCGAGGAAGCCGACCGCCTGAACGATACGTGCCGGATCTACGTCAACCTGATGGCGGCAAATGTCCGCCGCCGGCTGCAACTTCTTTCCGGTCAGGGCGGCAACGCCTATCGCCGCGGCAGCGTCGCCTACGCCTGACGCGGCAAGCGGAGGCTGCCACAACCGGCCGGACAGCCTGGCCGCATGGCGAATGGCACGCCTCTTGCTGATCGCGGGGCATGACCGTGTCAGCGATCACCACCAACACCCAGCGCGTCACGTCCGCTATTCAGCGGGCGGCGCAGCGTACCGGCATCGACTTCGACTATCTGCTCGGGCAGGCGAAGCTGGAAAGCGGGCTCAACGCCAACGCCAAGGCGGGCACCTCCTCCGCCAGCGGGCTGTACCAGTTCATCGAACAGAGCTGGCTGGCGGTGGTGAAGAAGCATGGCAGCGAACACGGCCTCGGCTGGGCGGCGGACAACATCCAGCAGACCGCCGGTGGCCGCTATGCCGTATCGGGGGGGCAACGCGCCGCGATCCTGGCGCTGCGCAACGACCCGGATGTCGCCTCGCTGATGGCCGCGGAACATGCCGGCGACAACAAGACCGCGATCGAGGCCGCCACCGGCCGGCCGGCAACCGGCACGGACCTGTATATGGCGCATTTCCTGGGCCAGGGCGGCGCACGCAGCTTTCTGACGCAGATGCAGGCCAATCCGGATCGCAGCGCGGCCGCGCTGTTTCCCGCCGCCGCGCGCGCCAACCGCAACGTTTTCTACGCCGCCGACGGCTCGGCCCGCTCGCTCTCACAGGTATATCAGCGCTTCGCCGACAAGCTGGGCGATGCCGGCGCGACGCTGACCGCCGGCAGCGACACGACCTCCGCCACCGCGATGCAGTTCGCGGCGCAGGCGCTGGCGATGGGCGCTGATTCCACCGTCGTCACCGGCGCGGGCGAAAGCGCCAGCGACGCGCTCGCCTGGGCGCAATCGACGCTCGGCCGGATCCAGAATACGCAGGCGGCGCAGGCCAGCCTGCTGCGTCCTTCCCCCGACAATGCGAAGCTGGCCTATATGATGCTGGCGAGCATGGGGGGCTGAGGCGATGAAGCTGTTCGCCAACGCCCGTCTGTTCGCGCTGCCCGGCGCGATCCTGTTGCTGGTGGTGCTGATGGTGGTGCCGATCCCGCCGGCACTGCTCGACATCTTCTTCATCATGAACATCACGATCAGCCTGGCGGTGCTGATGGTCGCACTCAACGCGCAGAAGCCGCTGGACTTCTCCGCCTTCCCGACCGTGCTGCTGTTCGCCACGCTGTTCCGCCTCGGCCTCAACGTCGCCTCCACGCGTGTCGTCCTGGTGCACGGGCATGAGGGCGAGGCCGCCGCCGGCCATGTGATCGAGGCGTTCGGCACCTTCCTGATCGGCGGCGACTATGTCGTCGGCCTGTTCGTGTTCGCGATCATCGTCATCATCAATCTGATCGTCGTGACGAAGGGCGCGGGGCGCGTCTCCGAAGTGTCGGCGCGCTTCACGCTGGACGCGCTGCCGGGCAAGCAGATGGCGATCGACGCCGATCTCAACGCCGGGCTGATCACCCCGGAAGATGCCAAGAAACGCCGCGTCGAAGTCGCCACCGAGGCGGATTTCTACGGCTCGATGGACGGTTCGTCGAAATTCGTGAAGGGCGACGCGGTCGCCGGGCTGCTGATCCTCGCCGCCAACGTCGTCGGCGGGCTGATCCTCGGCCCGGTCAACCATGGCCTGACGATCGGCAAGGCGGCACAGACCTATACGATGCTTGCGATCGGCGACGCGCTGGTGGCGCAGATCCCGGCGCTGCTGCTGTCGATCGCCGCCGCCGCGATCGTCACCCGCGTCTCTTCCGAAAAGGATCTGGCGGGGCAGATCGGCAGCCAGTTCGGCTCGGCACGCACCTGGACCCCGGTGGCGGTGATCCTCGCGCTGCTGGGGATGCTGCCGGGCATGCCGCACCTCGTCATCCTGCCGATGGCGGCGGGCGCAGGCTATGCCGCGTGGAAGCTGCACACGATCGCCCGGCGCCCGAAGATCGTCGAGGCACCCGCGGCGGTCGAGGCGCCCGATCCGTCGAAGATCGGATGGGACGAGGTGACCGAGGCGATGATGGTCAATCTCGACGTCGGCTATGGCCTGGTGCCGCTGGTCGACGAACGTCGTGGCGCGCCGCTGATGGCGCGGATCACCGGGGTACGGCGCCAGCTGTCGAAGGAGCTGGGCTTCGTCGTACCGCAGGTGCGGGTGCGCGACGACATCAATCTGCCGCCCTATACCTATCGCCTGATGCTGGGTGGGGTCTGCGTCGGGGAGGATCAGGTGTCTCCCGACGAGATGCTGGCGCTCGACACCGGCCAGGGGTTCGGCGAGCTGATCGGCAAGAAGGCCAAGGATCCCACCTTCGGACTGGAGGCGACATGGATCTCCCCGGGCGACGCCGACGCGGCGACCGGCCAGGGCTATCTGGTGGTCGATTCGGGCACCGTTATCGCGACGCACCTCAACCATGCGCTCGGTTCGCATTCCGCCGACCTGCTCGGCGCGGACGAGGTGCAGGCGCTGCTGGACGGCCTGAAGGAACGCGCGCCGCAACTGGCGGCCGGGCTTGCCGCGCTGCCGCTGACCACGCTGACCACCGTCCTGAGGGGGCTGTTGTCGGAAAGCATCCCGCTGAAGGAATTCCGCCGCATCGCCGCCGCGATCGCGCTCGCCGCGCAGCGCAGCAACGACGCGGGCGAAATCATCGAGCTGATCCGCCCGGAACTGGGGCCGCTGATCATCGCCCGCCTCGCCGGCGTGCGCGAGCCGCTGCGCGTGATGACGCTGGAGGGCGGGCTGGAGCAATTGCTCGGCCAGGCGATGCGCAACGATCCCGGCCGCCAGGTGATCGAACCCGAACTCGGCCGCCGCATCGTCGATGCGTTGCAGGCCGCCGCCCAACCGCTGATCGCGGAAGCGAAGCCGTTCGCGCTGGTCGTCCAGCCGGCGGTCCGCGTCGCGATCCGCAAGCTCGTCCGCACTGTTCTTCCGGATACGCCCGTCATGAGCTTTTTCGAAGTGCCAGAGGATAAACCCGTCGAGGTGGTCGCGATCATCGGCGGCACGCACGCGCAACAGGCGCTGGCGGCATGAACGCCGAACCGCAGCCCGCGCTGACCGCGCCGGTCACCCCATTGACCTATGCGCCTCGCGCGCCCACGCGCGCGCGGGAAGATAACGCGCTGGTCCAGCAACACCTGCCGCTCGTCCGGCGGCTGGCATGGCACGTCCATGGTTCGGTATCGACCGCGATCGAGGTCGAGGATCTGATTCAGGTGGGGCTGGTCGCGCTGGTCGAGGCGGTCGCCGCGTTCGAGGATCGCGGCCAGGTGACGCTGAAGCAATATCTCGTCACCCGCCTGCGCGGCGCGATGATCGACGAATTGCGCCGCCATGCCGCGATGACGCGCGGCGCGATCCGGCGCCGCCGCGACTATACGCGCGCGGTGAACCAATTGTCGGGCGAACTGGGCCGCGCGCCGACTGACCGTGAGACCGCCGATCGCATGGGCATCACCGTGGAGAAGCTGCGGAGCGACTATGCCACCGCCGACGCGGTGAAATATGAGTCGATCGATGACGTCTACACCGACGATCAGCCGTGGTTCGCCAGCGACACGCCCGATGCGTTCGAACAATTGTCGGAAGCGCAGACGCGCGACCGGCTGATCGCGGCGATCGCGGCGCTGCCCGAACGCGAACAGATGGTGATCCAGCTATATCACGTCGAGGAACTGAACCTCGAGGAGATCGGCGAGGTGCTGGGGGTGGGGGCGGCGCGCGTGTGCCAGATCAAATCCGCCGCGCACGCCAAACTGAAGAAAGCGATGCAGCGCGGCTGATCCCGGCGCGTTCCACTCGGCACCACCGAGGAGAGAATGCGATGACCGACCGCCGCAGCGACCGACCGGACCAGCCCGACGCCGTCGATCCCGTCGTCCGCGACGACCCCGCCGATGCACTGGCGCATACCGATGCCAGCGGCCAGCCTGACGATGCCACCGGCAACCTTCCCACCGGCGAGCCGGAGGACAATCCCGACGATCTGACGGTGCAGGGCGGCGAGTAATCGCCCCGGCGCATCTGGTGAGCGCTGTCTGGTGGGCCCTGTCGAAGGGGCCGCGCCACGGGCGCACCGCCGTTGATCGAACGGGAAAAGCCCCGGTGGTCGTCCTGACCACCGGGGCTTCCCACGCATACCCGTAGGAAGAGTTAGCCGAGCAGCTTGAGCACGCCCTGCTGCGACTGATTGGCCTGCGCCAGCATCGCGGTCGATGCCTGGTTCAGGATCTGTGCCTTGGCGAGCGCGGTCGTCTCGGTCGAGAAATCGGCGTCCTCGATCCGGCTGCGAGCGTCGGTCAGGTTGGTCATGTTCGAGGTCATGTTGCTGACCGCCGATTCCAGCTGGTTCTGCGCCGCACCCAGGTTCGCGCGCTGCGTGGAAACCTGCTTGATCGCATCGTCGAAGTCGGAGAGTGCCGGCACCACCGGGGTCGCCGCCGCGGAGTCGCCGGTCATGCCGTTCGGCGTCGCGGAGAAGTCGACCACCTTCGACAGCGCGTTGGCCGCGGTATCGTTGTTGTCGAGGTCACCGATTTTCAGCGCCACCGTGTCGGCGGTGTTCGCGCCGGTCTGGATCGTCACGCTCTTGTCGGTGCCGGCGACGGCGCCGCCGGTGAACAGCGTGGTGCCGTTGAACTGCGTGTTCTTCACGATCGAGCGGATCTGATCGGCCAGCGCGTTCTGCTCGGCATAGATGTTCGTCTTGTCGGTCGACTGATAGGTGCCGTTGCTCGACTGGACCGTCAACTCGCGCATCCGCTGCAGCATGTTGCTGACTTCGTCGAGCGCGCCTTCGGCGGTCTGGGCCAGCGAGATGCCGTCGTTCGAGTTGCGGATGCCCTGCGCCATGCCGCGGATCTGCGCGGTCATCGAATTGGTGATCGCGAGGCCCGCCGCATCGTCCTTCGCCGAGTTGATGCGCTTGCCGGTCGACAGCCGCTCCATCGCGGTCGACAGCGACTTGTTCGCGCTAGCGGAAGCGTTGTTGGCGCGCAGTGCCGCAGTATTGGTATTGATGATCGTCACGGATCCCTCCACTCTTTAGCGCCGCCGCCGCCCCCGAGGCTGTGGTTCGTCGCTGCCTGCCTCCTGAAACGACCGTTAGGCCCGGAATTTTAGCGCTTTTTATCGCCGGCGCGCGCTTTCACGGACGGGCAGGAGGGTGCGCGATCGCGGTCTTCGCACGACGTGCAAAGACCCCGCCGGTTGCCCGGCGGGGTCTGACCCGGCCGCGTGACGCGGCCAGTCGGCACCGGCCCCGCTCAGCTTGGGGGCACGAGGCCGGTGCGTACAGCGTCGGCTTAGCCGAGCAGCTTGAGCACGCCCTGCTGCGACTGGTTGGCCTGTGCCAGCATCGCGGTCGATGCCTGGTTCAGGATCTGCGCCTTGGCGAGCGCGGTCGTCTCGGTCGAGAAATCGGCGTCCTCGATCCGGCTGCGCGCGTCGGTCAGATTGGTCATGTTCGAGGTCATGTTGCTGACCGCCGATTCGAGCCGGTTCTGCGCCGCACCCAGGCTGGCGCGGGTGTTGGCGATGGTCGAGATCGCGGTATCGTACTTGGCCAGCGTCGTGCTCGCCGCCTCGGCGCCCGCGGTCATGTCCACCACGCCGGTGACGCCGGCGTTGGTCGTCAGCGTGCCGATCGACAGCGTCAGCGAGTCGCCCGAGTTCGCACCCGCCTGGATCGCGACCGCAGCCGAGGTGCCGTCGAACAGGTTCTTGCCGTTGAACTGCGTGTTGGTCAGCACCGACTTGATCTGCGCCGCCAGCGCGTTCTTCTCGGTGGTGATGTTGGTGACGTCGGTCGTCTGATAGGTGCCGTTGCTGGCCTGCACCGTCAGTTCGCGCATGCGCTGCAGCATGTTGCCGACTTCGTCGAGCGCGCCTTCGGCGGTCTGCGCCATCGAGATGCCGTCGTTGGCGTTGCGGATGCCCTGCGCCATGCCGCGGATCTGCGCGGTCATCGAATTGGTGATGGCGAGGCCTGCGGCGTCGTCCTTCGCCGAGTTGATGCGCTTGCCGGTCGACAGTCGCTCCATCGCGGTCGACAGCGACTTGTTCGCTTCCATCGAGGCGTTGGTGGCGCGCAGCGCCGCGGTGTTGGTATTGATGATCGTCATGGATCCCTCCACTAGCCCGGCCGGACTTGCCGCCCCCAATGAGCGTTTGGCCGTGCCGCTGCCCCACCAAACGACCGCCCCCCGCCGGGCTTTAATCTTTTTTCGTCCCCTCCCCCCTGCCCCGGTCCACGCGCGCGCGCCGGGGTGCGGCCGCGCGCTCGCGAGGGCGCGCGCGCACGGGTGATACGCGCCCGGAAATATTCTGCCGGCAGGGGCGGCAACGATACGGCGCGTTAACCAATGGTGCGGCAAGAGGGCGTTCGACAGTTGGGGAACATTCGAACATGCGATCGATCACGCCGTCGGCCACCGTGGAACGCGAGCATCTGACGCTCGTCTCCTCGCTGCGCGCCCAGGGGTTTTCGGTACAACCCGCCGGCGCCCGCGCACCGGCCGGCACCACTTTCCTGGTCGCCGAGGGCGAGGCGATGACCGCCCCCGCTCGGACGTTGATCGTCGGCAGCGAAGGGCGCGCGGTGATGCCGTTTCGCGATGGTCAGCCGGCGCGGATCGCCTATGGCCATGACGATGCGGCGGTCGGCAATGCCTTCGCCCGCGCGATGGTCGGCGGCCCCGAACTGCCTACCGCCGCCGATCCCGAATCGCTCGCGCTGCTGGCGCTCGCGGAACGGGTGGCGCAGGCCGATATCACCGTGCTGATCAACGGTCCGACCGGCACCGGCAAGGAAGTGCTGGCGCGCACGATCCACCTGAGTTCCTCGCGCCGCGACGGCCCGTTCGTCGCGATCAACTGCGCCGCGCTGCCCGAATCGATGCTGGAGGCGATGCTGTTCGGCCATACCAAGGGCGCGTTCACCGGCGCGTCCTCGGGCGGAGACGGTTTCTTCCGCGCCGCCGATGGGGGCACGCTGCTGCTCGACGAAATCGCCGAGATGCCGCTTAACCTGCAGGCCAAGCTGCTGCGCGTGCTGCAGGAGCGCGAGGTGGTGCCGATCGGCGCCTCCGTGCCGCAGCCCATCGACGTACGCGTCGTCGCCTGCGCCAACCGCGACCTGCAGGCCGAAGTCGCCGCGGGCCGCTTCCGCGCCGATCTCTACTACCGCCTGTCGGTCTTCCCACTCAGCACCAAGCCGCTTGCCGACCGCACGCAGGACATTCCGGCGCTCGCCGCGACGATGATCCTGCGCCATGCCGGAACCCGCGCGGTGGTGCCGTGGCCGACCGCCGAGGCGGTCGAGACGCTGATCCGCCACGACTGGCCGGGCAACGTGCGCGAGCTGGAGAACGTGATCCAGCGCGCGCTGCTGTTCGCCGGCGGCGACACGATCGAGGCGAGCCACATCGTGTTCGACCGCCCGATCAGCTTCACCTTCCGCGAAACCAGCCCGGTGACGCCGCTGTTCGCGGTCGCGCCTGCCGCCCCTGCCCTGCCCGCCGAGCCGGCGACCCTGGGCAATGTGGTGCAGATGAGCGAATTCCAGGCGATCCGCGAGATGCTGGCCGCGTGCGGCGGCAGCCGCGTCGAGACCGCGCGGCGCCTGGGCATCTCCGAGCGCACGCTGCGCTATCGCCTCGCCAAGGCGCGCGAACAGGGTGACGACCTCGCCCGGCCCGCCACTGCCTGGGCGGCTTCGGCATGAGCGGCGTCGGTGGTGTCGGTGGCGCGATGAGCGTCGACCGCGTGATGCAGCTGCGCGCGCAGATCCTGGAACGCAACCAGGCGCTGGCCCGCGCCGGATCGGCCGAGGGCGCCGCCCCGACGCAGAGTGCCGCGACGAAGCCCGCGAGCTTCGCCGATACGCTGCAGGACGCGCTGAAGGACGTGAACGCGAGCCAGAACAAGGCAAGCGCGCTGTCGGAAAGCTACGAACGCGGTGAGACGGTCGATATCGCCAAGGTGATGCTCGCCCGCCAGGAAGCCTCGGTAGGGTTCGAGGCCACGCTGCAGGTCCGCAACAAATTGCTGTCCGCCTACAAGGACATCATGAGCATGCCGGTGTAATCGATGACCACTGCACTCGCCACCACCACGCCCGGTGCCGCGCCCGCGCTGCCCGAGAAGTTCGCCAACCCGCTGTTGCAGATCAAGTCTGTCCTGGCGCAGCCCGCGGTGCGCCGCAGCCTGCCGATGGCGATGCTGGTCGCGCTGATCGGCGCCGCCGCGCTGGCGTGGATGACGCTGTCGACGCCGACGCAGAAGACGCTGTTCCAGGGGCTGACCGACGCCGACAAGCAGGCGGTCACCGCCGCGCTGACGCAGGCGAACATCAAGAGCCGGATCGACGAGGGCACGGGTGCCCTAACCGTCGACGAGGACCAGTATAGCAAGGCGCGGATGCTGCTGGCGGGCCAGGGCCTGCCCAAGCAGGCGCCCGGCGGCTATGCGATCCTCGACCAGCTGCCGATGGGCGTCAGCCGCGCGGTGGAGGGCGAACGCCTGCGCCAGGCGCGGGAGACCGAACTCGCCCGCTCGATCCAGGAGATCGACGCCGTCGCCGAGGCGCGCGTCCATCTCGCCATGCCCGAAGCGAGCGTGTTCGTGCGCGACAATGCCGCGCCTTCCGCCTCGGTGGTGCTGAAGCTGCAGGGCGGTCGCTCGCTCAGCGAGGCGCAGGTGCAGTCGATCATCAATCTCGTCGCCTCGTCGGTGCCGGGCATGAAGCCCGATTCGGTGACGGTCGTCGACCAGCTCGGCGGCCTGCTGACCAAGCATGGCGACGGCGCCGATGCCGCCAATGACGCCCGGATCGATTTCCAGCGCCGTGTGGAGGACAAATATCGCCAGCAGCTGATCCAGCTGCTGACCCCGCTGGTCGGGGCCGGCAACTTCACCGCCGAGGTGCAGGCGGACGTCAATCTGGACGAAACCAGCGCGACACGCGAAAGCTACGACAAGGATGGCCGCCTGCGTGCCGAAACCGGCAATTGGACCGGCAACATGGCCAATGGCCAGGCGCCGGGCGGGATTCCGGGTGCGCTGAGCAACACCCCGCCACCCGCCTCGCAGCTGTCGACGCCGCAGCCCGCTACCGGCAATCCGGGCGTGCCGACACCCGCGCCGACCGCCGGCGGCCCCGCCCCCGATGCCAACAAGCAGTCGGATAGCTTCCAGCGCGCCTATGATCTCAACAAGGAAGTTTCGGTGACGCGCGCCGCGCCGGGCGGGATCAAGCGGCTCTCGGTCGCGGTGCTGCTGCGCGACCCCGACACCGGCCGCCGCACCGCGATGGAAGTCAACCAGATCACCGATCTGGTGAAGGGCGCGGTCGGCTTCGACCAGACCCGCAACGACAATGTCACCGTCATCAGCCGGAAATTCGCCGCGTCCGGCACCGACAGCGCCGCCGGGCCGAAATGGTATGACAATGCGCTGATCCCGATGATCGCGCGCAACCTGACGGCGGTGGTGATCGCGCTGCTGGTGCTGCTGCTGGGCGTGCGACCGCTCGCCAAGGCATTGATGAAGAAGCGTGAGGATGCCACGGACGAGGTTGCCGCGGCGCGCGGGGCGGCGTTGCCCTCGCCCGACGCCAACGGCGCGACCGATGAGAATGGCATCGCCGTCGCCGCGCCGGTCAGCCTCGACCAGATCGAGACGAGCCGCAATTACGAGGAGCGCATCACCGCGGTTCGGGGCTTCACCCGCGACAATCCCGCGCGCGCCGCGCTGGCGGTACGCGACATGATCGCCGCCGACGCCAAATCATGAGTGCGCTCACCTCCCCCCGCACCTTCACCGGCGTCGAGCGCGCCGCGGTGCTGATGATGCTCGTCGGCGACGACGAGGCCGCCGCGATCCTGCAGAAGCTGGATCCCGAAGAAGTGCGCAACCTGGGCAGCGCGATGTTCGCGGTCGCGGACGTCAGCGAGGAAGAGGTCGACAATGTGCTCGACGATTTCGTCGGCCGCGCGCGCGACCGGACCGGGATCACCTTCGATCCGGGCCGCAAGGTGGAATCGGTGATGACGCGCGCGCTCGGCCCCGAAAAGGCGGAGAGCGTGCTGGCGCGCATCACCCCCACCGAGGCGGTGTGCGAGATCGACCTGCTCGACTGGCTCGACGCGAGCGAGATCGCCGGCATGCTCGACAAGGAGCATCCGCAGATCGCCGCGGTGCTGATCGCCAACCTCGATCCCGAGGTGGGCGGTAAGGTGTTGGACCAACTGCCGGAGACGGTTCAGCCCGAAATCCTGCACCGT